>JBHHZM010000021.1:0-32419 GCA_046758065.1 Alphaproteobacteria bacterium | reverse complement strand
TCGAGTACGCGCCGACGGCGCTCGCCGTGGTCGCCGTGGTCGGCGCCTCGACGGCCTTCTTCGCCGCCACCATCGGGATCTGCCAGAACGACATCAAGCGGGTAATCGCCTATTCGACCGTGAGCCAGCTCGGCTACATGTTCTTCGCCGCCGGGATCTCGGCCTACGGCGCGGCGATTTTCCACCTGATGACCCACGCCTTCTTCAAGGCGCTCTTGTTCCTCGGCGCCGGTTCAGTGATTCACGCCATGTCGGGCGAGCAGGACATGCGCAAGATGGGCGGGCTGTGGCGGCTCATTCCGCTGACCTACGGGGTGATGTGGGTGGGCAGCCTGGCGCTCGCCGGCGTCCCCTTCTTCGCCGGGTATTTTTCGAAGGACATCATCCTCGAATCGGCCTTCGCCGCGAACAGCGTCGTCGGCGACTACGCCTACTGGCTCGGCATCGCCGCCGCGGTGCTGACGGCCTTCTATTCATGGCGGCTCATCTTCCTCACTTTCCACGGCGCGCCGAGGGCCGACGAGAAGGTCATGGCGCACGTCCACGAATCGCCCAAGGTGATGACCGTGCCCCTGATCTTCCTCGCGCTGGGGGCGATTTTCGCCGGTTTCGTCGGCGTTCAGTGGGGCATGGTCGATCCCGACGGCGCCTTCTGGAACGGCAGCATCCTCATGCTCGGCGAGCCCAACGTGCTCGAAGCGGCGCACTATCTGTCGGGCTGGGTCAAGGCGCTGCCCACCATCGTGGCGGGCACCGGCATCGCCATCGCTTTCGTCATGTACATCGTGCGCCCGGAGCTGCCGACTGCGCTGGCGAATCGCTTGCACGCCATGTACCTGTTCCTCCTGAACAAGTGGTATTTCGACGAGCTTTTCGACGCGCTGTTCGTGCGCCCCGCCAACTATCTGGGCCGCGGTTTTTGGCGTTCGGGCGACGGGGCGGTGATCGACGGCGTCGGCCCCGACGGCATCTCCGCAGCGGTGCTCCATCTCGCCCGCCGTGCGGCACGGCTGCAGTCGGGTTATCTTTACCACTACGCCTTCGCCATGCTGATCGGCGCCGCCGCGCTGGTCACCTGGTACATGCTGACGGCGGGTGCGTGAGGCCGCGATGACCGACCTCCCGATCCTGTCGCTCACCATCTTCCTGCCGCTGGTCGGCGCGGCGTTCATTTTCCTGATCCGTGGCGATGCCGATATCGTCGCGCGCAATGCGCGCAACGTGGCGCTCTGGACGTCGTTGATCACTTTTGCGCTGTCGCTTCTTCTGTGGACGGGTTTCGACACCACCACGGCGGCCTTTCAGTTCGAGGAACGCAGCGCATGGATCCCGGCGTTCAACATCGGCTACCACCTGGGCGTCGACGGCATTTCGCTGTTTTTCGTTCTGCTCAGCACTTTCCTGACGCCGCTTTGCGTGCTGGCGAGCTGGCGGGCGATAACGAACCGCGTCAAGGAATACATGATCGCCTTTCTGGTGCTCGAGACCTCCATGGTCGGCGTTTTCGCGGCGCTCGACTTCGTGCTTTTCTATCTGTTCTTCGAGGCCATGCTGATCCCGATGTTCCTGATCATCGGGGTATGGGGCGGACCGCGGCGGGTCTACGCCGCCTTCAAGTTCTTCTTTTTCACCCTGGTCGGTTCGGTGCTGATGCTGCTCGCCATCCTCGCCATGTATTTCGTGGCGGGCACCACCGATATTCCGACCTTGATGGCCACCGAGTTCTCGACCGGAATGCAGCGCTGGCTGTGGCTCGCGCTGTTCGCCGCTTTTTCGGTCAAGGTGCCGATGTGGCCGGTGCACACCTGGCTGCCCGACGCCCATGTCGAGGCGCCGACCGCGGGCTCGATGGTGCTCGCCGGCGTGCTCCTGAAGTTCGGCGGTTACGGATTTCTGCGTTTTTCACTGCCGATGCTGCCCGAGGCGAGCGCGTTCTTCACGCCGCTGATTTTCGCACTCAGCGTCGTCGCCATCATCTACACCTCGCTGGTGGCGCTGGCGCAGGATGACATGAAGAAACTGATCGCGTATTCGTCGGTGGCGCATATGGGTTTCGTCACCATCGGCATCTTCACGATGAACACGCAGGGGCTGGAGGGCGCCATGCTGGTGATGCTCAGCCATGGCGTGGTCTCGGCCGCCCTGTTCCTTTGCGTCGGCGTTGTCTACGACCGCGAGCACTCGCGGATGATCGCGCACTACGGCGGGCTGGTGCACCGCATGCCGGTTTACGCGTTCGTCTTCATGGTTTTCATGCTGGCGTCGGTGGGACTGCCCGGCACCTCGGGGTTCGTCGGCGAGTTTCTCTCGCTGGTCGGCGCCTATCAGGCCAACAGTTGGGTTGCGTTTCTCGCCACCACCGGGATCATTCTCGGTCCCGCCTACATGCTGTGGCTCTATCGCAGGGTGGTGTTCGGCGCGCTTACCAAAGAGCACCTCGCCAAGATTCTCGATCTCAACCCGCGCGAGATCGCCATATTCGCGCCGATGATCGGCGTGGTTCTGCTGATGGGCATCTATCCCGAAGCGTTTCTCTCGGTGATCCGCGCCTCGGTCGAGAACCTCATCGTTCAGGCGGGCGGCGCGATCGATGCGTCGCAGACCACCGCCTGGCTCGTGCAGCGCTAGGAAGAAAGATGATGCCCGCGCTCACCCCGGTTCTCGCCGAAATCTGGCTGGCACTCGCCGGCATGGCGCTGCTGATGTTCGGCGTGTTCCGCGGTCACGCGGCGACCCGCACGATCATCGGGCTCACGCTGATCGCCTTCGTCGTCGCCTTCGTCGTAACGCTCGGCCCGGCCGCAGAGTCCGCCAGAACGTTCGACGGACTTTTCATCATCGACGACTTCGCGTTGTTCATGAAGGGACTCGTTCTCGTCGGCGCGGCGCTGACGCTGATTCTGTCGCTCGGATATATCCGCCACGAGAACATGGAGCGTTTCGAATACCCGGTGCTGGTGCTGTTCGCCACCCTGGGCATGCTGATGATGGTGTCGGCGAACGACCTGATGGCGCTCTACGTCGGTCTCGAGGTGCAAAGCCTTGCGCTCTACGTCACCGCCGCCTTCCAGCGCGATTCGCTGCGTTCGACCGAGGCCGGGCTCAAGTACTTCGTCCTCGGCGCGCTGGCCTCGGGCATGTTGCTCTACGGCTGCTCGCTGGTCTACGGCTTCACCGGCACCACCCGCTTCACCGCGCTCGCCGCCCTGTTCGCGGGCGAGAATGCCCAGGTTTCGATCGGGGTCATCATCGGCATCGTCTTCATCGCCGCCGGGCTCGCCTTCAAGATTTCGGCCGTGCCCTTTCACATGTGGACCCCCGACGTCTACGAGGGCGCGCCGACCCCGGTCACGGCCTTTTTCTCGGTTGCGCCGAAGATCGCGGCGATCGCGCTGCTCTTGCGCGTCATGCTCCAGCCGTTCGGCGATCTGGTCGCGCAATGGCAACAGATCGTCGTCTTCATTTCGGTGGCCTCGATGCTGCTCGGCGGCTTCGCCGCGCTCGCCCAGACCAACATCAAGCGGCTCATGGCCTACAGCTCCATCGGCCACGTCGGCTATGCCCTGATCGGCCTCGCCGCCGGCAGTCCCGGAGGCGTGCGCGGGGTGCTGATTTACATGGCCATCTACCTCGCCATGAATGTCGGCTGCTGGGGCTGCATCCTGGCGATGCGCCGGCAGGGGCGCCTCGTCGAGGGAATTTCGGATCTGGCCGGGCTGTCGCACAATCAGCCCTTGATGGCGCTGGCAATGGGTATTTTCATGTTCGCCATGGCCGGCATCCCGCCGCTCTCCGGATTCTTCGGCAAGCTCTATATTTTCCTCGCCGCGATCGAAGCGGAACTCTATACGCTCGCGATCATCGGCGTGTTGACCAGTGTGGTGGCGGCGGTCTATTACCTGCGCATCGTCAAGATCATGTACTTCGACGAGGCGGCGGATTCCTTCGATACGCCGGTGGGGCGCGACATCTCGCTGGTGCTCGTCGGAACGGGCCTCTTCACCCTGCTGTTCTTCGTCTATCCGACGCCGCTTCTCAGCAGCGCCGAAACTGCTGCCGCCGCCCTGTTTCCGTGAGCGAAGACATACGGCTGCCGCCGGCCTACCGTTTGGTGGCGCGCGATGAAGTCGATAGCACGAACGACGAAGCCCGAAGACTCGCCGAGGCCGGCGCCGAGGACGGCACCCTTGTCTGGGCGAAGACGCAGCGCAAGGGGCGCGGGCGGCGTGGACGCGATTGGGCGTCGCCCCCGGGCAATCTCTATTTCTCGCTGGTGTTGCGCCCCGAGTGTCCGCCCTTCGAAGCCGCGCAGCTTTCCTTCGTCGCCGCCCTCGGACTCGCCGGAGCGCTTGGCTCGTTGTGCCCGCCGCTCAGCGAGGTCGCCTTCAAATGGCCCAACGACGTGCTGTTGAACGACCATAAGACCGCCGGCATCCTGCTTGAATCCTCGACGACCGAACCGGTGCGCCTCGACTGGCTGGTGCTCGGCATGGGCGTCAACGTGACGAGTGCGCCGGAGGACACCGAGTTTCCCGCCACGTCGTTGCGCGCCGAAGGCTGCGACCGGGTGTCGGCGGCGGCCGTACTCGAAGCGTTCGCCCGCCATTTTCTCGTCTGGGTGAATCGCTGGCTCGACGATGGCTTCGGACCGGTACGCGAAGCCTGGCTACGCGAGGCCCGAGGCGTCGGCGAGGCGGTGACGGTGAGAATCGCTGGCGAAACTTTCACCGGCACCTTCGTCGATCTCGACGCGGATGGCGCGTTGATCGTCGAAACCGTGCCTGGAGACCGTCGCGTCGTTACCGCGGGCGATCTTTATTTCGGGGGCGAGTCATGACCAAGCCGCTCCTGCTCGCCATCGACGTCGGCAATACGAACATCGTGTTCGCCATTTACCGCGAAGATACGCAGGAAGGACAATGGCGGGCCGCGACCCGCGCGGACCGCACTGCCGACGAATACGCCGTCTGGCTCGCCCAGCTCATGCGGCTCGAGGGGATCGAGCCCGGCGACATCGGCGACGCCATCATCTGCAGCGTCGTGCCTGCGAGCGTGTTTCACATCCGAACGCTCTGCAAACGTTACTATCGCTGCGAGCCGCTGATCGTCGGCGAGAACGTGGATACCGGCATCGCGATTTCGGTCGATCAGCCGGAGGAAGTGGGCGCCGATCGCATCGTCAACGCCGTCGCCGCGCACAGCCGTTATCCGGGGCCTCTCATCATCATCGACTTCGGCACCGCGACGACCTTCGACGTGGTCGCCGCCGACGGCGCCTATCGCGGCGGCGTCATTTCGCCCGGGGTCAATCTGTCGCTCGAGGCGCTTCATATGGCCGCGGCGCAGCTTCCCCGTGTCGCCCCATCGCGCCCCCGGTCGGTGATCGGCAGGGGTACGATCCCGGCGATGCAGTCGGGCGTTTACTGGGGCTACGTCGCCCTCGTCGAGGGTCTGGTCGCGCGTATCAAGGAAGAATTCGGCGCGCCGATGACCGTCATCGCGACCGGGGGCCTCGCGCCCCTGTTCCAGGCGGCGACCACGGCGATCGAGCATGTCGATGCGGACCTCACCATGCGCGGCCTGCTCGATATTTACCGGCGCAACCGCGGCGTCCGATGATGGCGGAGACACGCGCCGACGAGCTCCTTTTCCTGCCGCTCGGCGGGGCGGGCGAAATCGGCATGAACCTCAATCTCTACGGCTGCGGCGGCAAGTGGCTGATGGTCGATCTCGGCATCACCTTCGCCGACGAGACGATGCCCGGAGTCGACGTGGTGATGCCCGATCCGCGCCATATCGTCGAACGCCGCGACGACCTGCTCGGGCTGGTGATCACCCACGCCCACGAGGATCATCTCGGGGCCGTGCCCTACCTTTGGCCGCAGCTCCGTTGCCCTGTGTACGCCACGCCGTTCGCCGCCGCGGTGCTGCGGCGCAAGCTCGCGCGCGACGGCGAGGTGGCGGGGATCGAGGACATCGAGATAACCGAAATACCGCTGGGCGGCCGTCTCGGGATCGGCCCCTTCGACATCGAGTTCATTACGCTGACGCACTCGATTCCAGAACCCAATGCGCTCGCTATCCGCACGCCGGCGGGAACCATCCTGCATACCGGGGATTGGAAGCTCGATCCCAAGCCGCTGGTCGGCGACGTCACCGACGAGGCGGCGCTCCGCGCCTTCGGCGATGCCGGCGTGCTCGCGATGGTCTGCGATTCGACCAACATATTCCGCACCGGCGAATCGGGTTCGGAGGACGCGGTGCGCGAAAGTCTGATGACGCTTGTCGGCGCCTATTCGGGCCGCGTCGCGGTCGCCTGCTTCGCCTCGAACGTCGCCCGCGTCGAAACGGCCGCCGTCGTCGCCGCGGCCCACGGGCGCCATCCGGTGCTCGTCGGGCGCTCGCTCCATCGCATCACCGAGGCGGCGCGCGAAACCGGTTATCTCGACGAATCGGTCGTTTTCCTCAACGATCGCGATGCGCGGGCGTTGCCACCCGACAAGGTGCTCTACATCTGCACCGGCTGCCAGGGCGAACCGCGTGCCGCGCTGTCGCGCATCGCGGCCGGCGATCATCCTCAGGTCTCGCTTGGCGAAGGCGACGTTTCGATCTTCTCGTCGAAGATCATCCCGGGTAACGAACTCGCCATCAACCGGCTGCACAACCGGCTTATTTCGCTCGGCGTCGAGGTGATCACGGAAGACGATCATTTCGTCCATGTTTCCGGGCACCCTTGCCGCGATGAACTCGCGCGCATGTACGGTTGGGTGCGGCCCGAGATCGCGGTTCCGGTGCACGGCGAGGCGCGTCATCTGGTGGAGCATGCGCGATTCGCCCGCTCGCTGCAGATTTCGCAGACCCCCGTGGTCGAGAACGGTGATGTGCTGCGCCTCGCTCCGGGGCGCGCCAAGATCATCGACCGCGTTCCCTTCGGCCGTCTGATCTTCGACGGCAACGCCGTGGTCGGGGCGACGAGCGAAGCCGTCAGCACCCGGCGCCGCATGATGCACAACGGCGTCGCCTTCGTCGCGCTCGTGCTCGATGGCGAGGGACGCCTCGCCGCGCCGCCCAAGGTGAGTGCGCGGGGGTTGTTCCACGGCGATGAAGCGGGCGAGGCTGCGGACGCCGTGCTTGCCGCGGCGGGCGAGGGGGTGGCGGTGGCCGTCAAGGCGCTGCCGGCGCGCGCGCGCGCGAACGAGGAGGCGCTGCGCGAGGCGGTCGTGGCGACGGTAAGGCGGCACTTCAAAGGCGCGCGCGGAAAGCGCCCGGTCGTCGAGGTGCAGATCCTGCGCTTGTAGGGCGCCGACCGCTGGTTATGATGAACGCGATGGTCCGGTATCGAAGGATTGGCCGGCGGGAAACGGAAAGCGCGCTGTGATCGGTCGGCTCAACCACGTCGCTATCGTCGTTCCCGATCTCGCCGCGGCGCGGGCGCTTTACCGCGATGGGCTCGGCGCCAACGTCTCCGATCCCGTCGCCATGCCCGAGCATGGGGTTACGACCGTGTTCGTCGAACTGTCCAACACCAAGATCGAGTTGCTCGAACCGCTGGGCGAGGAATCGCCCGTCGCCGGCTTTCTCGCCCGCAACCCGGCCGGGGGCCTGCACCACGTCTGCTTCGAGGTCGACAACATCATCGCGGCGCGCGACCGGCTGGTGGCGCGGGGGGCGCGCGTGCTCGGCGCAGGCGAACCGCGCACCGGCGCGCACGGCAAGCCCGTGCTTTTCCTGCACCCCAAGGACTTCTGCGGCACCCTGATCGAGATCGAGCAGGCCTGAGGCATGGACGCGTTCGGCATCCTCGTCGTCTTCGTCATCGTCTGGTGGCTGGTGTTCTTCATGACGCTCCCCTTCGGCGTAAAGACGCCCGAGAAGGTCGAGCCCGGACATGCAGAGGGCGCGCCCGACCGCCCGCGGCTTGCCATCAAAGCGGTCGCCGCCACGGTCATCGCCGCCGCCGTCACGGGCCTCATCACGGTCGCAGCGGCTTACGATTTGATCGGGTTCCGCGAGTTCGTCAGCGGGCCATGAGCTATTGCGAGACCGCCCCGGGCCACCCCGTTCACGGTCCTTATCACGATCAGGAATACGGCTTTCCACTCGCCGATGACGACCGCTTGTTCGAGCGGCTCGTGCTCGAGATCAATCAGGCGGGATTGTCGTGGCTCACCGTACTCAAGAAGCGCGCGGCCTTTAGCGCAGCCTTTGCCGGCTTCGACATCGACCGCGTCGCCGTCTTTGGCGCGGCCGAGCGCGCCCGGCTGCTCGCCGATGCCGGGATCATCCGCAACCGCCTCAAGGTCGATGCGGCGATCGAGAACGCGCGCCGTATCCGGGCGCTACGGGAAAGCCACGGCGGCTTCAAGGCGTGGCTCGACGCCCACCACCCGCAGGACAAAGGCTCGTGGGTAAAGCTGTTCAAGAAGGTCTTCGTCTTCACCGGCGGTGAGATCGTCGGCGAATTTCTGATGAGCACCGGATACCTGCCCGGCGCCCACGATGCGCACTGCCCGATTTACGCGCGCATCGCCGCGCTCGATCCGCCCTGGATGCGGTCGGACGCAAAGAAATTCACGTAATCTACTGATTCTAAAAAAAAGAAAAGCAAGGCCCAAAAGGGCCTTGCCGGGATAGCCGGCGGCGCGAATCGGCCGTTTCGGCCGTCATGATGCATCTTCAATGGACGACGCGCGTCAGCGCGTCTCCTCCCCAATTTTGGGTGGCGCGGTTCTTCGACCGCGCTTCTACGGCGGGATTATAGCACTGGCGCGCCCGGCGTCACCCATTTTTGCCGCTTTGCGGCCGGCGCCGCGTCAACCTTCCTTATCGTTTCCTTAAACCGCCGTGGCTACGATCGACGCATGATTTGCATCGGTCGCGTTGCGCTATTCGTTACGCTTGTGGCGACGACGGCGACATCCGCCGCCGACGAATCGACGATCGTGATCTCGCGCGAGGACTGTGCCCGCGTCGTCGCCCATACGCCGGCGCCCGATGTCGCCTACGCGTCCGGCGTCGATGTGCGGGGCCGCCCGGTCGCCCCGGCCGACCTCGGGGATACGCCCCGACTCGACATCGACGGCGAGGACGTCGATGTCGTCATCGACATTCCGTTACGCGCCGTCCCAGGCATTCCCGGCGACGAGGGTCGCTTCACCGGGCAGGGCGGCGGCGCCATCGACCGTTTTGCAGCGGATGCGGAAGTCGGCGTCGTTACGGTCGAGGACGGCGAGGTCCTGTTCGACGGCGTGCCGATCACCAATCGTGAACTCGAACGGATCGCCGCCGCCTGCCGCGACCAGTAGTCCGACGGCCCCGCGCTCCGACGGCGTCAGGAATGATCCGGGGAAGCGATCAACCGGGGCGGCGCGAAGTGCGCCCAGCGCGTGGTCTCGTTCGCCGAGTAGAGCGGCGCGTAGCCGGCGACCCTCCCTTGCGGCAGGACGGAGTCTGTCAGATTGTCGAGAATATAGACCTCGCCGTCGAGGTGGACGGCGAGCACCGCGTGGCTGACCCAGGGCGTGTCCTCGCGGACGAAGACGATGCGAAGCCGGTCGTCGGCGAAACCCAGACGCCGGAGCAAAAAGAACTTGAAGAGGGCAATATCTTCGCAGTCGCCTCCGTTGACCAGAAACTCCCCGGGCGATGCCCAGTGGTCGCGGACCCCGTAGGTCGCGCTATCGCGCCGATAGGGCGTCATGTTGACCAGCCGGTTCACCGCGGCGAGCCGGGACATCGGCGCCCGTTCGCGTAGGACATCGAGTTCGGCGACCCAGGCGGCCACCAGCCGCGACGGACAGGCTCCGGGCGTGGCGGCGCAACCGGCGAACGCCTCGGCGTCGGCGCGCAGTCGTTCGACCACGCGCGGCCACCCGGACAGGTAGGCGCCGCGGTACGCAACGGTTCCGAACAGGGATGGAAATTGCGCGTTTGCCGGCGCGGCTGTGACGGCCGCGATGGCAACGAAAGCGATAAACGCGCCGAGTGCCTTACCTGGCAGGCGCAAGGGCCACCTCCTTGGTGACGATCCGGCGTTCCTCCGCGCGTTGGCCGCGCGGCACCCAGACCATACGAAAGCGCTCTAAAGAAGCCCTTAAGCTCGGTGGAAACGCCTGCGATCATCGTTTAAGGTCCTGAAATCAGGAGAAATTCGGTACAGGCATTCGCTCGCTTGGGCCGCCACGGGGATTGTTTTTCCCGCGGCCTTTGCCTAAAGTCGCCGCGCTTCTTCCTGCCCGGGGCCTCGATGCGACTTTCCGCCTACTTTCTGCCGACGCTCAAGGAAACGCCCGCCGAGGCGCAGATCGTCTCCCACCGCCTGATGCTGCGCGCCGGAATGATCCGCCAGTCGAGCGCCGGCATTTATTCGTGGCTGCCTTTGGGTTATCGCGTTCTCAAGCGGGTCGAGCGGATCGTGCGCGAGGAAATGGACGCCGCCGGTTGCCAGGAAGTGCTGATGCCGACGATCCAGCCGGCGGAACTGTGGCGCGAAAGCGGACGCTACGACGACTACGGCCCCGAGATGCTGCGCATCAAGGACCGTCACGGGCGCGACATGCTCTACGGCCCGACCAACGAAGAGCAGATCACCGAGATCTTCCGCGGCGCGGTCAGGAGCTACCGCGACCTGCCGCGCAACCTCTACCACATCCAGTGGAAGTTCCGCGACGAGGTGCGGCCGCGGTTCGGCGTGATGCGCGGGCGCGAGTTCCTGATGAAGGACGCCTATTCCTTCGATCTCGATTACGAGGGCGCCAAGCGCTCGTATAACCGGATGTTCGTCGCCTACCTGCGCACGTACGCCCGCATGGGCCTGCAGGCGATCCCCATGCGCGCCGATTCCGGACCGATCGGCGGCGACCTCAGCCACGAGTTCGTCATCCGCGCCGATACCGGCGAAAGCGCGTTGTATTTCCACAAGGATTGGAACGACATCAACGTGCTCGACTCGGACATCGACTATGACGCCGACCTCGAGCCGGTCATCGACGACTGGACCAGGCTCTATGCCGCGACCGACGACAAGCACGACCCGGACGCCTGCCCCGTGCCAGAGGACGACCTGATCTCCGCGCGCGGCATCGAGGTTGGCCATATCTTCTACTTTGGCACCAAGTATTCCGAGCCCATGGGCTGCGTCGTCGATACGCCAGACGGTACGTCAACGGCCGTCCACAGCGGCTCCTACGGCATCGGCGTCTCGCGGCTGGTCGGCGCCATCATCGAGGCGAGCCACGACGATGCCGGCATCATCTGGCCCGACGTGGTGGCGCCCTTCGCCGTCGGGCTGATCAACCTCAAACCCGACGACGCGGCCTGCACCAAGGCCTGCGACGAGCTTTATGGCACGCTTACGTCCGCGAATATCGAAGTGCTCTACGACGACACCGGCGAGCGCGCCGGCGCCAAGTTCGCCACCATGGACCTGATCGGCCTGCCTTGGCAGCTTACCGTGGGGCCGCGCGGCCTCGCCAAGGGGCGCGTCGAACTCAAGCGCCGGGGGCAAGGCGGCGCGCGCGAAGAGCTGTCGGCGGAAGCGGCGCTGGCGCGGCTCACGGCCTGAGCGCCGGATGTTCTCCCCTTTCGAACGGACGGTCGCGGCGCGCTATCTCAGGGCGCGGCGGCAGGAGGGTTTCGTCTCGGTCATCGCCGGATTCTCCTTCCTCGGCATCGCGCTCGGCGTTGCCGCGCTGATCATTGTTCTCGCGGTGATGAACGGCTTTCGCCACGAACTATTGGGCCGCATCCTCGGGATCAACGGCCACGTCACCGTCTACGGCTATGACTCCCGCCTCGACGACTACGAAGCGCTGGCCAAGGAGCTGCGGGCAATCGCCGGCGTCGAGGGCGCGATCCCGATCGTCGATGGCCAGGTCCTCGCGGCCTCGCCGCGCGGCCTCAACGCGGGAGCGCTGGTGCGTGGTATTCGCGGCGAGGATCTCGCCGCCCGGCGCATGATTGCCGATGCCGTATCGTCCGGCGGGCTGGCGCGCTTCGCCGCGGGCGAGGGCGTGATCGTCGGCGCGCGTCTCGCGCAACGGCTCGGCCTCGGGGTCGGCGACCGCATCACCCTGATATCGCCGCGCGGCACCGCCACCGCTTTCGGCACGGTACCGCGCAGCCGCGCCTATGAAATCGTCGGCACGTTCGACGTCGGCATGTACGAATACGACAACGCCTATGTCTACATGCCGATCGACACCGCGCAGCTCTACTTCCGGCTGGGCGAGGCGGTGACGGGGATCGAGCTGTTCATCGCCGACCCCTACGCGGTCGACGACGTCCGCCGGGCGGTCATCGCCGCCAGCGCCGGGCGCGGCCGGGTGTTCGACTGGCAGCAGGCCAACGCCCAGTTCTTCGGCGCCATCAAGGTAGAGCGCAACGTCATGTTCATCATCCTGACGCTGATTATCCTGGTGGCTGCGTTCAACATCATTTCGAGCCTGATCATGCTGGTGAAGGACAAGGGGCGCGACATCGCGATCCTGCGCACCATGGGCGCGACCCGCGGCATGATCATGCGCATCTTCTTCCTCACCGGCGCCAGTATCGGGGTGGTCGGCACCTTCTTCGGTTTTCTCCTCGGCATGGCCTTCGCGGCCAACATAGAAACCATCCGCGGCTGGATCGAAGGACTTACGGGGACGGAGCTGTTCGCCGCCGAAATCTATTTCCTGTCACAGCTCCCCGCGCGTATCGACGCGGGCGAGGTGACGACCGTGGTGACGATGTCGCTGGTGCTGTCTTTCCTGGCGACGATTTATCCGTCGTGGCGGGCGGCGCGGCTCGATCCCGTCGAAGCGCTGCGCTATGAGTGAGCCTGCGCTCGCTCTCGACAACGTCGTTCGCGGCTTCGACCAGGGCGGAACGCGGCTCGAGGTGCTGCGCGACGTCTCGCTCGCCCTCGCGCCCGGCGAGATCGTCGCACTCGTCGGACCCTCGGGAGCGGGCAAGTCGACGCTTCTGCATGTCGCCGGGTTGCTCGAGCGGCCCGAAGCGGGGGAGGTGCGCATCGACGGCGCGGCTTGCGGGAAGCTCGTCGACCGCGAGCGCACGCGGTTCCGACGCGAGCGGCTCGGCTTCATTTACCAGTTTCATCACCTGCTTCCCGAGTTCTCGGCGGTCGAGAACGTCATGCTGCCGCAGATGATCGCCGGCGTCCCGCGCCGCGCGGCGCGTGAACGGGCGCGCGGGTTGCTCGCCTCCCTTGGCCTCGAAGCGCGCGCCAGCCATCGCCCGGGTCGGCTCTCGGGCGGCGAGCAACAACGCGTCGCCATCGCCCGCGCCGTGGCCAACGCGCCCGGCGTGCTGCTCGCCGACGAGCCCACCGGCAATCTCGATCCCGCCACCGCCGACGCGGTTTTCGCCGAGCTCGTGAGGCTGGTGCGCGAATCGGCGCTTGCCGCGCTGGTCGCGACCCACAATCTCGATCTCGCGGCGCGGATGGACCGCAGCTTGGCGATCGAGGACGGTCGCGTCGTTACCCGATAGGGACCACTTATCCACGAAATCCTGTGGATAAGTCGCCTTTGGACGGCCATATCTTGCGTCGCCAAAGTCCCTGTGCGATGGTTAGCGCATCGCGTCGAAAACCCCAAACGCCATGCCCCACGCCGACTTCGTTCACTTGCGCGTTCACACCGCCTTTTCGCTGTCGGAGGGGGCGATCAAGATCGACGACCTCGCCGAACTGTGCCGAGCGCACGCCATGCCCGCGGTCGCAATCACCGATTCGGGCAACCTGTTCGGCGCCATGCAGTTCTCCGACGCCTGCTGCAAGGCCGGGGTTCAGCCCATTATCGGCTGCGTGCTGCCGCTCGCGCGCGATGACGACGACAAGCGTCTGAACCGGCGGCCGGCGAGCGACCAGCTCGTGCTGCTTGCCCAGAACGAGGCGGGGTACGCCAATCTGGTCAGGCTCGTGAGTCACGCCTTCCTCGACGGCGAGCCCGGCGACGAGCCGCGCGTGAGCTGGAACGATCTCGAGCGCCGCGCCGACGGCCTGATCGCGTTCAGCGGCGGGCCGGCGGGACCGGTGGGACGGCTTCTGGCCGAGAACCAGGCGAGTGCGGCAGAGGCCGCGCTCGAACGTCTCAAGGCGCTGTTTCCCGGCCGGCTCTACGTCGAGCTGATGCGCCATGGCCTGGAAATCGAGAACCGTATCGAACCCGCCCTCGTCGATCTCGCCTACGCGCACGACCTGCCGCTCGTCGCTACCAACGACGTGTTCTTCGCCGACGCCGACATGTTCGGCGCCCAGGACGCGCTTCTTTGCATCGCCGCGGGCGCGACGCTAGGCCGCGACGACCGCCGCCGTCTCACCCCCGACCACCGTTTCAAATCGCCGGCCGAGATGCGGGCGGTGTTCGCCGATCTGCCCGAGGCGGTCGACAACACGCTGGTCGTCGCCCAACGCTGCGCCGTGCGGGCGCCCCGGCGGGCGCCGATCCTTCCCGCCTTTCCCGTGACCGAGGGACGGAACGAGGCCGAGGAGCTCAAGGTTCAAGCGCGTGCCGGGCTCGATCACCGGCTCGAGGCGCAGGTCTTCACCTCCGGGATGAACGAGGCGGAACGCGAGGCGGCCGCCGCACCCTACCGCGAACGACTCGAATACGAACTCGGCGTCATCATCGAGATGAACTACGCCGGGTACTTCCTGATCGTTGCCGAATTCATCCAGTGGGCCAAGTCCCGGAGCATTCCGGTCGGTCCGGGGCGCGGTTCTGGCGCCGGATCCGTGGTCTCCTGGGCGCTCACCATCACCGACCTCGATCCGTTGCGTTTCGGTCTGCTCTTCGAGCGCTTTCTCAACCCCGAGCGCGTGTCGATGCCCGACTTCGACATCGATTTCTGCGAAGAGCGGCGCGACGAGGTCATCCGCCACGTACAGGAGAAATACGGGCACGACCAGGTGGCGCAGATCATCACCTTCGGCACGCTGCGCGCGCGCGCCGCACTGCGCGACGTGGGCCGCGTGCTTGAGATGCCCTACGGCAAGGTCGACCGCATCTGCAAGCTGGTGCCGAACAACCCGGCGAGACCGGCATCGCTTGCCGACGCGCTCGCCGGCGAGCCGCAGCTCAAGGCCGAACGCGACAACGACGAGGGCGTGGCGCGGCTCATCGACGTTGCCCTCAAGCTCGAAGGGCTCTACCGCCATGCCTCGACCCACGCCGCGGGCGTGGTCATCGGCGACCGACCGCTTGACGAACTGGTGCCGCTTTACCGCGATCCGCGCTCGGACATGGCGGTGACCCAGTTTTCCATGAAGGACGTGGAAAGCGCCGGCCTGGTCAAGTTCGATTTCCTCGGCCTCAAGACGTTGACCGTGCTCGATCGCGCGCGACGTCTGCTCGAAGCGCGCGGCGTAACCCTCGATCTCGGCTCTCTGCCGCTCGACGACGGGCTCACCTATGAAATGCTGAGCGCCGGCGATACGGTCGGCGTTTTCCAGTTCGAAGGTTCGGGCATGCGCGATCTGTTGCGCGAGGCGGTGCCGACGAACATCGAGGATCTCATCGCCCTTGTCGCGCTCTACCGACCGGGACCGATGGAGAACATTCCCAAGTACATCGCCTGCAAGCACGGCCGCGAGCGGCCCGAGTTCCTGCACGAGATGGTCGACCCGGTGGTCAAGGATACCTACGGCATCATCGTCTACCAGGAACAGGTGATGGAGATCGCCCGCGTGCTTTCGGGTTACAGCCTCGGGAAAGCCGACCTGCTGCGACGCGCCATGGGCAAGAAGAACAAGGCCGAAATGGAAGCCCAGCGTGAGGCCTTCGTCGCAGGCGCGGTCGCGCGCGGCGTGCCCAAGGGACGGGCGGCGCATATCTTCGAACTGGTCGCCAAGTTCGCCGACTACGGCTTCAACAAAAGCCACGCCGCAGCCTATGCCCTCGTCGCTTATCAGACCGCCTATATCAAGGCCAACTACCCGGTGGAGTTCTTCGCCGCGTCGATGACGCTCGATCTCGGCAACACCGACAAGATCAATACCTTCCGTCAGGAACTCGATCGCCTCGGCATCCCGCTGTTGCCGCCCGACGTCAACCGTTCGGGAGCCGAGTTCACGGTCGAGCATGACGGTAACGGACGAGGCGCCATCCGCTATGCCCTCGCGGCGGTCAAAAACGTCGGCGCCCAGGCGATGCGGACGCTGGTCGAGGCGCGCAGTCGCGGCGGCCCGTTCCGGAACCTGTTCGACTTCGCCGAACGCCTCGACCCACGGGTGATCAACAAACGCCAGCTTGAGAACCTTGCCCGGGCAGGCGCCTTCGATTCACTCGAACCCAACCGTCATTGCGTCTTCGAGGCGGTTGAAATGCTTGTCCGCTACGCCAACGCCGCCGTGCTCGAACGCGCCAGCAGCCAGGAAACCCTGTTCGGCCAAGGGTCGCCGGCGAAGACGACGGCTGCGCTCGCACTCCCGGAAGTCGATCCCTGGCCGGCGATGACGCGTCTCAGGGAGGAATGTGCGGCGATCGGTTTCTACCTGTCGGCGCATCCCCTCGAGGCCTATGGCGCCCTCCTCGAACGGCTCGAAGTCACGGCGATTGGTGATCTCGCCGAACAGGTCGCCCGCGCCGGCGCGATGACCGTCAATCTTGCGGGGGTTGTGGTCGGCAAACGGGAACGCCGCTCGTCGCGCGGCAGCCGCTTCGCGTTCGTCCAGCTTTCGGACCCGAGCGGCATCGTCGAGATCGCATTCTTCTCGGAGACACTGGCTACCGACCGTGAGCTGCTTGAATCGGGCATGCCGCTCCACGTCAGCGCCGACGCGCGAATCGAGGGCGAGGCGTTACGTCTTACCGCACGCGCCGTCCAGGCGCTCGACCAAGTGGCGCGTGAAGCGACCTCGGAGTTCACCGTGCGGCTGTGCGAATCGACGGCGCTTCATCGCCTGTCCGAGATCCTTGGCGGCGCCGGAGAGGGGCGCGGTCGCGTGAAGCTGCTCGTCGAGATCGAGGACCGCGAGGTCGAAGTGGTGCTGCCCGGGAGAGTCGCGCTTTCTCCTGCGATCTGCCTCGATTTGCGTGCGCTCCCGGGGGTGCGCGGCGTCCACGAGGCCTGATCCGGCGGCGGCGAAGGGTGCGCAACCCCTCGATTTTCCTTGCGATGACACGTGCGAGAAGCTAAAAGCACGCGATCAAAATTCTCACGCGGGAATCCGGTGGGGCGGGGGTCAGCCCGTTCTGCCGCTCCGGTGTCCGGCCGTTGGTCGGACCAGCTCCCGCGGCGGCTCAACCGGAAAAGGACGTGTGATCCATGGCAATGCCCACCTTTACCATGCGCCAGCTTCTCGAGGCCGGCGTGCACTTCGGCCATCAGACCCGGCGCTGGAACCCCAAGATGGCCCCTTATCTCTTCGGCGTTCGGAACGACGCCCACATCATCGATCTACAGCATACGGTGCCGCTCCTTTACAGGGCGCTCCAGGTGGTGCGCGATACCGTCGCCAGCGGCGGTCGGGTTTTGTTCGTCGGCACCAAGCGTCAGGCGGGAGAGGCCATCGCCGCCTCGGCCAAGCGCTGCGGACAGTTCTACGTCAACCATCGCTGGCTCGGCGGAATGCTGACCAACTGGAAGACGATTTCGGTGTCGATCCGTCGGCTTCGCGCGCTCGAAGAGCAACTCGGGGAGGAAGAGAGCGGCCTGACCAAGAAGGAGCTCCTGCGGATCACGCGCGAGCGCAACAAGCTCGAACGGGCGCTCGGCGGCATCAAGGAGATGGGCGGGCTTCCGGATGTCCTTTTCATCATCGACACCAACCGGGAAGCCATCGCCATCGCCGAAGCGAACAAGCTGGACATTCCGATTGTCGGCATAATCGACAGCAACTCGAACCCCGAGCCGATCACCTACCCGATTCCCGGCAACGACGACGCGATCCGCGCCATCAATCTCTACTGCCAGCTCATGTCGGACGCGGTTCTCGACGGCATCCAGGAAGAGATGCAGGCGTCGGGCGTCGATATCGGCGCTGCCGAGGATACTCCCTCCGAAACCTTGCCCGAGGTCGAAGCGGATACGGCCGAAGCGGATGCGGCCGATGAAGGTAAGGCCGAAGCCGTTCCATCCGCCGGAGAAGCGACGCCCGGTTCGGAAACCGAAGCCGAAGCAACGGTTGCGCCAGCGGTGGAGGCACCCAAGGCCGAGACCGGCGACGCCGCGGAGACCGCTGCGGTCGAGACGACGATTGCCGAACCACCGGCGGACGACGCCGAGGCGACGACGGAAAGCGGGGCGGTCTTGGCCGAAGAGGAGCCGACGGCCAAGGCGGACGAAGAAACGAAGAAAACGTCGGCCGCTTGATCGCGAATGCTTCTGTGAATGTATATTTTAAACAATATACTAGAACATTTTCTTAAATCATGAGGTAAAAATGCTTCAGATCTCCGCCGCCCAGGTAAAGGCGCTGCGCGACAAGACCGGCGCCGGCATGATGGACTGCAAGAAGGCCCTGCTCGAGAACGCTGGAGAGATGGAGGCGGCGGTCGACTGGTTGCGCAAGAAGGGGCTCGCCGCGGCCGCCAAGAAGGCCGGCCGCATCGCCGCCGACGGCCTGGTCGGCGTCGCCGTCGACGAGCGCCGGGCGGCGGTTGTCGAGGTTAATGCCGAGACCGACTTCGTCGCCCGCAACGCAGCCTTTCAGGAAGCGGTGCATACCGTCGCCACGGTTGCGCTCGATACCGGCGACGACATCGAAGCGCTCAAGTCGGCGAGTTATCCCGGCAGCGAAGCCACCGTAAACGAACGCTTGACCGAACTCGTCGCCAGCATCGGCGAAAATATCCAGCTCCGTCGCGCGGCCGCGCTCTCGGTCGGTGAAGGCGTGGTCGCCAGTTACGTTCACGGAGCGATCGCGCCAGGGCTCGGCCGTATCGGCGTGCTGGTTGCGATCGAGTCGTCGGGCGATGCGGACAAGCTTGCGGCGTTGGGCAAGCAGCTTGCCATGCACGTCGCAGCGGCCCGGCCCGAAGCGCTGACGGTCGACGATGTCGACTCCGCGGCGCTCGAACGCGAGCGCTCCGTCTTGCGCGAACAGGCACGCGCGACGGGCAAACCCGAAGAAGTGGTCGCCAAGATGGTCGAGGGCCGACTGCGCAAATACTACGAACAGGTCGTACTTCTTGAACAGACCTTCGTCATCGACGGAAAAACCAAGGTTTCCAAGGCGTTGGCCGAAGCGGTCAAGGATGCTGGCGCACCGGTCCGGGTTTCCGGATTCGTCCGTTTCGCCCTCGGCGAAGGAATCGAAAAGGAAGCGGCGGACTTCGCCGCCGAGGTCGCCTCGCAGCTCGCCGGCTAGCCGCCCGGCAAAGGCGGGTGCGAAC
This sequence comes from Alphaproteobacteria bacterium, assembly GCA_046758065.1. GTDB lineage: Bacteria > Pseudomonadota > Alphaproteobacteria > JAAXGF01 > JAAXGF01 > JBHHZM01. The sequence continues at coordinate 13,082 of JBHHZM010000021.1, read as the reverse complement.
GGATAGCCGATGTAGTATTCTCGCTGCGCCGCGCGCCCGGGAAACCTCCGGACAGCGGGAAAGTGTGCCGTCGAGAGACACGTGGGATCGTCATGCCGTCATCCGCCCTCTATCGCCGTGTTCTTCTGAAGATTTCCGGCGAGGCGTTGATGGGTGAACGCCCCTACGGTCTCGATCCCGTGACGGTCGAGCGCATCGCCAGTGAGATTCATGCGGTCCACGACCTCGACGTGGAGCTCTGCATCGTTGTCGGGGGCGGCAATATCTTTCGGGGCGTGTCGGGCTCGGCGGAAGGGATGGAGCGGGCGACGGCCGACCACATCGGCATGCTGGCGACGGTCATCAACGCGCTCTCCCTGCAGAACGCGCTGGAAAACATAGGTTTGCACACGCGCATTCAGTCCGCCATTTCGATGGACACGGTATGTGAGCCCTACATCCGCCGGCGCGCCGTTCGGCACATGGAGAAGGGCCGCGTGGTGATCTTTGCCGCCGGCACCGGAAACCCGTTCTTCACTACCGATACTGCGGCCGCCCTGAGGGCGATCGAGATGAATTGCGACGTTTGCGTCAAGGGAACGCAGGTCGACGGCGTATATTCCGATGATCCGAGGCAGGTGCCCGGAGCCGTGCGTTACGAGCGTCTGTCATACGGCGACGTGTTGTCGAAAAATCTCAAAGTGATGGATGCTGCGGCGATCTCGCTGGCGCGCGAGAACGACATCCCCATCGTCGTATGTTCGATCTGGGACGAAGGCGGTTTCGCCGCGGTATTGCAGGGTCGCGGGCGATTTACGATCATCAGCGACGCAGAGTCGTTGCAAGCCGGAGACGACGCCGCAACGGCAGCAAGGGCAGTGGAGGGAGCGAGCCGTGGCTGATCCGGATCTGGACGATCTCATTCGCCGCATGGACGGAGCGATCGAAGTGCTGCGCAAGGAACTCGCGGGCCTGCGGACGGGTCGCGCGTCGGCGAGTCTGCTCGATCCCGTGACGGTTCAGGCTTACGACACCCAGATGCCGATCAATCAGGTCGCCACCATCGGCGTTCCCGAACCGCGTATGCTGACGGCGCAGGTATGGGACAAATCGATGCTCAAGGCGGTCGAGAAAGCGATTCGCGATGCCGGGCTCGGCCTTAACCCGATGAGTGAAGGACAGCTCATTCGGATTCCCATCCCCGAGCTCAACGAGGAGCGTCGCCAGGAGTTGAGCCGAATTGCCGGCAAGTACGCCGAACAGGCAAGGATTGCCGTACGCAACGTCCGCCGCGACGGCATGGATAAGCTCAAACGCATGGAGAAGGGGGGCGACCTGTCGCAGGACGACCATCGCCTCTGGGGCGACGAGATACAGAAGATTACCGACGAGCATATCAAGGCCATCGACGACATTGCCGCCACGAAACAGCAGGAGATCATGCAGGTCTAAGGCGATGGAAGCCGTCGCATCCATTGGCTCCAAGCCGCCCCTGCCAGTCCATATCGCGATCATCATGGACGGCAACGGGCGTTGGGCGAGCGCCAGGGGGCTGCCGCGTATCGCCGGGCACCAGCAGGGCGCCGAGGTGGTGCGCCACGTCGTCACCCATTGCCGTGAAATCGGCGTATCGTATCTCACCATCTACGCCTTCTCATCGGAGAACTGGAAACGTCCCTTGACCGAGGTCGACGACCTCATGGGGCTCCTGCGGCTCTATTTGCGACGCGAGCTCAAGGAACTCGCGCGCGCCGGAGTGCGCATGCGTTTCATCGGGGATCGCAGCCGCCTGCCCGATGACATCATTGCGCTGGTCGGGCAGGCCGAGCGCGAGACCCGCGACAACGCAGCGCTCACGTTCGTCGTCGCCCTCAATTACGGCAGTCGCAACGAAATCGTCGAGGCGGCGCAGAGCCTGGCCGAAGATGTGGCTGCGGGCAGGCTTTCTCCCGAAGCGATCGACGAGAAACGTTTCGCCGACCGCCTGTATACCGCGGGCATTCCCGACCCCGACCTCTTGATCCGGACGAGCGGTGAACAGCGTATGAGCAACTTCCTGCTCTGGCAGTCGGCCTATACCGAGCTCATCTTCTCTCCGGTTCTGTGGCCCGACTTCGACAAGGAGCATCTCGACAAGGCGATCGATGAGTTCAATCGGCGCGAGCGACGCTATGGCGCTTCGAGCGAGTGAAACCGGTTTCACCGGCCTCGTACCCCGGCTGGTTTCGGTGCTGGTGCTCGCGCCGTTGGCCTTGGGCCTCGTTTGGGCCGGCGGCATCGCCTTTGATGTGCTGGTTGTCGCGGCGGCGGTCTTGATGGCCTACGAATGGCACAGGCTGTGCAACGACGGCGATAGCGCGGTCGGAGCGGCGGTTGCGGCGCTGAGCGCGGCGCCGGTCGTCATGATCGCTCTGGGGCGCGCCGATTTCGCCATCGTGGCGGTGGTTCTGCTTGCCGCGCTGGGTGCCGCGTTTGCCGGGCGCGCGCATATCCGCCGGCTTTGGGCCGTAACGGGGGTCATCTACGTCTCCGTGCCCTGCATCGCCATGATTTGGCTACGCGCCGATCCAGCGCTCGGTCTTCAGACCGTTTTCTGGCTGTTTGCGGTGGTCTGGGCGACGGATATCGGCGCCTACGCCGCGGGCCGCGGCATCGGCGGGCCAAAGCTGGCGCCGCGGATCAGCCCGAAAAAGACCTGGGCGGGACTCGCGGGCGGCATCGTCTCGGCGGCCGTCGTCGGCGCCGTGGCGGCCGGTCTCCTCGGGCTCCCGAACCCGATCCGGCTGGTGCTGTTCAGCGCCGGACTCGCGCTCGTTGCACAGGCCGGAGACCTCTGGGAATCAGCAGTCAAGAGGCGTTTTGACAAGAAGGACAGCGGCCGTCTCATCCCCGGTCATGGGGGGCTTCTCGATCGCCTGGATGGCCTGCTCGCCGTTGCGCCGGTGGCGGCGGTTACGGCGTTGCTCGGCGGGGAAAGCGTGCTCGCATGGCGTTGACGGCGTGCAGTCCGGCGAGCCCCCCGCGGCGCGTCACCATCCTCGGCTCGACCGGATCGGTGGGGTGCAACACCATTGACCTCATAGAGCGTGCGCCCGAGCTCTATCAGGTCGAGGCGCTGACGGCGAGACGTAACGTCGAGCTGCTGGCGAGTCAGGCGCGCCGCCTGCGTCCGCGCTTGGCGGTGATCGGCGAGCCGGAACGCTACGGTGCGCTTAAGGACGCATTGTTCGGCACAGGGATCGCCGTCGCCGCGGGGCCCGACGCCCTGGTCGAGGCCGCCGACCACCCCGCCGACTGGGTCATGGCGGCGATCGTCGGCGCGGCCGGTCTCGCCCCGACGCTCGCGGCGGTGCGGCGCGGCGCGATCATCGCGCTCGCCAACAAGGAAGCGCTGGTCTGTGCCGGCGCCATGATGACGGCCGAGGTGCAAGCCAACGGCGCGACCCTTCTTCCCGTTGATTCGGAGCACAATGCGATCTTCCAGGTTTTCGACTTCGAGCGCCGCGACGCCATAGAGCGCATCATACTCACCGCGTCGGGCGGGCCGTTTCGCGAGTACGATCTCGAGACGATGGCCGAGGTGACGCCGGCGCAGGCCGTAGCGCACCCCAACTGGAAGATGGGCGCCAAGATATCGGTCGATTCGGCGACGCTGATGAACAAGGGGCTCGAACTGATCGAGGCCCATCATCTTTTTGCCCTGCCATCCGAGCGGATCGAGGTGGTGATCCATCCACAATCGGTGGTCCATAGCATGGTCGCCTACGTCGACGGCTCGGTGCTCGCGCAGCTCGGCTCGCCGGACATGCGGACACCGATCGCCTATACCTTGGGTTGGCCGAAACGGATCAGCGCTCCGGCACCCCGTCTCGATCTGGCCAAAATCGGCCGGCTCACCTTCGAGGCGCCCGACGAATCCCGCTTCCCGGGGCTGCACCTGGCCCGTCAGGCGTTGAAAAGCGGCGGGGGGGCACCTACAATCCTTAGTGCGGCCAATGAGGTGGCCGTGCACGGGTTCCTCGCGGGCGAGATCGGTTTCCTCGACATCGTGCGCATCGTCGCAAGGACGCTGGAAAGGGTGCCCTCCGCCCCTCTTGCGAGTCTCGACGACGTGCATGCCATCGACGCCGAAGCCCGTGAACATGCAACCGAACTCGTTGGAGCGAACTGAAGGCGCAAGACGCCACATGTGGTGCCATGGACTTTCTCAACCTAATCTGGACTGAGTTCGGCGTCAGAGCCGCCTTCTCGTTCATCTTCATTCTGAGCGTCATCGTTTTCGTGCACGAGATGGGGCATTACCTCATTGCGCGCTATAACGATGTGCGCGTCGATGTTTTTTCGATCGGCTTCGGACCCGAGCTCTTCGGCTGGGACGGCAAGAACGGCACGCGTTGGAAGGTCGGCGCCCTGCCGCTCGGCGGCTATGTGAAGATGTTCGGCGACGCTAACGCCGCCAGTCAACCGGGCGCCGAGATCCGCGAGATGTCGGAGGAGGAGAAACGCGTCTCCTTCCATCACAAAAGGCTGGGGCAAAGAGCAGCGGTCGTTTTCGGCGGGCCTTTGGCCAACTTCGTCCTCGCCATTGTCATCCTCGCCGGGCTCTTCGCCACGGTTGGCCAGCGGATCACTCCGGCCGACATCACCATGGTCAAGCCCGGCAGCGCGGCTGAGGCGGCCGGTATCCAACCCGGCGACGTCGTGCTGCGCATCGACGATCGCAAGATCGAACGCTTCGAGGACATTCAGAGGATCGTACGAAAGAGTGCAGGCGTGCCGCTGAAGATCGTCGTCCGGCGCGGCGACGAAGAAATCTCGCTTCTCGCCACTCCCCACGCGATCGAGAAAATCGACCGATTTGGAACCGTGCAGCGTTACGGCGAGCTCGGGGTGGGACGAACGGGAGTCATCTTCGTCCGGCTCGATCCGCTTACCGCCACCTGGGTCGCGACAAGCGAGACCTTCAAGCTGACCGCCGCGACGGTCAAGGCGATCGGCCAGATGATCGCCGGCACCCGTGGAAGCGAAGATCTCGGCGGGCCGATCCGCATCGCCAAGGTAGCTGGTCAGGTGGCCGAGGACGGGATGATCACCGTGTTTTGGTTCATGGCGGTGTTGTCGATCAACCTGGGGCTTATCAACCTGTTTCCCGTCCCCATGCTCGACGGCGGACATTTGCTGTTTTACGCCTTCGAGGCGGTGCGCGGCCGGCCGCTCGGCGAGCGCGCCCAGGAGTATGGCTTTCGCATCGGCATCGCCATGGTGGTGACGCTGATGGTCTTCGCCACCTGGAACGATCTCGTTCAACTCAAGGTCGTTGACTTCTTCGTCAAGCTATTTTCCTAGCACCCGGCGTGCTGAGCGGGACGGTTTGGCGCGGTATTTTCAGCTTTCGGGAATTTTTCTGGCCGCCTTCCTGTCGGCGGCCGGGGTCGTGACACCGGCCGCCGCGCAGAGCGCACCGGGAATCATCTCCGAGATCCGCGTCGAAGGCAACCAGCGGATCGAAGCCGAGACGGTGCGATCCTACATGAAGCTGGCGGTCGGCGACCGGTATGACCCCGAACGCGTCGATCGCTCGCTCAAGAGTCTTTTCTCGACCGGTCTGTTCGCCGATATCAACATGCGGCGCGAGGGCAGTGTCCTTATCGTATCCGTCGTGGAGAACCCGATCATCAATCGCATCGCGTTCGAAGGCAACAAGCGCCTTAAAGATGATGCGCTTTCGGCCGAGGTGCAACTCCGCCCCCGCATCGTCTATACCCGCACCAAGGTGCAGAACGACGTGGCGCGCCTCGTCGAGGTCTATCGCCGCAGCGGACGCTTCGCCGCGACGGTCGAACCCAAGGTGATCCAGCTTCCGCAGAATCGCGTCGATCTGGTGTTCGAGATCGACGAGGGCCCTCTCACGAAGATCCGTAAGATCAGCTTCATAGGCAACAAGCGATTCAGCGACGGCAAGCTGCGGGGCAAGATCGGGACCAAGGAATCGGTCTGGTACCGCTTCCTGACGACCGACGACACCTATGACCCGGACCGCCTGACCTTCGACCGCGAGCTGTTGCGCCGCTTCTATCTTTCGGAAGGTTACGCCGATTTCCGGGTCGTGTCGGCCATCGCCGAACTGACGCGCGATCGAGAGGGCTTCTTCATTACTTTCACGATCGAGGAAGGCCAGCGTTACCGTATCGGCAAGGTCGATGTAACGAGCAAGCTGCGTGACCTCAACGTCGACGAACTGCGCCCGCATCTTCTAACGGACCCGGGCGACTGGTACGACGCCAATGCGGTAGAGGATACGATTCAGGGTCTGAGCGATGTCGTCGGATCGCTGGGTTTTGCCTTCGTCGATATCAAGCCGCGCGTTCACAAGGACCGCGAGGCAGGCATCATCGACATCACCTATGATATCGGCGAAGGGCCGCGCGCGTACGTCGAGCGCATCAACATTTCCGGCAATTTCCGTACGCTCGACGAAGTGATCCGACGAGAATTTCGTCTGGTCGAAGGCGACGCCTTCAGTTCGGCGAAGCTCCGGCGCTCGCAACAACGCATTCGCGACCTCGGGTTCTTCGACAAGGTCGAGGTGAATACCCGCGAGGGCTCGACCCCCGACAAGGCGATCATCGACGTCGAGGTCGCCGAACAGGCGACCGGCGAACTCTCGTTCGGCGTCGGTCTCTCGTCGCTCGATGGCGCGCTTGCGGATATTTCCATCCGAGAACGCAACCTTCTCGGGCGCGGCCAGGATCTACGCCTTTCCTTCACGATTTCGGGACGGCGTCAGGAGATCGACCTCAGCTTCACCGAACCGTACTTTCTCGACCGCGACCTTTCCGCCGGCTTCGACGTTTTTCGCCGTAGCATCGACGTCACCGATGAGGGGACTTTCGACCAGGATTCGCTGGGCTTCGCGCTGCGCGCCGGATATCCGGCCACGGATAACTTGCGCCATTCGCTGAACTACACGCTGCGACAAGACAAGATCACCGATATCGACGTAAGCGCCTCGCGCTTCATTCAGTCCCAGAGAGGGACGAACGTTACGTCTTCGATCGGACAGACCTTGCTGTACGACCGACGCGACAGCAAGATCAGACCGACGAAGGGCTACTTCATCCGCTTGCAGCAGGATCTTGCCGGGCTCGGCGGCAACATCCGTTATGTACGGCATCGTATCTCGAGCACGTATTATTACCCCTTCACCGAAGATTTGATCGGCAGCGTGTCGGTGACGGGAGGCGACATTATTGGCATTTTTGGAGAAGACGTTCGTCTCAACGACCGCTTTTTCATCGGCGGATCGACCCTGCGCGGTTTTAGCACCGCAGGTATCGGACCCCGCGACGCGATCACCGACGATGCGCTGGGCGGCAACCTGTTCGGCACGGGGACGCTCGAACTCAGCTTCCCGCTCGGTCTTCCGAGCGAGTTCAATATCGGCGGCCGTGCGTTCGTCGACTTTGGCACGCTCACCGACATCGACGAAAGCGGCCCCGAGATTCTCGACAAGGCGTCGCTCCGGGCCACGGTTGGGGTCGGGGTATCGTACATTTCCCCATTCGGCCCCATTCTTCTGGACATCGGGAAACCGATACTGAAGGAAACTTTCGACGAGACCGAAACGGTACGTTTCACCTTCGGTACGAGGTTCTGACACATGAAACTCCCTCTAATCAGACTGCTGGCGATCGCCGCGCTCGGCAGCGCGACGCTGGTCGCCCTACCGTCGGGCGGCGTCGCGCAGAATGTTCCGCAGCCCCAGATCGCCATTCTCGACCAGCAGAGGATTCTGCGCGAATCGTCGGCCGCCATCGACATCAAGGACCAAATCGAGCGCCAACGACGTATCTATCAGGACGCCATGACCAAACGCGAACAGGAACTGCGCAGCGTTGATCAGGAGCTCACGCGTCAGCGCACCATCCTCGCTCCAGAGGCCTTTGCGCAGAAGCGACGGGAATTCGAGACGCAGGTCGCCGAAGTCCAGCGCGAGCTCCAGACCCGCAAGCGCGAACTCGACCAGGCCTATGGCTATGGCGTCAAACAGATCCAGCGCGAGCTCAATGGCATCATTGTCGAGCTCGCCAAGGAGCGCGGCTTCAATCTGGTCCTTGGACGCCGGCAAGTCATCTTTGCCAACAATGCGATGGATATCTCCGGCGAGGTGCTCAAGCGCCTCAATCAGCGCCTGCCCAACGTCACGGTGCCGCTGGCACAAAAGTAGACCATGGCGGATCCGCGTTTTTTTTCGACCGCGGGACCGTTCAGTCTCGCGGAGCTTGCCGGGATCTCCGGCGCCGAGCTCACCGCCGGTGCCGGTGAATCGCGATGCTTCGCTGATATCGCTCCGCTCGAAACCGCCGGAGAGGACAGCGTCAGCTTTCTCCAGAACCGGCGTTATCTGGATGCATTCGTCACAAGCCGCGCCGGCGCCTGTGTCGTCGATCCGTCACTCGCCGGGCGTGCGCCGAAAGGCATGGCGCTTCTGCTTACGGTGAATCCCTACCGGGCGTTCGCCCGGGTGGCGCGCGCATTCTATCCCCCCCTTCCGGTCGAGCCCGGCGTCGCGGCGAGCGCCGTCATCGACCCCGAGGCGCACCTGGGGGAAGGCTGTCGCATCGACGCCGGGGCAGTGATCGGTGCAGGCTGCCATATCGGCGCAGGCTGCCACATCGGCGCCAACGCGGTAATCGGCAATGGCGTTGCCATGGACGATGATTGTATCATCGGCGCCGGCGCCACGGTGAGCCACGCAATTCTCGGCGCGCGCGTCGTGATCCACTCCGGCGCGCGGATTGGCCAGGAAGGATTCGGCTTTGCGCCGGGCCCCGAAGGGCACCTCCGCATTCCGCATACGGGCAGAGTGGTCATCCACGATGACGTTGAGGTCGGGGCCAACTCGACGATCGACCGGGGCAGCGGCCACGATACGGTGATTGGAGCGGGTTGCATGATTGATAATCTTGTCCAGATCGCCCATAACGTCCAACTTGGAAGGGGGTGTATTCTCGCAGCCCAGACTGGCATATCAGGAAGCACCAAGCTTGGTGACTTCGTCGTCTGTGGCGGGCAGGTTGGTCTCGCCGGACATCTGAAGATCGGTGACGGCGTCCACCTTGCCGCCAAGTCAGGTCTCATGCGAGACATCGTTCCGGGCCAATCATACGGAGGCATACCGGCCGTACCGGTGAGGCAGTGGAAGAGACAGGTGGTGGCGCTCGCACGACTCGCCGAAAACAGAGGAAAGAAATAAATGGCGGAAGTTCTAAGCCGCGAAGAGCTGGTCTCCCTCGACATCGAGAGGGTGATGCAGATGATTCCGCATCGCTACCCGTTTCTGATGGTCGACAAGGTGATCGACGTCCTTGCCGGAGTTAGCGCGGTAGGGGTGAAGAACGTAACGTTCAACGAACCGTTCTTCCAGGGTCATTTCCCGACCCATCCGGTGATGCCCGGGGTTCTCATCATAGAGGCCATGGCCCAATCGGCCGCGGTTCTCGTAGTACATACCCTTGGAGCGGACGCCGAAGGCAAGATCGTCTATTTCATGTCGGTCGAAAGCGCGCGCTTCCGCAAGCCGGTCGTGCCCGGGGATACCCTGTTCGTTCACGTCAACAAGCGGCAGCAGCGCGGCCCCGTGTGGAAATTCGCTTCGGAAGTCAAGGTCGATGGCACTGTGGTTGCCGAGGCAACCTTCGCCGCGATGATCATGGATGAATAGATGGCGGAGATCCACCCGACGGCGGTCATCGAGGAAGGCGCCCGCCTCGCCGAGGGAGTCTCCATCGGTCCGTATAGCATCGTCGGCGCCGAGGTCGATCTCGGCCCGGGCGTACGGCTCGAATCGCACGTCGTCGTCGGCGGTCGGACGCGCATCGGCGCGAACTGTCATATTTTCCCTTTTGCTTCGATCGGTCTGAAACCCCAGGATCTCAAGTACGCAGGAGAGCCATCCGAACTGATCGTCGGCCGCGACAACGTCATCCGCGAGTACGTCACCATGAACCCCGGCACCAGGGGAGGCGGAATGGTGACGCGGGTCGGCGACAAAGGGCTCTTCATGATGGGCGTGCATATCGCACACGACTGCCAGATTGGCGACCATGTGATCATGGCCAATAACGCCACGCTCGGCGGCCACGTGATCGTCGACGACTACGCCATCCTCGGCGGACTCACCGCGGTGCATCAATTCGTGCGCATTGGACGTCACGCCATGGTCGGCGGCATGTCGGGTGTCGAACACGACGTCATTCCCTATGGTTCGGTAATGGGCGACCGCGCGCATCTCTGCGGCCTCAATATCATCGGCCTCAAGCGCCGTGGCTTTGACCGCGACGACATCCACGCCCTGCGCCGCGCCTATCGCCTGTTGTTTGCCCAGGAAGGGACGGTGACCGAGCGGTTGGCCGACGTCTCGCAACTCTTTCCTGAACACGAGGCGGTCATGGATATTGTCGAGTTCATGCGCTCGAACGGCGCACGGCCGGTGTGCCAACCGAAGGACGGTCGTGAGGCCGCGTAAGCTCGGTATCCTTGCCGGTAGCGGTGTCCTTCCCCGCCGATTAATCGCCGCCTGTCGCGAGAGCGCACGGGAGGTCTTTGTCGTGGGCTTCGCAGGGACGGCTGCCGAGGAGGCGTTCGGCGAGGTGCCTCATGCACGCGTTCGCCTTGGCGAAGTCGGCCGCACGATCGACCTCTTGCACCGGGCCGGAATCGAGGAAGTGGTTCTCGCGGGGTCTGTCGCCCGACCGACGCTCAAATCCCTGCGACCCGACGGGCGTGCGCTCAGGATGCTCGCTGGATTGCGCTTCAGCGCGCTGGGCGACGATGCCTTGCTGTCGCTCATCGTAGCAGAACTCGAAAGAGAAGGGTTTCGCGTCGTCGGTATCGATTCATTGCTCGCCGATTTGCTCGCTCCCGCTGGACCGATCGGTTCGCTCGGGCCCGACGACGCGGCGCACCGGGACATCGCCGCCGGCATGCGTGCCGCGCGGGCGCTCGGCGCCGCCGACAAGGGCCAGGCCGTGGTCGTTCGCCGGGGCGGGATCGTCGCCGTCGAGGAGCCCGACGGCACCGACGCGCTGCTTTGCCGGTGCATCGGCGCGTCGTCGAGCGCCGGCGGCGTTCTCGTCAAGCTCGTAAAACCCGGCCAGGAACGGCGCGCCGACCTGCCGACGATCGGGCCGCGGACCGTCACGGGTGCCGAGGCAGCGGGCCTGCGGGGCATCGCCGTCGAAGCCGGCGGCACGCTGATCATCGATCGCGCCAGGGTTGCCGCCGCCGCCGATGCAGCGGGCCTGTTCGTGGTCGGCGTCGTTCCGGGCGAAACATGAGGGGCGCGGCCGAGCGGCCGCTCATCTTTCTCGTCGCCGGAGAGCCTTCGGGCGACGCTCTCGGCGGGCGGCTGATGGCGGCACTGAAACGGGCGACCGGCGGTGGGGTGCGCTTCGCCGGCGTCGGGGGCGACCGCATGGCGGCCGAGGGCCTAGACAGCCTGTTTCCCATGGCCGAGCTCAGTGTCATGGGCTACCTCGAGGTCGTACCGCGAATCCCGCGGCTGTTCGCCCGCAGTCGCCAGATTGCGGCCCGGGCGCGAGCCCTGAATCCGGCGGCGTTGATCACCATCGATTCACCCGAGTTCACCCTGCGCGTCGCCCGCCGGCTCAACGGCGCGGGCTTTCCCCTGGTCCATTACGTCGCTCCCCAGGTCTGGGCGCATCGGCCGGGACGCGCGCCGCAGATCGCGCACATTCTCGATCACCTGCTTGCGCTTCTGCCCTTCGAGCCGGCGTATTTCGAGGCCGTCGGACTCGCTTGCAGCTTCGTCGGCCACCCGGTGGTCGAAGAAGGCGCCGATGGCGGCGATGGCACCGCCTTTCGCGCTCGCCACGCCATTCCGGAGCGGGCGCCACTGGTCTGTCTGCTGCCCGGGAGCCGACCGGGTGAAGTCTCACGCCTGCTGCCCGTCTTCGGCGCGACGCTGGCCCGGCTTAGCGAAGGCATTCCCGATCTGTGGAGCGTCGTTCCCACGCTCCGGCCGGTCGCCGAAATGGTGCGCCGTGGCGTCGCGGAATGGCCGACAAGCTCGGCGGTGGTCTGTGAACCGGAGGAAAAATACGACGCTTTCGCCGCATCGATGGTTGCGCTCGCCGCTTCGGGCACGGTCGTGCTCGAACTGGCGATCGCTGGTCTGCCGGCGGTCGTGACCTACAGGGTCAATCCGTTGACCGCCTGGGCGGCGCGACGGATGATCCGGGTGCCTTACGTCAGCCTGGTCAATCTCATCCTCGACCGTTCGGTGATGCCGGAACTGTTGCAGGAACGCTGTCGCCCCGACATGCTGGCCGAAGCCGTCGCCGGTCTGGTGATGGACGAGAACGCCCGCGCGGCGCAGAGCGCCGAAGCGCGGCGTGCGGCGGTGAAAATCGGCCACGGCGGACCGCCGCCAAGCGAGCGCGCCGCCAAAATCGTTCTCGATCTCATCGCTGGGCGCGTAGAGACGGGTGCGCCGACGTAAACGACTGATGACAAAGGAAAGGAATGGGATGACAACGACCTCGACAGACAACTACCGCCTTCTGCACACCATGATCCGGGTCCGCGATCTCGAAACGTCGCTGGATTTCTACACGCGGCTGCTCGGCATGAAACTGCTCTGGAAGAAGGACTACCCGAGCGGCGAGTTCACTCTCGCCTTCGTCGGCTACGGCGACGAAGAGAGCAACGCGGTCGTCGAACTGACCCACAACTGGGGCCGGGAGGAAGCATACGACCTTGGCGACGGTTTCGGCCACTTGGCGATCGGCGTTCCCGACATCCATGCCACCTGCGCTAGGCTTGCCGGGGAAGGCGTCGCTATTCCGCGCCCGCCCGGGCCGATGAAACACGGCGGCAGCGTCATCGCCTTCGTCGAGGACCCGGACGGCTACAAGATCGAGTTGATCGAAAACAAGCGCCCTTAACAGGCTGCTGAAAAAGTATTGAGAGCGGGGGAAGCCTCACCCTTCGACAAGCTCAGGGTGAGGCTGAATTGAGGCATTCTGGAAGGCTGCCTCATGCTGAGATGGCCTAATCGGCTGTCGACGGGGGTTGCGGCC
>JBHHZM010000020.1:0-32778 GCA_046758065.1 Alphaproteobacteria bacterium | reverse complement strand
AGACCGTGCATCTGCTCAAACGCAACTCGGACGTCCGGATCGAGGAAACCAGCGGTACGGCGCATTACACGGTTCCGATGCGCACCGACACGCCGCCGTTCGACAACAACCACGTGCGCATGGCGCTCAAGCTGGCGGTCGACCGCGACGCCCTGTTGAAGAGCGTGCTGCGTGGGCATGGCGTGATCGGCAACGACCATCCCATCGGTCTTTCGAACCGTTATCACGCGGACAATCTGCCGCAGCGCAAATACGATCCGGACAAAGCCAAGTGGCATCTCAAGCAGGCCGGCCTGAGCAGTCTCTCGGTCGATCTGAGCGCGGCCGACGCCGCCTTCGGCGGCGCAGTCGACGCCGCGGTGCTCTACAAGGAGCACGCCGCCAAGGCGGGCATCACCATCAACGTCATCCGCGAGCCCAACGACGGCTACTGGTCGAACGTCTGGATGAAGAAGCCCTGGTGCATGTGCTACTGGGGCGGTCGTCCGACCGAGGACTGGATGTTCTCGACCGCTTACGCGGCGGGCGCGCCGTGGAACGACACGTTCTGGAAGAACGACCGCTTCAACAAGCTTCTGCTCGAAGCGCGCTCCGAGCTCGACGAAGCCAAGCGGCGGGCGATGTACGTCGAGATGCAAAGCATCGTCCGCGACGACGGCGGCGTCGTGGTTCCGATGTTCAACAACTATGTCTTCGCCATGAGGCAGAACGTGCAACACGGAACCATGGCGGCGAACTGGGGCATGGACGGCAACAAGGGAATGGAACGCTGGTGGTTCGCCTGAGCGCGTTTCGTTCAGCCTAACCGTTCCGAAAGTCCGCTATGGGTAAGATTGCCAAGATGGTGGCCCAGCGCCTGGCGCTGGGCCTCCTCACCCTCTTCATCGTCTCGTTGATCATTTTCCTCGGCGTTGAATTGCTGCCGGGCGACTTGGCGCAGGCGATTCTCGGACAGGCGGCGACGCCGGAGACCGTCGCCGCCTTCCGCCGGGAGCTCGGCCTCGATCTGCCGCCGTACATCCGCTACTTCCAATGGCTCGGCGGCATGATCGAGGGCGACATGGGCCGGTCGCTCGCCAACCAGCGCGAGATCGCCGAACTGATCGGCGGCCGGCTGGCGAATACGCTGTTTCTCGCCTTGTTCGCCGCGATCATTTCGGTGCCGCTCGCGGTGGCGCTCGGCGTCCTTGCGGCGCTTTATCGCAACAGCTTCTACGACCGCTGCGTCAACGTGGTGACGCTGAGTTCGATCTCCTTTCCCGAGTTTTTCAGCGCCTACATCCTGATTCTGCTGCTGGCGGTGAAGGCGGGCATCTTTCCCAGCATTTCGAACGTGAGCGAGGATCTCGGGTTCTGGGAGCACGTCTATCGCGCCGCATTGCCGGCGATGACGCTGACGCTCGTGGTCATCGCCCATATGATGCGCATGACGCGCGCCGCGATCATCAATCTGCTGGCGAGTCCGTATATCGAGATGGCGGCTCTCAAGGGACTGTCGCGCTCACGCATCATCGTCAAGCATGCGCTGCCCAACGCGTTGGCGCCGATCATCAACGTCATCGTGATCAATCTCGCGTATCTCGTGGTCGGCGTCGTGGTCGTCGAGGTGGTGTTCGTTTATCCCGGGCTCGGGCAATTGCTGGTCGATTCGGTGTCCAAACGCGACCTGCCGGTGGTGCAGGCGAGCAGCCTGATTTTCGCGGTGACCTATATCCTGTTGAACCTCACCGCCGACGTGCTGTCGATCGTATCCAATCCGCGACTCCTGCATCCGAAATGACGAGGTAGGCGAAGCCGTGGGTTTTCTCAAATTCCTGAAGAAATCGCCGTGGAGCGCGCGTTTCGGAATCCTGGTGATCGTCTTCTACGTGTTTCTCGCGGTATTCGCGCCCATGCTGACGCCTTACGGCGAGTCTCAGGTGGTGGGGGCGGAGTTCGAACCCTGGGGCGAGAATTTCGTGCTCGGCACCGACAATCTCGGTCGCGACATGATGACGCGCCTGATCTACGGCGCGCGCAACACCATCGGCATCGCCTTCATCACCACCTGCTTGGCCTTTTTCGTCGGCGCGCTGGGCGGGTTCATCGCCTCGACGCTGGGCGGCTGGGTCGATCAGATCCTGGCGCGCCTCGTCGATGTCATGATGGCGATCCCGGCGCTCATCTTCGCGCTGATGATCCTGACCATCGTCGGCACCTCGATTCCGGCGCTGGTCATGGTCATCGGCTTCCTCGATTCGACCCGGGTCTTCCGTCTCGCCCGCGCCGTGTCGATGAACGTCGTGGTCATGGATTACGTCGAGGTGGCGCGACTGCGCGGCGAGGGCCTGTGGTGGGTGATGCGGCGCGAGGTGTTGCCGAACACGATGGCGCCGCTGGTGGCGGAGTTCGGCCTGCGCTTCTGCTTCGTATTCCTGACCCTGAGCGCGCTGAGCTTCCTCGGCATCGGCGTTCAGCCGCCGACCGCCGACTGGGGCAGCATGGTGCGCGACAACGCGACGCTGATCACGTTCGGCGACGTCACGCCGCTGTTGCCGGCCGCCTCCATCGCGCTGCTGACGGTGGGGGTCAATTTCGTGGTCGACTGGTTCCTGCACCTGACGAGCGGGTTGCGCGATGAGCACTGACGGCGGCAACGGCGCCAAGGGCGACATCCTGCTCGAAATGCGGGACCTCAGAATCGAAGGCCAGGCCGACGATCAGTGGCAGGAGATCGTCCACGGCGTCGATGTCGTGCTCAGGCGCGGCGAGGTGGTCGGGCTGATCGGCGAATCGGGCGCCGGCAAATCGACCATCGGCATCGCCAGCATGGGCCATGCCCGCCCCGGCTGCCGCATCACCGGAGGGTCGATCGTCTTCGACGGCATCGACCTGACCACCGCATCGGAGGCCGTCAAACGCAAGCTGCGCGGTTCGCGCATCGCCTATGTCGCGCAGAGCGCGGCCGCGGCGTTCAATCCGGCGCACAGGTTGATCGACCAGTACTGCGAGACGCCGGTCCAGCACGGAATCAAGGGCCGGGCCGAGGCCGAGAAGGAGGCCAAGGATCTGTATCGCCGCCTGCAACTCCCCGAACCGGACGAAATCGGGTTCCGCTATCCCCATCAGGTCTCCGGCGGCCAGTTGCAGCGGGCGATGACCGCCATGGCGATGTCGTGCCAGCCCGACCTCATCGTCTTCGACGAACCGACCACCGCGCTCGACGTCACCACCCAGATCGAGGTTCTGGCGGCGATCAAGGACGTGGTGCGCCAGTTCAACACCGCCGCCATCTACATCACCCATGATCTCGCGGTGGTGGCGCAGATGGCCGACCGGATCATGGTGCTGCGCTACGGCTATCTGGTCGAGGAAGGCAATGCGCGGGAGATGCTCGCCAATCCCAAGGAAGAATACACCCGCCAGCTCCTTGCGGTGCGAACCTTCCGCAAGGAGGCGCCGGCGGACGGGAATCCCCCCGAGCCGGTCCTCAAGGTCGAGCATGTCTCGGCGAGCTACGGCTATGCCCCGCTGGTGCTGAGAGACGTCAGCGTCGAAATCCATCGCGCGCGGACGGTGGCTATCGTCGGCGAATCGGGCAGCGGAAAATCGACGCTTGCGCGCGTGATCACCGGTCTATTGCCGCCGCGCGAGGGGCGCATCTCTTTCGGCGGCGAGGAGCTCCCGCCGGCGCTGGCCCAGCGCAGCCGCGATCAACTGCGCCGCATGCAGATGATCTATCAGATGCCCGACACCGCGCTCAACCCGCGCCAGCGGATACGCGAAATCATCGGCCGTCCAATCGAATTCTACCTCGAGCTGAGCGGCGCCGACCGCGATCGGCGGATCGAGGACCTGCTGCGCATGATCGAGCTCGAACCCGGCGATTTCATCGATCGTTATCCGGGCGAGCTCTCGGGCGGGCAGAAGCAGCGCATCTGCATCGCCCGGGCGCTGGCCGCCGAGCCCGAACTGATCATCTGCGACGAGGTGACCTCGGCGCTCGACCAGCTCGTCGCCGAGGAAATCCTCAAGCTCTTGCAGCGGCTTCAGGACGAGCTTCACCTTTCCTACATGTTCATCACCCACGACCTCGCGACCGTGAGGGCGATCGCCGACGAGATCGTCGTCATGCTCCAGGGCGAGGTCGTCGAGCAGGGCGAAAAGCAGGAGGTGCTGACGCCGCCGCACCACGAATACACCGAGCTTCTGCTCTCGTCGGTGCCGGAGATGGATCCCGATTGGCTCGACAACCTGCTCGAGAAACGGAAGGCGGCCCAATAGCGGCGACCAGCGAGCGGTTTTCCCCGCAATCCGCGATCCGATCCGGAAAAAGGCGGAAACGCCGCCGGGTCGCGGCGGGTTGCGCGCGCTGGCTCGCTGCCGGCTTGCTGTGCCTGTGTTTCGTGCCGGGTCCGGTCGCGGCGCAGGACGGATCCTGGCGGCGCCACATGGACCGCGCGGCGATGGCGCATCGCCAGGGCGATTCGGCGGCAGCCGAAAACGAGCTCGAATCCGCGCTCGCCATCGCCAAGGGCTTCAAGGAAAATGATGCGCGTCTCGCCGAGACGCTGATGGGGCTCGCGGCGCTCGCGTTCGACCGCGACGCCTATGCCCAGGCCCAGCCGCTTCTCGAACGGGCGCTCACGATCTACGAGAAAACGGCAGGCCCCGGCGACGGCCGTCTCGCCAGCGCTCTCAACGCCCTTGCGCTCGTCCACTTGCGCCAGGGCGACAGCGCCGGGGCCGAACCGCTGTTCCGCCGCTCCCTGGCGATCCTCGACAGAATTGCCGGCCGCGACGACCCGCGTCTCGCCCGGGTTCTCGAAAAGCTCGCCGGATTGTATTTCACCGACGGCCGTTACGCCGAGGCCGAGCCGCTCTACCGTCGCGCGCTGGAGGTCGCGGAACTGGTCTACGGAACCAAGCACTCCGAACTGGCGCGGCTCCTGGAACAATACGCCGCGATGCTCAGGCTTATGGGACGCGACGCCGAGGCCGACGATGCGGATGCCCGCGCCCGCGCGATCCGCAACGGCGGCTGAGCGCTTTCCTGCCTCAAAACGCGACTTCGATCAGCGACGGTCCTTCGCTCGCCAGGCCGGCGGCGAAACGAGCGCTGAATTCGTCCGCCGTCGCCGCCCGGCACGCCTCGATTCCCATACCCTTGGCGAGGGCGACGAAATCGAGGTCGGGACGGTCGAGATCGAGCATGTCGAGCGCCTTGCGACCCGGGTTGGCGGCGCCGACCTTGGCGAGTTCGAGCTTGAGCGACGCATAGGCCCGGTTGGCGAACACGACGGTGGTGACGTCGAGCCCCTCGCGGGCCTGGGTCCACAGCCCCTGCACGGTGTACATGGCGCTGCCGTCGGCCTGAAGGCCGACGACCTTGCGTTCGGGACAGGCGACGGCGGCGCCGACGGCGAGCGGGATGCCGATGCCGATCGAGCCGCCGGTGATCTGGAGCCAGTCGTGCGGCGGCGCGCCTTTGGTGAGCGGCGTGACGGCGCGGCCGCAGGAGATGCCTTCGTCGACCACGATCGCGTTTTCGGGCAGCAGCGCGCCGATCGCCGCGGCGACCGATTCGACGGAAAGTGCGCCGTTCGGCCTGTCCGGTCGTCGGAGCGCCTCGACCGGCGGGGTTTCCTTGATCGCGTCGAGTTCGTCGGCGAGCGCTTCGAGCGCCCCGACCGCGTCTTCCTCGATCCGCGCCAGCGAGTGGATTTCGCAGTCTTCCGGAGTGAGCCGGCTGGGCTTGCCCGGATAGGCGAAGAAGGCGACCGGCGCCTTGGCGCCGACGAGGACGAGGTGGCGCAGTCCGGCGAGCGTCTCCAGCGCCTGATCGACGGGGTAGGGAATCCGCTCGACCGCGACCCTTCCGGCGCCGCGCTCGATCCGGGCGTTCGACGTCTGGGCGAGCAATCGCGCGCCGGTCTTGGCGGCGATGCGTCCGGCGAGATCGAGTCCGGCCTCGCGCAGCGCCGTCCCGGTCATCAGCAGGGCGCAGGACGCGCCCGAGCGCAGCGCCGCGGCGGCGGCGGCGACCGCCTCGGCCGCGACCGTCGCGCGCGGCGGAATCGGAGGGATTGCGGCGGCGCCGTCGGCCTCGTCCCATGCGGTGTTCGCCGGCAGGATGAGCGTCGCGACCCCGCCCGGCGGGGTCCGCGCGGCGGCGATCGCCTCGGCGCCGTCGTTGGCGACCGACGCGGCGTCGGGCGAGGTGCGCACCCAGTGCGAGACCGGCCGGGCGATGCCTTCGATGTCGGCGGTCAGCGGCGCGTCGTAAGCGTGGTGGTAGGTGGCGTGGTCGCCGACGATGTTGACCACCGGCGTATAGGCGCGGCGCGCGTTGTGCAGGTTGGCGAGCCCGTTGCCCAGTCCGGGTCCGAGATGGAGCAGCGTCGCCGCCGGTGCGTCGGTCATGCGCGCATAGCCGTCGGCCGCGCCGGTGACCACGCCCTCAAACAGGCCGAGCACGCAGCGCATGCCCGCCACCTTGTCGAGCGCGGCGACGAAATGCATCTCCGAGGTGCCGGGGTTGGTGAAACAGACGTTCACCCCGCCGCCGACCAGCGTTCTTACCAGACTTTCCGCGCCGTTCATCGCCTTCCCCCGGACCGGAACAGGTCATCGGCCCGGACTATACACGGATGCGCCGTCGAGGAAACCCGGCGGCGGACCGCAGGCTCATGTGCGGCTCAGGGTGCGGCGCAGGGCGGGGTGCTGAGGCCGTCGGCGCACAGCCGTATGCGCCAGGCATCGGGTATTCCGGCCGCGGCGAATCTCTCGCGCGCGGCGGCGAGATCGCCCTCGCCGAACGGGCCGGCGACGGCGCGGAACCACACCTTGTTCTCGACCACGCCGATGGAAATCGCGGTCGGAAACTCCGTGAGTTTGCGGACCAGCGCGGCGGCGTGTTCGTATTGCCGGAAACTGCCGACCACGAGATAGGTGCCGGCGGCGTGGACCCGGCGGAACCCTTCGTCGCCTCCGGGAGCGGTTCCGGCGTGCGTCTCGTCGCCCGCCGCGATGGCGAAAACAAGCATCGCGAGCCCGCAAAGTCCGATGAGGCGGCGCCGTCGGTGCAGTGAAGGGGCTGCCATGGAAGTATTAGACGCTGAATGTATTTATCACCGGTTAACGCTACAAGTAAAAGAAATTTGCGATAAAATGTAGAGAAAATGCCGTTTCATTGCAGGATATTTCTTTCGGTCGTGCGGTCCGGTGGACGACCGGGCGGCGCGTCCGCTATCATCGCCCGCCCCGACGACGGAGACCTCGCCCGATGACCTTTCCCGACCCCGGCGCTGCGCTGCGATCCGGCGCCCGACGCCGGTCATGAGCCGGGTTCTCTGCGTCTGGGAGCTGGGCGGCGGGACGGGGCATCTCCATCATCTCGCCCCGGTGGTCGCGGGCCTCAGGGCGCGCGGCCACGACATCGCGCTGGCGGTGCGCGATCTTTCCGCCGCCGGCCGCGTTCCGGGGTTCGCGGAGGGCGATCTGTTTCAGGCACCGGTCTGGCTCGGGCGATCCACCCTGCCGCCGGCAGTGAACCACGCCGAGTTGCTCAACCGTGTCGGTTATGCCAATTCCAGCGGCCTCGCCGGACTGGTGCGGGCGTGGCGCGCGCTTTACCGGCTCGCACAGCCCGATCTGGTGCTCGCCGAGCATAGCCCCACGGCGCTGCTCGCGGCGCGTATCGACGGACTGGCTTGCGTCGAACTGGGCACCGGCTTCACCGTGCCGCCGGCGACGAACCCGATGCCGGACATGCGGCCCTGGCGCCCGCCGCCCGAGAAGCGGCTGGTCGCCGCCGAGCACGGGGTTCTCGAGCGCATCAACCAGGTCGTCGCGGCGCTCGGCGGGGCGCGGCTCGCGGGACTCGCCGATTTGTTCGAGAGCGAGGAGAGATTCCTCTGCAGCTTCGAGGAATTCGACCATTACGGGCGGCGCGAGGGAATCCGTTACCGGGGATCGCTGATCAACCCCTCGCCGGCCGTCCCGCCCGACTGGCCGCCGGGCGAAGGCCAGCGGCTGTTCGTCAACTACCGCGCCGGCTACCCGCATTTCGCCCGGCTCATGAGCCAGCTCGCCGGGCTCGGTCTGCCGACGCTGGTGGTCGCCGACGACGCGTCGCCCGCGACAGTCGCCAAGTTCGCGACCGAACGGCTGCGGATCGTCACCGAGCAGGTCGATCTCGCCGCGGCGGCCCGCGACAGCGAGCTGGCGATCTGCCATGCCGGCCACGGCACCTGCGCCGAACTGCTGCGCGGCGGCTGTCCGCTGCTGCTGTTGCCGGTGGTCGTCGAGCAGACGCTGATCGGATACCGTCTGGCGAAGGCGGGGCTCGGACTGCTCGCCGACCCGGGGCGCCGCGACCTCGACTACGCGGCGCTCGTCAGGCGCGGTCTCGCCGCGCCGCGGCTGCGCGACAACGCGCGCGCCTTCGCCGCCAAATACGCCGGCTTCGACGCGGCGGCCGCGGCCGACGAGATTGTCGCCCGATGCGATGCGATTCTCGCCGGGAAGTGAGTTTTCTCCGGCCGTGGTTTGGCTAAGATAGATTAGTAATAATGATTCATCCTATTTCTTAATGTTAAGACGAAGATAACCATAATTAATGTTAACTAATAAATTTAATCTATATTTCATTTCTTCGTTGTTTAGTGAGGCGGCGTTCAACTCTTTGAAGACCGCTTCGCATGATCCGTCTCTCCTTCGCCGCGCTGCTCGTTCTTTCGGCCTGCGCCTCGACCGCGCAGCAGCCGCACGCGGTCACGGTCAGCGCCGGCGAGGTGATGGTCGAGAGCGAGTTCCAGAAACAGCTCGTCCTCGAGCAGCGGTTCATCGACGAGCACCGGCTCAAGTCGATCCGCTTCCGCATCACGCGCGGCGCCGCCCCCTTCTGCCGCGGTCGGACCCGGCCCGATTACGGCCTGACCGTCGCCACCGAAGACAGCTTCGGCGTTCGGCAGCGGGCGCTGGTGCGCCGGGCGTTCGGTTTCGACGATCACCTGCGCGTGCTCTACGTCGTCGCCGGCTCGCCGGCTTATGACGCGGGGCTGCGCAGCGGCGACGTCATTACCCGGCTCAACGGCGCGCCGACGCCGCGCGGTCGCGCCGGCGAGGCCGCCTTCGCCGCGTTGACCGAAGGCGCCGACGCCGGGCCGCTGACCCTCAACCTCGATGGTTCCAACCCGCGCGCGGTGACGATCGAACCGGCCGCGACCTGCGATTTCGACATCGAACAGTCGTCGATGCAGACGGTGAACGCCTACCCCACCGGCGGCCGCGTCGTCGTCACCAAGGGGATGATGTGGTTCGCCAGCGATTCCGAGCTCGCGCTCGTGGTTTCGCACGAACTCGCGCACCTGGTGATGAACCACGGCGATCTCTCGCGCCGTCTCGCGGCCAACTTCAGGGAAATCGAGGCCGAGGCCGATTACGTCGGCCTCTATATCATGGCGCGCGCCGGCTACGAGGTCGATCGGGCGCCCAAGTTCTGGCGCCGCATCGCCGCCAACTTCCCGCGCACCATGGCCTCGGCGCGCACCCATCCGGCGACCCCCTACCGCTTCGTCGCCATGAAGAAGACGGTGGCGGAAATCAACGCCAAGATCGCCGCCGGCGAGCCGCTGACGCCGAATGTCGGCCGCATCCTCGCCGACGCCAGCGGGCTCGACTGACGGAACGCCGCGCGCTGGCTTAACGCCGGACGCCGGCCTGTGTTACGGTTCGCCTGGCCGGTCCGGCGTCGTCCGGCGGCGTTGTGCGGTGAGGAGGGCGGCTTGCGCGGCAACGGCGTGGATACTCCCTGGTCGGCGGCGGCCGGAATCGTCTGGCCGGCGCTGCCGGGTCCCCGCGACCTGCCGCTGTTCGCCCTCGCCTACCAGCTTGAACAGAGCCAGTGGTGGCCGGCCGAGGTGCTGCGCGCCCGCCAGTTGCGCCAGGTCGAGCCGCTGCTGCGCCACGCGGCGCGCCAGGTTCCGTTCTATCGTTCGCGGCTCGCGGCGGTCGCCGAGGTATCGCCCGGCGGGCTCACGCCCGAGCGCTGGCGGGCGCTGGCGCCGCTCAGGCGGGCCGATCTCCAGGAAGCGCGCGAATCGCTGCTCGCCCGGGCGCTGCCGCGCGGCCATGGCCGGCGGGTCGAACACACCACCTCGGGATCGACCGGCCGGCCGATCCGCGTCGCCAGCACGACGCTCGCCCAGCAGTACAGGCGGGTGCTGCGGCTGCGCGGCAACGTCTGGCACCGCCGCGACCTTGCGGGGAGGCTCGCCGCGATCCAGCGGGTGACGCCGGCGCTCGCCCGGGTGCAGGCCGCCGACGGCGACGCCTCCTGGGCGGCGGGCTACCGCACGGGACCGTACTGGATTCGCGACATCGGCGGGCCGCTCGACGACCATCTCGACTGGCTGGCGGAGAAGAACCCGGACTATCTGCTGACCTACGCCACTTTCGCCCGCGCCCTCGCCGAGCGCGCGGCCGAGCGCGGCCTGCGGCTATCGCGCCTGCGCGAGGTCAACACCATGGGCGAGGTGCTCGACGCGGGGGTGCGCGAGGTCTGCCGGCGCGCCTGGGATGCGCCGGTGGTCGACCAGTACGCCGCCCAGGAGACCGGCCCGGTCGCGCTCCAGTGCCCCGAGCACGAGCATTACCACGTGATGGCCGAATCGGTGCTGCTCGAAGTGCTCGACGACGCCGGCGAACCCTGTCCCCCGGGGCGGATCGGCCGGGTCGTGATCACCGCGCTGCACAACTTTGCCATGCCGCTGATCCGCTACGAGATCGGCGACTACGCCGAACTCGGCGACCCCTGCCCCTGCGGCCGCGGCCTGCCGGTGCTGACGCGCATCATGGGCCGCGCCCGCAATATGGTTACCCTGCCCTCGGGCGAGCGCACCTGGGCGCGCATCAGCGGCGAACCGCTGACCCGCATCGCGCCCTTGCGCCGGATGCAGATGGTGCAGCGCCGGCGCGACGAGATCGAGCTCCACCTAGTGACGACGCGGCCGCTCGACGCGGCGGAGGAGGGGGCGCTGCGCGCAGCGGCGACCGCCGCGCTCGGCCACCCCTTCGCGCTGCGGCTGGTCTACGTCGACGACATCGCGCTCTCGGCCGGCGGCAAGTTCGAGGACTTCCGCTCCGAAATCGGCGGCTGAGAAGCCGCGCCCCGCCACTCCCGGCGGGGCCGCCGATCCCTCTCCTTTCGCCTAGCTAACGCCTTATCCGATAGGGTAAATACGTAAACCGGCGCGGCGGGGATGCCGGTCAACTTCCTGATTCAACTCACAATTCCGTGAAAACCGCGAGATTAATGGTAAACGACTGAAAACTTTAATAAAATTTTAAATAAATTATAGCGGGGCGCGGCGAAATTTGCTACGGTTTGTCCAGGAGTGTGGATCCGCGATGAACGCGGGCCGTTGTTTGTGCAATCTAAGATCCCCGCAAAAAGGGGGCTCTGGGACTGGGAGGTTGCCGTGCCTAATACACGTGGTGTGCTGCCGAATCGTACCGAGTTTCGCTGGCGTCTTCGGAAGCGGAACAAGCACGAAGTCTCGATCTGCACCCAGATGATGATGTTCAGCTTCGGGGCGCTGGCCTTCGCCGGCGTCGCGGTGGCGGGACCGACCGGGGGCGAAATCGTCGGCGGCAGCGGGGCGATCACGCAGGACGGGCTGGCGACCAACATCGACCAGACATCGCAACGCCTCAACATCGACTGGCGGACATTCTCGACCGCGGTCGACGAGTCGATCAACTTCCATCAGCCCAACGCCTCGGCGGTGGCCATCAACCGGATCACCGGCGGCCTGCCGAGCGAGCTGCGCGGGGCGCTCACCGCCAACGGGCGGGTCTTCGTCCTCAACGACGCCGGCGTCACCTTCTACGGCACCTCCCAGGTGAACGTCGGCGCGCTGTTGGCGACCACGGCGACCAACCTCGTCATCGCCGACGACGGTCAGAGCTTCAGCCTTTCGGGCGACGGCTACGGCCAGGTGATCAACCGCGGCGCCATCGACGTCTCGGCCGGCGGCTTCGCCGTGCTGGCGGCGCCCTACGTCGAGAACGCGGGAGTCGTGCGCGCCGACCTCGGGCAGGTGCAACTGGTTTCGGCCAACGCCTACACGCTCGATCTGCGCGGCGACGGCCTGATCACCTACACCGTCGACGCCGACACGCTCGACGACATCGCGGCCGACGGCGACAGGCTCGGGGTCGACAACACCGGCACGCTTCAGGCGCGCTCGGGCACGGTAACGATCACCGCCCGGACGATGTCGAAGGTCGTCGATTCGGTGGTCAACCTCGCCGGCGTGGTCGACGCCAGCGCGCTGGCCGCGGCCGACAACGGCGGCACGGTGCTGGTCGCTGCGGCGGGCGATCTCAACCTCACGGGCGTCGTGCGCGCCGACGGCGGCGCCAGCGGCAACGGCGGCCACGTCAAGACCTGGGCCGACGGCACCAACAGCTTTACTTCCGGCGCGCTGATCAGCGCGCGCGGCGGCGATGCGGCCGGCGACGGCGGCTTCGTCGAGCTCAGCGGCAAGAGCGTGCACCTGCGCGGCACGGTCGACGCCGGTGCGCCCAACGGGGTGCGCGGCCGGCTGCTGATCGATCCGCCGACCACTGTGACGATCGGCGACGCCGCCCAGGGGCCCGACATTGCCATCAGCGTGCTCGAAGGCGACGCCTCGGCCACGGTATCGGCTGAAAGCGCAATCACGATTCTCGACCTGAACGCGGGCGGGGTTACCGACTCGACCTGGAACGCGCCGGGAAGCGTGATCCTGAGGACCACCGGCGTCGGCGAGGGTGGCCCCTTCCCGGGCACCATCACGTTCAACGACACCAACGACACGATCTCAGCGGCGGGCTTCATCACCATCGACGCCAACGGCACCAACCCCGACGTCGTCGCCGGCAACCTGGTGACGACCGGCGCGTTCGCCGACGTCACCGTCACCGGCAACGACCTTTCGGTCGCCAGCGTCACCACCGGCGGCGCTATGATCGCCATGCCCGGCGACATCGTGTTCGGCGCGAGCGGCAACATCGTCGCCGGCGACCTCTCGATCACCGCCGACATCGCCTCGGGCAACACCGCCACCGCCAGCCTCGACATGGATGCGGCGGGCAACATCGACATCAACGGCAACGTCTCGGTGACGGCGACCGTCGTCGAACAGATGAATGCGGCGCGGCCGAACGCCCGCGTGGACATCGCCGCCGGCACCGACGGCGTCGGCACCCTGACGATCAACGGCGAGTTCTTCACGGTGAGCGCCAATGCGACGCTGACCAGCAACGGCGCCAACATCCACAGCGCCAACGCCGACGCGAGCGCACGCCTGACCGCCGGCAGCGACATCGACATCACCACGTCGGGAACGACGCTCACCGTGGCGGCGACCGCGAGCCTCACCGGCATCCAGGGGAGCAACGCCAGCGCCAGCGCCGACCTCGACATCATCGCCGGTATCGGCTCGGGGGGCGGCAACGTCAGCCTCACCGGCAACACCGTGGTCATGGCCGACGCCGATCTCAGCACCGGCCTCGGCACCGCCGGCCTCGTGGTCGCCAGCACCGGGGGCGCCTTCAGCGGCCGGGTGGTGGGTAGCGGCTTCGCGACGGCGAACATGTTCGTCGACGCCAACGCCGGTACCTCGGCCGTCGGCGACGTTACCGTCACCGGCGATATCACGGTCGACGCCGACGCCGACATCATGGTCGGCAACATCACCGTCAACAGCATCACCGTGACCGGCAGCAGCAGCTTCTCCTCGTTCGTCGCCTTCGGCAGCGACGTCGCCGGCGCAGCCTTCGCCAACGCCGACCTGAGGGTCGACGCCGACCGCAACGCGGCGCTCAACGGCGACGTCATAGTCACGGCCGACGCCCACGAGGTCGGCGGCAACCTCAGCTTCATGAACATCGTCGCCAGGGCGACCGGCAGCGGTAACGCTAGCTTCATCGGGGTCAACGGCCACGTGCTCGGCACCGCCTCGGCCTTCGCCGACGTCGACATCAACGCGGACGGCGCGGTCAACCTCGGCAACGGCGCCGACGACGTCATCCTGGTCGACGCCGACGCCACCATCACGCTCGGCACCATCGACGTTTCGGGCACGGCGAGCGTTTCCGGGGTGGGGAGCTGGAGTGCCGGCACGGCGAGTGTGACGGTGTTCGAATTTCCGGTCGTCCACTGGGCCAGCGCCAGCGCCACCCTCGACATCAACAGCGCCGGCAGCAACGTGACCATGAGCGGCGACATCGACGTCCTCGCCAACGCCGACATCACGGTCGGCGACGTCCACGTGACCGGCAAGGCCTTCGCCGATGGCGGAACCGACGGCTTCGCCCGCGCCTCGTTCGTCGCCTTCGAGAGCAACCTGGCGGACTGGGCCAATGCCGAGGCCGAACTCGGCATCCACAACACCGGCGGCAACGTGGCGATCAACGGCCCGGTAACGGTCGACGCCGACGCCACCATCACGGTGGCGGCCGGCAACACCATCACGATCAACGGCACCGCGAGCGCGTTCGCGGACAACTCGGGCACCGCCTTAGCCTTCGTCGCGGCGCTCGCCGACGAGGCCGTCGAGCCGCGCCCCCCCCCCCCCCCGACGCCTCGTTCCGTATCAGCACCACCAACGGCGACGTGACGCTGACCGGCGACGTCGCGGTCAACGCCAACGGCGACATCACGTTCGGCAACATCGCGATCGCCGGCCATGCCTTCGCCTCGGCGAGCGAAACGGGCAGCCGCGCCAGCGCGTGGTTCAGCGGCTTCGGCGACGAGGTCATCGATGACAGCGCCGACGCCGAGGCTTCGTTCGTGATTTCGAACACCAACGGCAACGAGATCGCGAACGGCGACGTCACCGTCAACGGCGACATCAGCGTGGTCGCCGACGCCGACGTCGTCTTCGGCACCTGGACCATTACGGGCAGCGCGACCGCGTCGGCCGAAAGCAGCGCCTTCGCCGAGGCCGGGTTCACCGGCGTCGAGGACGAGGTCATCGAGGACGAGGGCTTCGCCGACGCCGACATCCGCATTTCCAACACCGCCGGCGACGTCACGCTCAACGGCAACGTGCTCGCCAGCGCCGACGCCACCCTCACCTTCGGCGACATCACGATCACCGGCGGCGCCTTCGCCTTCGCCAACGATCACGCCACGGCGTACGCCTCGTTCATCGGGTTTTCCAGCTCGCTCGCGGACAGCGGCGCCTCGGCGTCGGCGAGCGTCGATATCCGCAACACCGACGGTAACGTGACGGTGAACGGCGACGTCACGGTCGCGGCCAACGCCGCGCAGACGGTCGGCAACATCGCCATCAGCGGCACCGCGAGCGCCCAGGCGCCGCGCGACGGTCACGCCTTCGCCAATTTCGACGGCTTCGACAACGACGTATTCGACGAGGAGGCCAGCGCCCGGGCATCGTTCTTCATCGGCGGCTTCGGCTTCGACGGGGGCACCGGCGGCGACGTCTCGATCACCGGCGACATCACGGTCGACGCCGGCGCGTTGATCGCGGTGGGCAATCTCGGTATCACCGGCGCCGCCATCGCCAGCGCTTCGGGCTCGTGGGGCAGCGCCGAGGCCAGCTTCGTCGGCATCAACGGAGACGTCGCCGACGACGAGGCCAGCGCCACTGCCGAATTCGACATCCGCAACACCGTGGGCGACGTCACCATCGACGGCGGCGTCACGGTCACGGCCGACGCCGACGAGACGGCGGGCGACATCACCCTGGCCGGCAGCGCCAGCGCGATCGCGCTCAACAGCGGCCGGGCCGACGCCTGGTTCAGCGGCATCGAGGGCTCCGTGTTCGAGGACGAGGCCAGCGCCTTTGCCTCGTTCTTGATCGCCGGCACGGGCGGCAACGTCCTGGTCACCGGCGGCATCGCGGTCGACGCCGACGCGACGATCATGGTGGGCGACCTCAGCGTCACCGGCACCGCCTTCGCCAGCGCCTCGGGCCCGGGTGCCTCCGCCTCGGCCAACTTCACCGGCTTCGAGGACGCGATCGCCGGAGACGAGGCGTTCGCCTCCGCCTCCTTCGATATCGGCTCGACCGAGGGCGACGTCACCATAAACGGCCTGATCAGCGTCACGGCCGACGCCGACAATTCGGCCGGCGACATCACCGTGGCGGGCGGCAAGACGGTCGAGGGGGTCTTCGTGCCGGGCGGCGCCACCGCGATCGCCGGCGACGGCGCGTTCGCCTCTGCGGAATTCCGTGGCTTCGACAGCGACGTCGCCGACAGCGCCGAGGCCTGGGCCAGCATCGACATCTTCAACACCGGCGGCAACGTGACGCTCAACGGCGGCGTCACGGCCAGTGTCGACGCTAACGTCGCGGTCGGCAACGCCACCATCGCGGGCAGCGCCATCGCCGTCGTCCTGAACTCGGGCAGCGGCTACGGCGGCCACGCCAACGCCGACTTCACCGGTGTCGAGGAGGACCTCACCGACGGCGCCTTCGCCACCGCCGACGTCGACATCATCAACACGACCGGCAACCTCACGGTGGCCAACGGCATCACGGTCAACGCCGACGGCACGATCAGCATCGGCGACGTCTCGGTCAACGGCCTCGCCAAGGCCTTCGTCGGCGGCTCCGGCAGCAGTTACTTCACGAACGCCGGCGACGCGCATGCCTCGTTCACCGGCTTCGGCGACGAGCTCGCCGAGGACGAAGCGGAGTTGTTCGCGAGCCTCGACATCGCCAGCGTCGGCGGCAACCTCGTCATCGACGGCGGCATCAACGTCACCACCGACACCAGCATCACCATCGGCACCATCGACATCACGGGCAGCGCGCTCGCGTTCGTCAGCGGCGCCGGCATGGGCAGCAGCTCTCAGAGCTTCGGGGGCGTGGCCGACGCCAACTTCACCGGAATCGACGGCGAAGTCGTCGATGACGAACCCGAAGGCGAGGGCTTCGCCGAGATCACCGGCGTTTCCGGCGACACGACCATCAACGGCGGCATCACCGTCGCGGGCACCGGCGTCATCACGGTTGGCGACATCACCATCACCGGCCTCGCCAGCGCCGCGACGACGATGGGCTCGGACGGCTACGGTGGCCACGGCTTCGCAGACGCGTCATTCACCGGCATCGACGACGTCGTGATCGAGGACGAAGGCTTCGCGGGCGCCGAGCTCTACATCGACGTCGCCGGCGACCTGACCGTCAACGGCGGCATCGACGTCGACGGCTTCGCGGCGGCCACGGTCGGCAACGTCAGCATCACCGGCACGGCCAACGCCGCGTCCTCGATGATGGCGCTGGATGGCATCTACAACGGCTACGGCGGCGGCGTCAGCGCGACGTTCACCGGAATCGACGACGACATCATGGAGTCCGGCGCCGAGGCCTTCGCGACCACCGATATCTTCGCCGACGGAAATATCGTTCTGACCGGCGGCGTCAGCACCGACGCCGAGGCCAACGTCGCGGTGGCCGGAGTGACCGTCACCGGCGCCGCCAACGTCAGCGGGACGATGCTGTCGAGCCCCTACGGCAGCGCTCATGCCATGTTCACCGGCGTCGACGGTCAGATCGCCGCCTCCGCCACCGCCGACGCCTTCACGGACATCTTCGCCAGCGGCAGCGGCGGCATAATTATCACCGGCGGCGCCGCGACCAACGCCGACGCCACGGTCGGGGTCGGCGACGTGACCGTGACCGGCACCACCGGCGAGCCTTCGGGCGTGAGCGAGTACGCCTCGTTCATCGGCATCGGCGGCGATCTCGCGGGCAGCGCCTTCGCCGACGCCTTCACGGACATCGAGGCCGACAATGGCGGCGAGGGCTTCGCCGACATCACCATCATCGGCGGCGCCATGACCGCGGCCAACGCCACGATCGACGTCGGCGCGATCAGCGAGACGCTCAACGGCACGGCGGTCTCCTACATCTTCGACGGTGGCGATACCGTCACCGGCGGCGCCTTCGCCGAAGGCTTCATGGAGATCCTGGCGGCCCAGCACGAGGGCGGGTCCGGCGACATCTTCATCGCCGGCGACACCACCGTCGACGCCACGGCCACGGTCACGGGCGCGAACGGCGCCAGCGCGGGCTACGGCCCGGCGTTCGCCATCGCCTTGGGCGTCGTCGATGCGCGCAACGACGTGACCCTCGTGCCGACGGCCGGGAATTTCTTCGTCGGCAACGACATAAGGGCCAGCGCCGTCGCCGATACGGCGGGCTCCGAAGCGGTCGCGTTCGCCGCCATGATCGTCGAGGCGGGCGAGAGACAACTCGTCGCCGCAGAACCCGACGGTTACGGCGGCCAGGTCCTCGCGCAGTACTTCCTGGACGGTGACCTGTCCGAGGTCGTCACCGACGACGGCAACCTGTTCATCAAGGGCGACGTGCTCTCGTTCGCCAGCGCCAACGCCGAGACCGCGGGCGACGGCGACGGCTTCTTCGGCGAGGGCTTCGGCGGCGAAGCCGCGGCGGCCCTGCTGAGCCTCGCCGCGCACGGCGATCCGGCCAACGGCGCGGGCAATTTCACCAACGAGTTCTTCACGCACGAGCCGCAGGCGATCGCCAGGCTGGGCGGCGGGGCGTCGGCGTTCACCGACGCGACGCAATCGGACCTCGACGACACCGAGAGCAACGACGTCGACGGCACGCCGTTCACCTTCGTCGAGACCGATCCGTCCGGACTGATCCCACCCGTCACCGAGGGCGAGATCCACCTGCCGTCCGACTCCTTCGGCTTCTTCGGCTTCTTCGACGTGTTCGGCCTCTTTGAGGGCGAGTTCGAGTCCGCCGTCGCGGCGGCGACCTTCGTCCACTGGCACGGCGAGGCCAATATCTTCCAGATGCCGATGGGTGGGGAAGGGCCCGATCCGTATCTCCTGATCAAGGAGACCCCGGACATTCCGCCGGGCACGCCGCCGGCGCCGGTTCCGGGCGGGCTCGCCCTGCTGCCGGGTCAGACGGTGTGCTCGCTGGGCGAGGACGGCACCACGATCAAGTCCGACGGCCAGTTCCTGTTCGCCGAATTCTTCTTCGAGCAATCGGGGCTCGAGTTCGGCAAGAACGGCTGCGAGGAGGTCGTGAGCTATCCGGCGACGGCCGACCAGCTGCCGTGATGCGGGGGTCGGGGTTGCAACGTGGAGTAGTCAATGACCAGGTAGGACGTTGAGGGCATAACGGCCGCGGAGTGAACCGCGGAGGAAAAGAGGTCTCTTGACTGGGGCTTGCCAAACGGGGCCTGGAGGAGGGCTTCACGGAGGAAACGTGCAGCCCGGCATAAAGTTAATGCCGGGCCGTACGACTTTTGCTATAGCTGTCGTTCGGGCGTCGGCCTCGCGGCCGGGACGCGGACGGTAATTGCGTGCATGGAAGGGACCGCGGCCGCAGGATCGAAAGCGCTAAGCGTTGCGGTGCGGGCCGTTGGTTCCAGGGGGATGGTACATGGGAGCGAGGATCGGCTTCATGCGTAATTTACGTCTAGACGGGGTGTCGCGACGCCTCGGTGGCGCGGGTGTTGCCGCGGCGGCGGCCGTGATCGCCGCCGGCCTGCTGTTTCCCGCCGGGCTCGCGGCGCAGACGCTTCCGACCGAGGCCCTGCCGGGCGTCGTCGAGAAGCCCGCGCCCGGCGCGCCCGAGGGGATCGAGGAGGAAGGCGTCGGGGTCGAAGGCGTGGTGCCCAAGCCGGAGGAGATCGCGGGCGCCGACGAGGTCGTGGCGACCCTCACTTCGGTCAACATCAGCGGCGTGAAGGTGCTGAAGAAATCGACGGTCCAGGCGGTCGCCGAGCCTTATCTCAACCGTCCGGTGACGCGCGGCGAGATCGCCCAGCTCAAGTTCGACATCGCCCGGCTGTACTACGACAAGGGCTACATTCTGGTGCGGGTGGTGACCCCGCCGCAGGATCTTTCCGACGGCTCGCTCGACATCGTCGTCTACGAGGCGACGGTCGGCAATCTCCAAGTGCGCCAGGACAACCTGCTGAGGCCGTATGTGGTCAACGCCCTGACCAGCCGCGTCAAGTCGGGCGAGGTGTTTCGCGAGAGCACGGTCGAGTCGATGGTCAACGACTTCAACGACCTCAACAACGTCGACGCGACGCTCAACCTGATGCCGGGCAGCGCGGTGGGCACCACCGATCTGGTGCTCAACCTCGATAAGGTGAAAGAAGACGAGCAGCGGGTCTCGGTCGACAACTACGGCTCGGAGCTTACCGGCGATATCGTCGGCACGATCAACCTCGAAAAGACCAACCTTTTACGATTGGGCGAGAAACTCGACCTCGACTTCACCGCCACCGACGAGGGCACCTATACGATCCAGGGCGCCGTGAAGGTGCCGATCGGCTTCCGCAACGTGATGTTCGAGGCGCGCGCCCTGCACAGCGAGATCGAGATCGGGGACCGGCTCGAGGCGCTCAACGCCGACGGCCAGACCGATATCTACGACGTCGGATTCTCGAGCCGGCTGATCAACATGCGGCGCCAGATCGCCGAGGTCCGGATCGGGTTCCAGGCCCGCTCGCACCAGTCGGACATTGCCAATGTGCTCGATACCGACGACAACATCCGCCAGGTCTTCGGCGAGGGCACGTACCTCGCGCGGTTCCCCAACCTGCTGCTGTTCGGCTCGCTGCGACTCGCCCAGGGCGTCGACATCCTCGACGCTTCCGATAAAGGCAAGGTCAATGCGACCCGGGCGCTGGGCGATCCCGAGGTCTTGCTCGTGCAGCCGCTGATCTTCGTCAACTACCGTCCGATCCCGAAGGGCGAGTTGCGGGTGCAGGCCAGCGGCCAGTACGCCTCGGACACCGTGCTGTCGTCCGATCTGTTCATTCTCGGCGGCTACGGCAGCGCGCGCGGCTTCGAGCCGGCGGAGACGACGGGCGATTCGGGCGTCCAGTTCACGGTCGAGTACGACCACACGCTCTATAGCTGGAATTACCGGGGCTCGGCATGGTCGGCGCTCGCCGGGCCGTTCGTCGACGGCGGCCATGTGTTCAACCGCCAGAACGGCCAAGTGCAGGATTCGACGCTGGTCTCCGCCGGCTTTGGCGCCGAGATCACCACCGACGTTTCGCGCGTCGGCGACACCAAGCTGCGCTTCGATCTGGCGTTTCCGCTCGGCAGCTACGACTCGCCGCAGGTCAACAACCAGACCGTTTACTTACGTTTTATTCAGACTTTCTGATTCAGAATCGCTTGATTGGAGCCCGTTCGAAATCCCCACGGCCTAACGGCCGGGGCTTTGGCATCTGACCGATTCAGCATTCAGGAGGCGGTATGGGGCTTACCCTTACCCTCAAAGACACCGAACTTCCCGCGTCGCCTGCCTTCATCGAGTTCCTTCACGCCAGCCTGACCGGCGCCGAACAGTACGCGGGGCGCTGGTACGCGCAGGAGGAGGAGGATCTCGCCAGCGACAAGGAACGCTACGCCGACATCCAGAAGAAAGCCCGCGAGGTGATGGCAAACCCCGAGGGCGTCGAACGCATCGTCCAGTCGTACCGGTACTTCAAGGAAATCCTGATTGGACGCCCGGAAACGGTGCAGCGGATGAACCGCTTCCGCTTTTTCTTCATCATCGGCATTCCGCGCACCGGCGGGACCTATCTGACCAAGCAGATTTTCCGCGCCGTCGGGGTCGATTACACCGGCGTGCAGAACGCGCTGGCGCACGACGGCTTTCCCCATCTTGCGCTGCTCTCGTTCAAGGGGCGGGGCAACGTCCATACCAACAGCCTTCTTCAGGTCGCCGAATACCTGACCATGGTGGAAATATACTTCACCCAGCACGGCAGGCTCGCCTACAAGGGGGGCGTCGTCGTGCCGAAGAAGTTCACCAAGGCGGTGTACAACTTCCCGCTCGTCCAGCAGCTTTTCGGCACCGATTCCAACTACCTGATCACCCTGCGCCATCCGCTGTCGATGATCCAGTCGACGCTCGAGAAGAGCGGCGGCATGCCCGAGGGTGGCAAGTTCGCCGTGCGAAGCGCTATCGAGCGTTGGGCGCTGGACGATTGGGTGCGTTGGGGGGCGACCGAAAAGGACATCGCCAAGATGAGCTACATCGAGGTGATGCTGGGCTACTGGAAGCGGTTTCATTTTCAGTTGGCGCTGATCGGCATCCCGCGCATGGCGACGGCGCGGGTGGTGCCCTACGGCGCCGAGTCGATGACCGGCGTCGTGAGCTCGCTGTATGAGGCGTTCGGCGTCGATCTTGAGCCCGAGGCGTTCAAGGTCGCCAAGCCTCCCGAATTCGGCCAGGGCGACGAAGATGCGGGCGAACACACCGTCGATGACGTCGCGACCTTCTGGGAAAATCTCGGGCTGACCTTTCCGCGTGACGAGATCGCCGCACGGCATTAAGCCGCCGCTTCGGCCCGTTCCCGACGGGGTGCGGGGCGAGCCAACCGGCGCGTACTTGGCGAGGTTCCGCCGATGAGCCAAAAATCCGAGATGCAGGAGCTGCCCGGGGTACCGCTCGGCGAACACACGATGATGCTGTTCGCCACCCCCATCGTCACTTATGTCTGGCCCGACAGCGACGCCCTCAACCAGGCGCTGAAGGATTTGATCCTTGCGGCCGAGAAGAAAGAGCCCGGCATCGCGCAAAGCAACGTCGGCGGGTGGCATTCGGAAAACGGGTTTTTCGGTCGCGACGCCGACTGCGTGCGGACGCTGCAGGATCGGGTGCGCCGTGTCGCAGTCGAGATGACACGCACCGCCATCGCCCGCCCGGGGCGCCGTTTCCGCGCCCAGTACCGCGTCGATGGCTGGGCGAACGTCATGCGCTCGGGCAATTATCACAACGTCCACAACCACCCGAACAACCTGTGGTCGGGAGTCTATTACGTGAGCGCCGGCGAGCCCGAGCCCGAGCGCCAGCAGAACGGCCAGCTCGAACTCCTCGATCCGCGGCTCGCCGCCAATATGGTCGGGATTCCGGCGAGCCTGTTCGAACTGCGCTATACGGTGTCGGTCAAACCCGGGTTGATGACGGTTTTCCCGAGCTGGCTGAGCCACCTCGTCCATCCTTTCTTCGGGGCGGGCGAAAGGATTTCGGTGGCGTTCAATGTCCTTGCCTCCGGCTTCCGGTTCCTCGATGACGCGCCGGCGTGAGAGCGGCGCGCGGCGTGGACGGCTCGCGGCCGGGAGCCCCCGGACGACGTGGCTTGCCGTTGTCCTGCTCGCGCTGCTGATCGCGCCGCTCGCTGCCCGGGCGGCGGACGGCGACGGCCGCTTCGCGATCAAGGGCGCGGGCGGCGCGCGCTGCGAGGCTTTTGTCGCAGCGCGTAAAGCGCGCGGTGAGCCCTATGCCGCTTTCCGCGGCTGGCTCAACGGTTATCTGACCGCGTTCAACCAGCTCAGCCCCGAGACCTACGACATCGCTGCCTGGGAGAACACTAGGCTGCTTGCGGCGGTGCTCGAAAACCACTGCAAGAAGAATCCGAAGCAACCGCTCTACCTCGCCGTCGCCGGGCTGATCAATTCGCTCAAGGCCGATCGGGTACAGAAACACTCGCCGCGCATCGAGGCGAAGCGGGGCGAGACGACGGTCACGCTCTATAGCGAGGTCTTGCGCCGGGCGCAGCAGGCGCTGGCCGACCGCGGTTTCTATTTCGGCACGATCGACGGCGTCTACGGCCCCAACACGCGGCTCGGGTTCGAGGCCTTCCAGCGCACCGAGAAGCTCAAGGTCACCGGTCTTCCCGACCCGCCGACGCTCTACAAACTGCTCCGCTAGAGCGTCCTCCAAAAGACTGCTTTTCCCGCGCCGCCGGCGCAATGGTAGAATGCGCGAGACCGCCGTTGGACCGGGAGGGGAAGGCAGCCATGAAGCTCGGCGACATCGGAACGCCGGCGCTGGTGCTCGACCGGACGCGATTGGCGCGCAACCTGACGGCCATGTCGGCGCGCATCAAGGCGCACGGCGTGGACCTGCGTCCCCATGTCAAGACGGCCAAGTCGCTCGAGGTGGCGAGGCTCGCCACCGAAGGGCACTCCGGCGGCATCACGGTCTCGACGCTCAACGAGGCGGCCTACTTCGCGCGCGGCGGCTTTCGCGACATCACCTACGCGGTCGGCATCGTGCCGTCGAAGCTGGCCGAAGCGGCGGCGATCGAGCGCGAAGGCGCAAGGCTGACGCTGATCGCCGACACCGTCGAGGCGGCCCGCGCCGTGGCGGACCGGGCGGCGGCGCTCAGCACACGCTTCGGCATCCTCATCGAGGTCGATTCGGGCTCGGGGCGCGCCGGCGTTGCGCCCGACGATCCGGCGCTGATCGAAATCGCGGGCATCCTCGACGGTTCGCCGGAGATCGAACTGCGCGGCGTCCTCACCCACGCCGGGCATTCCTATGCTTGCACGACGGTTGCCGATATCGAGGCGGTGGCCGAGGCGGAGCGTCGGGCGGTGGTGGATGCCGCCGACCGCCTGCGCGGCGCCGGCTTTCCCTGTCCGGTGGTCAGCGTCGGATCGACGCCGACGGCGCGGTTCGCCCGCAGCCTCGAGGGGGTGACCGAGGCGCGACCCGGGGTTTACGTCTTCTTCGATCTTTACCAGGCGGGGCTCGGCTGCTGCGGCATCGACGACATCGCACTTAGCGTGCTCGCCTCGGTGATCGGCCGCCGCCCCGAGCGCGGCCGTGCGTTGATCGACGCCGGCGCGCTGGCGCTGGCGCAGGACCGCTCGACGGCGGGGCAGGCCGTCGACAGGGGATACGGGATGGTCTGCGATATCTCGGGTGCAGACGCCGGATTGCACGTCGTCAACGTCAATCAGGAGCACGGTTTCGTCGAATCGCCGACCGGGGCGCTCCCCGCCGACGCCCTGCCGCTCGGCGGCCGTGTTCGCGTGCTGCCCAACCACGCCTGCATGACCGCGGCGGCCCATGACCGCTACCACGTGGTCGATGGCGGCGACGAGGTCGTCGCCGTCTGGGAGCGCACCAACGGGTGGTGACGCGCTTGGTGACGCGGCCATGGGCTGCTTGCGGTGCTTTCAGCCGGCTTCGAGGGCGGCGAGTTCGTCGCGCAGGATGCCGAGGCCGAGGCGCAGGAGCCTCGTCGTCGCCTCGGGCGTCCGGTAGGCGACATGTGCGCTGAGCGTGGTGCGGGCCGTGCGCGCGAGGGGATGTTCGGCGGCGAGCGGTTCTTCGCCGAAGACGTCGAGCGCGGCGTGGCGCAGTTTTCTCGCCTCGAGCGCTTCGGCGAGTGCGACCTCGTCGACCAATGCGCCGCGCGCCGTATTGACCAGGATCGCGTTCGAGCGCATCAGGCCGAGCCGGCGGCGGTCAATCAAGCCGCGCGTCTCGTCGTTGAGCGCGAGGTGCAGCGAGACCACGTCGGCGCGGGCGAGGAGTTCGTCGAGCCCGACGGCTTCGCAGGCGAGGCCGGCGGGAACGCCGCTGCGATTCCAGCCGATCACCCGCATGCCGAAGGGTGCGGCGATGCCCGCCAGCGCCCTGCCGACGCCGCCGAGCCCGACGAGTCCCAGGGTCTTCCCTGCAAGCTCGACGCCGTCGCGCGGTCGCCACTCGCCGGCGCGTACGCCGCGGTCCATCGCCGCAAGATCGCGGGCGGCGGCGAGCATCAGCGCCAAGGCGTGCTCGGCCACCGTGCGGTCGCCGTAGCTGGCGACGTTGCGCACCCGGACGCCCAGCCGCCGGGCAACATCGAAATCGATATAGCTCGATGCTCCGGTCGATAGAAACACCACCAGCCTGAGTTCGGGCGACGCCGCAAGTACGCGCTCGGGCAGGGCCGTCTGATAGACCAGGGCGGCGGCGCGGCCGTCGAGCAGGGCGGGAATCTCTTCGGCGACCGGTTGGCCCAGGTTGATTTCGAGACTGGGAACGAGGTCCATGATCTCGCCGGTCAGCAGTTCGCGGACCTCGGGCCGGCAGTCGATGAAAATCGCGTTCATTTTCTGTCTCCGAATGCGCTGCATTTTCTGACCTATGTCAAGGTCGGCCACGGCCGTTCCTGCAATTCTGTTGATTCCCGAGGTTCAGGTCGAGGTCTCAAATGCAGGGTGGTTTCGTGCTGGCGCCCTTGCATGCCGGCCGGATCTCCCAGGCGTATCCGCTGGTGCGCGAAGTCGTGCACGAGGCCACGCTCGGGGGGTGGCAGGCCTATGCGCGGGCGATGCTGCGTACCTCGTCGACCGATAAGCGGGGCATCCTTGCAGCGTCATCGGAGAACGACTACCTGCGAGGGCTGTTCGTCTACCGGATCGGCCCTGATCTGACGCACGGCCGCGTTCTGATAATCGATTGTTTCGTCGTCAGCAGCCTGTTTTCGCCCAAGGACGTGGCCGCGGCGCTGATCGAGGGCGCCGAAGCGGTGGCGCGCCGCCATCGCTGCGGCGCCGTCCGCGCCGAGTTCGCGGCGGGGCCGGCGTGGCTCCGGGACATCCTCGGGGCACAGGGCTACGGCCCTTGTCCCTGCCGTCTGCAAAAATCCCTTGACGCGGCCCATGGTCCCGGTTCGGACCCCTCTCCCGGGGGGCACACGGCGCGCTGATCCGCGCCGGCGCCCGGCAAGGGGCCGTGCCGGAGCCATCGCCGGTGGCAATCGCCGCGCCGCCGTGGCATGAATCGGCCGTCGGCGGCCGCGGGCCGCCGGCGCCGGTACGGAACGGCGGGGAGACGCAATTCATATGAAGATCCGGTTCCGCTATGCGGCGACGGTGCGGATCACGGCGCTCGCCATGGTCATCGGCCTCGCCGCATCGACGGCGGTCGGGGCACAGCAGAAGACCGACGGCCCGGTGCGCGCCGGCCGCGACATGATCGTCGCCGCCAATCCTTACGCGGCGCGCGCCGGGCTGGAGATACTGCGTGCGGGCGGCAGCGCGATCGACGCGGCAATCGCCGCCCAGATGGTGCTCAACCTGGTCGAGCCGCAGTCGTCGGGAATAGGCGGCGGCGGCTTTCTGCTGCACTACGAGGCGAAGAGCGGCGAGGTGCTTGCCTACGACGGCCGCGAGACCGCGCCGGCCGCGGCGACGTCCGCGCTCTTTCTCGATGGCGACGGTACGCCGCTACGCTTTCTCGACGCCGTGATCGGGGGGCGTTCGGTCGGCGTCCCGGGACTGCTCGCCATGCTTGAACTCGCGCACAGGCGTCATGGCCGGCTGCCTTGGGAACGGCTCTTCGAACCCGCGATTGCG
Organism: Alphaproteobacteria bacterium; assembly: GCA_046758065.1. GTDB lineage: Bacteria > Pseudomonadota > Alphaproteobacteria > JAAXGF01 > JAAXGF01 > JBHHZM01. The sequence continues at coordinate 5,624 of JBHHZM010000020.1, read as the reverse complement.
CTCGCCGAAGCGGGGTTCGCGATTTCGCCGCGGCTGCACGAACTGATCGCGCGGACGCCAGGGGTCGGCGCGTTCCCCGCCGCGCGCCGGTATTTTCTCGAGCCCGACTTCGAAGCCAGGCAGGTCGGTGCGCGCCTGTTCAACCGGGCGTTCGCCGACACCCTGCGCAGGATCGCGAAAGGCGGCGCGGCGGCATTCTACCGTGGCCCCATCGCGGCCGACATCGCCGCCGCCGTCGGCGGCGCCCTGCGGAACCCGGGGCGGCTTACGGAGAACGACCTCACACGCTACCAAGCGCGCGTTCGCGCGCCGGTCTGCGCGCCTTACCGCGCGTGGCGCGTCTGCGGCGTGGGGCCGCCGAGCTCGGGCGGCATTACCGTGCTGCAGATACTCGGCATCCTCGAGCATTTCGACCTGGCAGGGCTCGCGCCCGGTTCGGCCGAGGCGGTGCATCTGATCTCCGAGGCCAGCCGTCTGGCCTACGCCGACCGCGCCCGTTACCTCGCCGACGACGATTTCGTCGCCGTACCGGTACGCGGCCTGCTCGACCGCTCGTATCTCGCGGGACGCGCCGCGCGCATCGATCCCGGGCGCAGCTTGGGACGTGCGAGCGCCGGCGAACCGCCGGCAAACGCCGGCCTGCGCGGCGCGGCGGGCGCCGGGACGGAGGGATTCTCCACCACGCATCTGAGCGTCGTCGACGGCGAAGGAAATGCCGTCGCGCTGACCTCGAGCATCGAAAGCGCCTTCGGCTCGCGGCTCATGGTGCGCGGCTTCCTGCTCAACAACCAGCTTACCGATTTCTCGTTCCGTCCCTCGGCCGCCGGCGCGCCGGTCGCCAACCGTGTCGAACCCGGCAAGCGCCCACGTTCGTCGATGGCGCCGACCATGGTGTTCGATCGCCACGGCCGACTGGTAATGGCGCTCGGCTCGCCCGGCGGCTCACGCATCATCGCCTACGTGGTTCAGGCGCTCGTCGCCGCGCTCGACTGGGGGCTCGACGTACAGCGCGCGGTGAGTCTGCCGCATCACGCCAACCGAAACGGGGCGACGGAGCTCGAGGCGGGAACCGCGCTCGTCGGTCTCGAAGCGGCGCTCGTCGCTCGCGGTCACGAGGTCAGGAAGCGACCGCTCAACAGCGGGCTGCATGCCATCGCCGTCACGGCGGACGGCCTCGAGGGCGGCGCTGACCCGCGACGCGAAGGCGTCGCACTTGGCGACTGAGCGGGCGCGAACGCCGCAGGACTGCGACCCGTTCACGTTTTGCTAAATCTTTTGGGCCAATTTTCCGGACCACCCGGAATGCCCGGGATGGCGTGCCCGGTTGGGAGGCTGGCCGTGCCGTATGCAGAAAACGCCCGTGTCGCTGAAGGTGTGACGGGTTTCGAAATGACGCTTTCCAGTGCGTGCGGGAATCGCGCGGCGGGCCATGCGGTGCCGTGCAACCCGTCGTGGTCCCGGGCAACGCTCGAACCCGGGTGCATTCCCCGACGCCGGGGGTCGGCGTGATGGACGATTTCAACCTGAGTCACACGAACCTGGTTCTGCTCGCCGGACAGCGTGAGCTTCGTAATCTGATCAAGAGCGCGCTGCACGGAATCGGCTTCGGTTTCATACGCGAGTGTCGCACCGTCTCCCAGGCCCGACTCGCGATCGCCAACGCCGAGCCCGATCTCCTCATCGTCGATCTCGATCTCGACGACGGCGGCGTGTGCAAGCTCATCAACGACGTGCGCTACGAACGCCTCGGCGGCAATCCTTTCCTCGTCATCATTGGCCTTACGGGACGTCCGGAAGCGGTGACCGTCCACTCGGCGCTCGAAGCCGGCACCGACGACGTGGTGCGCAAGCCGGTATCGACGCAGCTTCTCAGCGGCCGCATCATCAACCTCATCCGCAACCGCAAACAGTTCGTCGCGACCTCGGATTACGTAGGACCCAAGCGCGGCGAAGGCGTGCTTCCGGTTTCCGACGACATCGTCCCCCTCGAGGTGCCGAACAGCCTGCGCGACAAGGCGACCAACCGGCGGATCGCACCGGTCGATGAGGAGGCGATCCGGCGGGCGGCGATGTCGATCGGGCTCGAACGGCTGCACCGCATCGCGCTCGATGTCGTCAGGCTCGGCGGCGAGCTCGAGGCGCTGCTCGCCGGCGGCCACGACGGTTTCGCAATCGCCGACGTCACCGCGCGCCTTTCCGAGATGGTTTCCCGGGTCGTCGGCATCGACATTCCCGAGGACGAAAACAGACTCCCGCATCTCGTCGCCTCGATGCGCCAGGCAATGGAGACGCTTTCCCGCGAGGCGCGGCCGTCTCCCCGCCGGGTCGAGGTCCTTCGCTTGCACGCTCAGGCCATCGCCGCCACCGCACGCGGCGACGAAGACGACTCGGGCGCCGTGACCGCGGCGCTCGGCAAGGCCACGGTCCTCGGCGGCTAACCCGGATGTTCCCGGTGATGCGCCATTGCGCGCTATCACGCGGGGCGGAATTCGACTATCCTGCCAAACCGGAAGGCCGCCCCCCGGGGGGCGATTGCAACGACGCAATTGCGCCGTGCGAAGGGTCGGCCCGTCATGCGGCGGCCGACGGCGTGCTGCCGGGTGCGGTTGGGGCTGACGGATCGGCCTGTCCGATTGCGACGGGAAAGGGCGAGGATCGGAATGAGTACGAACCCATCGCGTCGGGCGTCCTGTGAATTTTCCGGCCGACCCGACGGCAGTCGCCGGTTAGGCGCCGCCATCCCGATGTGTGCGGCCTGCGAGGTCCGCGAGCACACCTTCTGTGCGGCCCTCAATGACGAGGAAGTCGCCTCCGTTCAGGCGATTGTCCGCCAGGTTCGCCTCGCCCCCGGACAGATGCTTTTCCAGGAAGGAGACGAAGCCGAGAACGTGTTCAACGTGGTGTCGGGCATCATCAAGCTCTACAAGCTCCTGCCCGACGGCCGGCGACAGATCACGGGCTTCCTTCATCCCGGTGACTTTCTCGGCATCGCCGCCGGGGGACGCTATTCGTACAACACCGAAGCGATCGGCACGGTCACTCTGTGCCGTTTTCCGCGGCGCGCCCTCTATAGACTGTTCGATCGCTTTCCCAAGCTCGAACGCCGCCTGCTCGGCATCGCCACCGACGAGCTCACGGCCGCCCAGGACCAGATGCTGTTGCTCGGGCGCAAGACGGCGATCGAAAAGATCGCCTCGTTCCTGCTGATGCTGGCGGATCGCGCCGGCGTCGAAGACGGGGGCGACGATCCGGTGCCCGTGCCCATGACGCGGAACGACATCGCCGATTATCTCGGCCTTACGATGGAAACCGTGAGCCGCACCCTCGGACGCATGAAAAGGGACGGACTCATCACGACGTCCGAACCCCACTGTGTCGGCCTCACCCGCCGCGACGCGATCGAGGAACTCGCCGAAGGGTTTTGAGGCGACCGGCGCGGATCCCGCCCGTCCTATTCCTGCGCCCCTGCGGCGCGCAGCAGCGCCGCTGCGCGGTCGTGGCCGCCTCGGCGGGCGAGCGCCAGCGCGGTGTTGCCGTGGGCGAGGCGGGCGCGGGTGTTCACGTCGGCGCCGGCGGCGATGAGCAGCCGCATGTTGCCGAGGAGTCCTTCCCGCGCCGCCATCATCAGGGCGGTGCGCCCGTACTGATCGACGCCGTCGACCGCGGCGCCGGCGGCGAGCAGCAGCCGGAGGGTCGCCGCCGCGTTCCTGCGGCGCGCCGCCAGCATCAGGGGCGTGCCGCTGTTCTTGCCGGCGCGCGCCACGGCGTCGACATCGGCGCCGGCGTCGACGAGCAGCCGGATCACCGCATCGTGATGGCCGAGCGCGGCCCAGGCGAGCGCCGTCCAGCCCGCCCAATCGGTCGCTTCGAGCGCGGCGCCCGCGGCGATCATCTCTGCGACCGCCGCCGCGTCGCCGTGCTTCGCCGCGGCGACCAGCGGGGGGTCCGCCGCCGCACCGGGTCCCGCCGGCGCGAGGACGAGGAGGGCGACCAGCACGATCCGCCGCAGCATCTCCGCGCGGTGCCGTGGCGTGCTTGCGGCTGCCGGCGCTTTGACGCCGCGCGCGCGGGGCGATACCCTGGTCTCACCCGGCGCCAATTTTCCGTCCAGGAAGGCAGCCATGCCGTCGATTCTGATTACCGGCGCCAATCGGGGCCTCGGTCTCGAGTTTGCCAGGCAGTACGCCGCGGCGGGATGGCGGGTGCACGCCTCGTGCCGCGACCCGGAACGCGCCGAGACGCTCGCGGCGCTGGCGGCGGACGCGGACGGCAGGGTTACGCTCCATCGGCTCGACGTCGCCGACCCCGCCCAGATCGCAGCGCTCGCCGACGGCCTGCGCGGCGCGACGATCGACCTGCTGCTCAACAACGCCGGCGTCTACGGCGGCGAGCGCAAGACACTCGGCGACATCGACTATGAACGCTGGGTCGAAACCCTCGGGATCAACGCGCTGGCGCCGTTGCGCGTCAGCGAGGCCCTGCTCGAACAGGTGGCGCGCGGGGATCGACGCCAGCTCGTCTTCATTTCGAGCCGGATGGGCAGCATGGCCGAGAATACGGAGGGCGGGTCCTACGTCTACCGGTCGAGCAAGGCGGCGCTCAACGCCGTGGTCAGGAGCCTCGCCTGCGACCTCGCCGGACGCGGTTTCACCGTGGTCTGTTTCCATCCGGGCTGGGTGGCGACCGACATGGGCAGCGCACGGGCGCCGCTCACACCGGCCGCAAGCGTCGCCGGGATGCGCGCCGTGATCGAACGGCTGACACCCGCCGATAACGGCGGTTTTTTCAACTACGACGGTACGAAGGTTCCGTGGTGACGCCAAGGCGTCGCTAGCGGACGTAAACGTGGACCTCGTTGGTCTGTACGCCGGCGCTGGTGGTCGCCGACAGCGTCAGGCGGTCCCCGGGCAGGCCCATCTCGGTCAGCGAGCGAAAGACCTTCTCGGCGCTGCGCTTGGATTGGTTGGTCTTGAGCGCGACTTCGGCCGGCGTGCCCTTGTTGGGGGCGACGGCGACCACGTCGAAGCCCGCCGATGGCCGCCGCTCGAGCGCCTGAGACACTGCGTTGTACAGCGCCTGTTGGTAAGGCACGTCCCGGCGATCGAAGCGGATGACCACCAGCGGTTCGCGGGTTTCGGCGCCGGGCACGCCCGCGAGATCGCGGTTCGCGGACGCCGGCTGCACGGCGGCGGCGAAGGCGCGACCGGCGAGCGGCGGCCCGAACAGTTCGCCGTTCTTGATGGCGAGCGAGAGCGAGGTGAGGTTGCGCCGCTCGTTGTTCACATAGGACGTCTGCCGCGCGATGGTGTCGTTGATCTCCGCGAGCAGCCGGTCGATGAGCACGACGGTGCGGTTGACCTCGTCTTCGACCTTGGCGAGATGACGGTGGTCCTCCTCGACGGCGCCGGAAAGCCCGTAGGCCGCGTTGACCGATTCGAGCAGATAAGCCGACATCGCCGACTGCGCGGCGACATCGTTGGCCAGGGTGTTGAGCGCGGCGATGTCGGTGAGGATGCGGTCGAGTTCGCTCTGCGCCGTGTTCCACTGGGTCACCAGCACCGGGTTGCCGGGCGTGGTGCCGATCTGCAGGCGGGCGCTGATCGCCGCGACGATGGCGTAGTAGC
>JBHHZM010000019.1:0-33252 GCA_046758065.1 Alphaproteobacteria bacterium | reverse complement strand
CTCGGGGCGCGCCATCAGGTAACCGCCCATCCACAGGTTCTCCTCGACGGTCATGCTTCCGCTTCGCCCCGTCGAGGCAAGTTCCGCACCAGCGTCATCGGCCCGCCGTGGGACTGCGAACCGGGTCACGACTCCTCACATGTCGGTGAGAAGATAACCGCGATTGATCTAGATCAAATCACGGACGAAATCGCTCATCGTAGTGTTCCTTCCCGAACAGGGTTCCGCCCCTCGGCGACGGGCCCTGGAACGACCGGCCGGGCGGGCGAGCTTTCCGCTCCGGGCCGACGGGAGCGCAAATTTGCCGAACCGGGAAACAGCCATGACCACGACCCTTCGCCGTAATCCCCGCAAGGTAAAGAGCAAGGCGGTCTCCCGTCGTCAGCGGCGGGACTTGCCTCTCGTCGACTTCGCTTCCCTTCGCCCGGCGCAACTCGAGGTCATGGCCGAAGCCGGCTGCGAAGTGCTGGAATGCCAGCGCGTCCTGGCCAAGGGCGGCAGCAATGTCGTCGCCGAAGTGCTGCCCCGCGAAGGCACGTTCTACGAGTTCGACCACTGCCCCGCGGGCGATGTCTATGACCAGGAAAACCACGCGCAGTACTATTACCACGCCCATCGCGAGGGCGAGCACGGCCACTTTCATACCTTCCTCAGGGAGGCGGGCATGCCGCCGGGAGTCCAGCCGGTGGAGCAGACCGAGACCGATGCCATGAAGCAGCGCGACGACAATCTCAGCCATCTCGTCGCCATCTCCATGGACGGGCGGGGGTTCCCGATCGGCCTGTTTACGACCAACCGTTGGGTCACCGCCGAGAACTGGTACGCCGCGACCGACGTGGCGGCCATGCTCGACTGCTTTGTCATCGACCATGCCCGGCCCTCGTGGCCGACCAACCGATGGGTCACCGCCATGCTCCGGCTGTTCCGTCCGCAGATCGTGGCGCTGCTGCATCAGCGCGACACCGTGGTGGCGGAATGGCGGAAGCGGCATCCGCAGGAGGACGCATTCGAGGACCGCAGACTCGGTCTCCCCTCGCGGATCGAGATTTCCGTGGACCAGCAGATCCGCGCGATCCGGGCCGCTCTCGATGGCCGCCGATGAGATCGACGGCACTCACCCGTAAATGTCAACGATGAACGCGGTTGCCCCGTTCAGCATGGCGAAATCAGCAGGAAATCGGGCACAATCCTGCCCCATCCCTTACCTGAAGCTAATTTTCGTGGACGGATAAGGCGCCGGGCCTTTGAAAACGCTGGTGCCGAAGCGCGGACTCGAACCGCGGACCTACTGATTACGAATCAGTTGCTCTACCGCTGAGCTACTTCGGCGCCGGCGGCAACCTACTCTCGCGCCACCACCGCGTCAACGACCAGCGGGGACGCCTCGGCGACGTCTTCCGCGGCCGCCGTCAGGCGTTCGGGTTCGGCCGGTGTGGCGAGCGGGACCGGCGCCGGAGGCACCTTCCAGACCAGGCTGTCGAAGGCGTTGCAGGCGGTACAGCGCGCCCCCCATGCGGCGGCGACGGCGCCGCACTTTTCGCAGATCCAGGCGGCGTCGGGCGGCGCGCTGGTCGCCCGCCAGAGCCAAGCGCGGGCGGCCGCCTCGTCGCCGTTCTCGCCTTCTTCGAGCGTTGCCAGCAGTCCGAAGACGCGCTGGGTCGGGCGTTCGTCGGCGACCGCCTCGAGCTCGCGGCGCGCGGCGCCCCAGACTTCCGCGGCCAGCGCCGCCTCGGCGAGCGCGATGCGCCCTTCGGGATGACCCGGCTTGCGGGCGACCAGCCCCTCGAGGCGCTTGAGACGCTGCATCGGACGTTCGTCGGGCGCCAGCGCGGCGTGGGCGGCGGCGAGCTCGGGGTGGGGCGCGACCGTCCAGCCTTCCTCGATCAGACGGGCGGCGGCGCGCCGCTTACCGGTCCCGATCAGCAGCCGCGCCGCCAGCGCCGTCACCGCGACCAGGCCGGGCGCGTGCTTGTGCGCCTCACGGGCGAGCGCCAGCGCCTCGTCGTCGCGGCCCTGCGCATGAGCGTCGAGGGCGCGCGCGGCGAGCAGCACCGCGCGCCGCCGCGGCGCGTCGGCCGCGCTCACGTGGTGGTGGCGCGCCGCACTTTCGAGCGCTTTCTGCGCCGCCCGCCAGTCGCCGGCGCGGACCTCGAGGTCGAACAGCGCGCTCGACGCCCACTCGGCCCCGGGTCTGAGCGCGTGGGCGCGGCGCGCGTAGCCCAGCGCCGCCTCCCAGTCGCCCGCCTTGGTGGCCTGGACGAGCAGACCGCGCAGGCCGAGGAACTCGGTCTCGGGATGATCGAGCATGGCGACGAAGTGGCGGCGCGCGGCGTGCTCGTTGCCGCCGAGCTGCGCCGCCTGCGCGAGCAGAAGCAGGTTGAGCGGGTTGTCGATCAGCCCGGCCGATTCTCTGCCGAAGCGCTGCGCCGACCTGGCGTCGCCGGCGGCGACGGCGACCAGACCCTCGGTCAGCGTCCGATAGCCGCGCTCGCGTCGGCGCGCGGCCCGGCCGGCGAGCAGCCGCCGCGGCCCGGCGCGCAACCAGCGCCAGAAATGGTAGACCAGCGCCCAGACGACGGCGATGGCGGCGACCGCCAGGACAAGAACGCCGACCGACGTGCTCACGGCGTAGCCCTGCCACTCGATCGCCACTTCGCCGGGACGGTCGGCAAGCCAGACCGCGGCCCCGGTCAGGGCGGCGAGCAGAACGAGGAACCCGAGGCTGCGCAGCATCGCGCGCTCAGCTATCCCCGAGCGTCGCCACGACGCGCGTCTCGATCGCGGCAAGCGCGCGGTCGGCCGCGAGGCGCGCCCGGGCGTCGGCGAGCCAGGCGGCGGCAACCTCGGCGGGCGGACCGGCGAGATGCTCGACCTCGGCCACCGCGGCGGCAAGGTCCCGGGCCTCGAGCAGCGTTTCGGCGCGGGCGACGATCGCCTCGGCCGAATCGCCTTCGACCTCGCCGACCCGCCGCACCGTCACCAGGCGAGCGAGCCGGGCGAGCGTCCGATCGGCCCAGCTTCCTTGGTCGGGGGCGTAGCCGGCGCGTACTACCGCACCCGCAAGTTCCTTGAACCGGGCGCGGAGGCGGGCCAGCGTCGGGAGTCCTTCGGCGGCGCGGTCGTCGAGCGCGGCGAGCGGTGCGGCGAAAACCGCATCGCCGCCGGCGAGTCCCTTGAGCGCTTCGAGTTCGGCCGCATAGGGTCCCGATCCGCGCAGCGCGGCGCGCAGTTGGCCGACCGCGAGCACCAGCGCCGGCCGTGCGCCGCCGGGTGCCGCGACGCGCCGCCCGAGCGCAGCGAGCCGTTCATCGAGCGCCCTTTCCCGCGCCGCGAGCTCGGCGAGCCGGGTCCGGACCGCTGCGACCTCGGGGCTTTGCCCGCGTTCGGCGAGCGCGGCTTCGAGGGCGTCGAGCCGCGCGGCGAGCGCCGTGCCGTCCGTGGTCTCCCCAGGGGCGGCGTCGAGACGCGCGCCGAGACCGGCGAGCCGGCGTTCGAGCGCCGCAACCTTCTTGGCGAGCGCATCGACCGTGTCGAGACGACCGAGCGCGGCGGTCATCGTCTCGACCCGCGCCGCAAGCGCGTCGAGCCGCCGCGCAAGGTCCTCGCCGCTGCGGTCCGCGCGCAGGCGCGCGATCGCGGTTTCGAGTCCGTTCACGCGCTCGTCGAGCGCGGCCACTTGGGCCGCCGCCGGCACGGGCACGCCGCGGGCGTGCAGCCAGCCGTCGAGACCCGCCAGCAGGCGCGGCCAGGCGTAGTAGCCGGCGCCGGCGACGAGAACGACGACGACGAGCAGCGCGAGCGCGAGCGCGCGACGACCGCGCCGCCCCACGGCGGGCGCGGTTTCCGGCACCTCCTCTGGCGCGGCGTCCGCCTCCGGGGCGTCGAGCGCCTGTTCGCTCCCGGCGGTTGCCGTTGCGTCGTCGGCCCCGGTGTCTTCGTCGTCCTTGTCGGAATGATTCGCCATCGTCGCCTATTCCGAAGTGGGAGCAACCAACGCGAGCAGCGACGCCTGATCGGGCCGGTCGGCGATGCGGACCTCGCGCCAGCGAAGCGCGCACGCCGCCGCGGCGACCGCCGGACTCAGACACAACGCCGCCACACCCCCGAGCGCCGCCGCGAGTCCCGCCTCAAGCGCAAGCGTAACAAAGGTTTTCGCCGTCCGGGGAGAAAATAGCAGCACCGCGTCGACGGCGCCGTCGGCGAACGCGGCGCGCGCCGCAGGCGACAGCGCCGTCGCCGTCCGCGCCTCGTAAAGCACGGCGCGGCGGACCGTGAATCCGGCCCGAGCGAGCCGGCCCGCGAGATCGCCGGCGGTGGTCCGGCCCGAAACGTGGAGAAGCGGCCCGGCCTTCGCCGCGCACCGCGCCTCGGCGAGCGCGGCGAGCGCCGCCACGTCGCCGTCGCCGACCGCGACGTCGGAAAACCCTGCCTCGCGCGCGGCCCGCGCCGTCGCCTCGCCGACCGCGAGCACGGCCGGATCGCGCGCCGCGCTCGCCCGGGCGAGCGCACGGGCGCCGTTGGCGCTGGTCAGCAGCACCGCCTGAACGCCGGCGAGGTCGAAATCGTCGGCCGGCAGCGGCGTGATCTCGAGCAGCGGCTCGATCAGCGTCTCGACGCCGCGGTCGGCGAGCGCCGCGGCCACCGCCCGGGCATCATCGCGCGGCCGGGTGATCAGCACGCGCACCGGCCTACTCCGCGGCGTCGAAGACGCTGGGACCCGCGGCGCCACGCAGCTCGCGACCGGCGTCGTCGCCCATGGCCGCGGCGTCGGCGACCGTCCCGCGGCGGTTGGTCGCGAACACTGCGCGGCCATCCGGCCGGGCGACCAGCGCGCGCAAGCGAAGCCCGCCGCCGCCGTCGGGTTCGGCGAGCGCGGCGATCGGCGTGCGGCACGAGCCGTCGAGCGCGGCGAGCAGGGCGCGCTCGGCGGCGATGGCCGCTTCGGTCGGCGCGTGGCTGATCGCGGCGAGCAGCCTGCGGGTGCGCTCGTCGTCGGCCCGGCACTCGGCGCCGATCGCGCCCTGCGCCGCCGCCGGCAGCATCTCGGCGGGATCGAGCGGCGTGGCGCCGGCCTCCGCGGCGAGACCGAGGCGCACCAGTCCGGCCCAGGCGAGCAGCGTGGCATCGACCTCGCCGGCCGCGAGCTTGCGCAGGCGGGTATGGACGTTGCCGCGGAACAGCGTCACCCGGAGGTCGGGCCGTTTGCTCAGGAGCTGCGCCTGACGCCGCACCGAGGCGGTACCGACAACGGCGCCGCGGGCGAGCCCCGCGATCGAGTCGGCGGCGGGCGCGAGCAGCGCGTCGCGTGGATCGCCGCGCGGCAGCAGGGCGGCGACGGCGAGGCCGTCGGGCAGCCAGGTCGGCACGTCCTTCATCGAATGCACCGCGACGTCGACCGCGCCGGACTGAAGCGCCTGCTCGATCTCCTTGGTGAACAGCCCCTTGCCGCCGATCTCGGCGAGCGCCCGGTCGCGCACGCGATCGCCGGTCGTCTTGATGACCTTGATCTCGATGGCGTCGGGCGCGGCGAGGTCGGGATACGCGGCGGCCAGCGCGTCGCGCATCGCTTCGGCCTGGAAACGGGCGAGCGGGCTGCCGCGGGTGCCGATGCGAAGACGCGACGGAAGTGTCATGCTGCCGTGAGTAAAGTATGGCGCGCGGCGTGAAAAGCGTTTATTGCGCTGGCCCACGGACCGGCGGAGCGAAGGGCGGATGATCGTTCTCGGCATCGAAACGAGCTGCGACGACACCTGCGCCGCGGTGGTGTGCGACGACCGCGCGATCCTCGCCAACCGGATCTACGGCCAGGCCGCCGAGCACCGGCCCTACGGCGGGGTGGTGCCCGAAATCGCGGCGCGGGCGCATGTCGAGCGTCTCGACGGCCTGATCGCCCGCGCGATGGACGAGGCCGGCGTCGGCTTCGCCGCGCTCGACGGCGTCGCCGCCACCGCCGGACCCGGACTGATCGGCGGCGTGATGGTCGGGCTGACGACCGCCAAGGCGATCGCCGCGGTCAGCGGAGCGCCGCTGGTCGCGGTCAATCACCTCGAAGGCCACGCGCTCAGCGTCCGGCTGATCGACGACGTCGCCTTTCCCTATCTCCTGCTGCTGGTCTCGGGCGGCCACTGCCAGCTTCTCGTGGTCGAAGGGGTGGGGCGTTATCGCCGCCTCGGCACCACCATCGACGACGCCGTGGGCGAGGCCTTCGACAAGACGGCGAAGCTCCTCGGGCTGGGCTACCCCGGCGGCCCCGCGGTCGAGCGCGCGGCGCGGGCCGGGAACCCGGAGCGTTTCGTCCTGCCGCGGCCGCTGCGGCGCCGGCCGGGCTGCGATTTTTCGTTCTCGGGGCTCAAGACGGCGGTGCGCCACGCGGTCGAGGCGCTGCCCTCGGGGCGGGCGGGGCCCGGCGACGTCGCCGACCTCGCCGCCGGATTCCAGGCCGCGGTCGCCGACGTGCTCGCCGACCGCACCGCGAACGCGATCGCCCTGTTCCGCGAACGCCACCCGGACGGCGGCGCCCTCGTGGTCGCCGGTGGCGTCGCCGCCAACGCCGCGCTGCGCGCCCGGCTGTCGCTGCTCGCCGGGACGGCGGGCCTGAGACTGGTCGCGCCGCCGCGCGCGCTCTGCACCGACAATGGCGCGATGATCGCCTGGGCGGGGATCGAGCGGCTGCGACTCGGCCTCATCGACGCGCTCGACGCCAGCCCGCGCGCGCGCTGGCCGCTCGACCCCGACGCCCCGCCCGCGAGCGGCGCCGGCGTCAAGGCCTGAGCGCCGCCTATTCGACGTCGCCGGCGCAGCGAAAGCCGACCATGTCGAGGCCGATGTCGGGCGGGTTGGCGTGGCGATAGCCGATGCGCAGGCAGTAGGGATTGTTGCCCCAGCCGCCGCCCTTGAGGATCACCCGTCCGGGCGCGCGCTCGGGGTGGCTCGCGGTCCATTCCCAGACGTTGCCCGCCATGTCCTCGAGGCCGTAGGGCGAGGCGCCCGCAGGGAAGCGTCCGACCGGCGCGGTGGTGAGGTAGCCGTCGGCGGCGTCGGCGGCGCAGCATCGCAGGCTGCCGAAGTTGGCGCGGCGCGCGCCGCCGGCTTCGGGGCTGGCGTCGCCCCACGGATAACGCCGCCACTTCGGTCCGCGCGCGGCGCGCTGCCACTCGGCCTCGCTGGGCAGGCGCAAGCCGTGGAAAGCGCAGAAAGCGGCGGCGTCGCGGGCGCTGACCTGGACTACCGGGTGGTCGTCGCGGCCGGCGTTCGTCGAATCCGGACCGGAAGGATGGCGCCAGTCGGCGCCCGCGACCCGGCGCCAGCGTCCGGACCAGACCCAGCCGAAGCTGTTTTCCTCGGCGTCGGTCCGGTGGCCGGCGGCGGCGACGAACGCGGCGAACGCGGCGTTCGTAACCTCGTGGCGCATCAGGCGAAAGGCGGCGACGGCGACCGGGCGCGGCGTTTCGTCGGCCTCGCCGGCCGGATCGCCGATCTCGACCGTTCCGGCGGGAACCGCGACGAGATCGAGCCCGGCCGCCGCCGCCGGTCCGGCGACCAAGACGGCGACAACAGGGACGGCGGTAAAAACCCGGCGCATGGCCGAAGACTAAACCGGATTTTGCGCCGGCGCAGGGGGTTCGATTGAAACGCGCCGCCCGCGGGTGCTACCTTCGCGACGGTTGCATCGAGGCGCCCATGATCGCGGTCATTTTCGAGGTCACCATGAAGCCCGGCCGGGCGGGCGACTATTTCGACCTGGCGGCGGCGCTGAGACCCGAGCTCGAACGCATCGACGGCTTTATTTCCGTCGAACGCTTCGCCAGCACGACGACCCCCGGCAAATACGTCTCGCTCTCGTTCTGGCGCGACGAGGAAGCGGTGCGGCGCTGGCGGGAACACGGCGAGCACGCCGCGGCGCAGGAGCGCGGCAAGGCCGCACTGTTCGCCGATTTCCGCATCCGCGTCGCGCGCGTCCTGCGCGACTACACCCTCGCCGACCGGCGGGCGGCGAAGTAGATGGCGGCGCCGGCGATTTCGCACATCGGCATTGTCGGCGGCGGCGCCTGGGGGACCGCGCTCGCCACTGCGGTGCGGCGCGCCGGACGATCGGTGATCCTCTGGGCGCGCGAGGCCGAGGTGGTCGAGGCGATCAACGCGCGCCACGAAAATCCGGCGTTCCTGCCGGGTGTCGCGCTCGATCCCGCGATTCGCGCCACCGGCGAGCTTGCCGAGGCGGCGCGCACCGATGCGGTCCTCCTGGTCGCGCCGGCGCAGCACAGCCGCACGGTCTGCCGCGCCCTCGCAGACGACCTCGCGCCGCGAACCCCGCTGATCGTGTGCGCCAAGGGCATCGAGAACGGAAGCGCCGCGCTGATGAGCGAGATCGTCGCCGAAACCTGTCCCGCGGCCTCGATCGCCGTGCTCTCGGGGCCGACCTTCGCCGCCGACGTGGCGTGCGACCTGCCGACCGCGCTCACCCTCGCAGCGGCCGACATGGCGCTTGCCGAGCGCCTCGCCAGCGCGATCGTCTCGACCAACTTCCGGCCCTACCTGTCGGACGACCCGACGGGCGCCCAGATCGGCGGCGCGGTGAAGAACGTCATCGCCATCGCCAGCGGCATCGTCGCCGGCCGCGGCTACGGCGACAACGCCGGCGCGGCGCTGATCACCCGCGGGCTGGCCGAAATGGCGCGTCTCGGACTCGCGCTCGGCGCCCGGCGCGAGACGCTGATGGGGCTTTCGGGGCTCGGCGACCTGGTGCTCACCTGCTCGCACGTTCAGTCGCGCAACTTCTCGCTGGGACTGGCGCTCGGCGGGGGTCAGGCGCTCGCCGACTATCTCGCCGGCAGGATGAGCGTCGCCGAAGGCGTGGCGAGCGCGGCGGCGATCAGCGCGCTGGCCGCGCGCCACGGCGTCGAGATGCCGATCGTCGCGGGGGTCGACGTGGTGCTCAACCACGCGGCCGACATCGATCTCACCGTCGCCGGCCTGCTCGCCCGCCCGCTGGGCGCCGAGTCCGCCTGACCGGCCGGCCGTTGCGCCGGCACGCGCCAAACAATCGTTAATCTTTGCGGGCCAGAATTCACAGCGAACGGCCTTCGGCGAGAGGCCGCGCGAACGAGTCGCATGCATTGTCAATCGCGCCGGCGCGTTCCGGCCGCCGTGCGCACAGCGCTTCAAAGGAAACCATCTCCGTGATCTGGGATTCGGTTCGTGCGGTGACGATCGTCGACCTGTTCATTCTGGCGGTCATCGGGTTCACCTGCGCCGAGTTCTTCCGCCGCCGCAAGCGATTCTTCAATCCCCGCATTGCCCCCGGCTCCAGTGTGCTGTTCGCGGGCGTCGTGCTGCTCGGCCTGTTCTATCTCGCCGACCTCGCCGCCCTGCACGTCTTTCCGCTGTTCATGCCGGCCGCCACGGTCGCCGAAATCGTCAAAGCGCTGCACATCAAATACCTGTGGATACTCTCGCTGGTCGTGATCGGCCTGATCGGCATCGGTCTCTTCGGCACCAGTCGCGGCATATTCCGTCTGCTCGATCGCCTCGAGGCTTCCGAACGACGGTTGCAGCGCGAACTCGACGCCCGCGTGGAGATCGAGAAGGCGTTGCGCAAGCGCGAAGCCAATCTCGCCGACGCCCAGAGAATCGCCCATCTGGGAAGCTGGAGCCGGGAGATCGATTCGGGCCGGGTCTGGTGGTCCGATGAAGTTTACCGCATTGTCGGATTCGCCCCGCAGGCGTTCGAAGCGAGCTACGAGGCGTTTCTCGCCGCGGTTCACCCGGAAGACCGCCCGGCGGTCGGACGCGCGGTCGACGAAGCTCTTTCGGATAGCGTGGCCTATGGCATCGAGCTGCGCATCGTGCGTCCCGACGGCGAAATTCGGGTCGTGCACGAGCGCGCCGAAGTCGTGTACGACGCCGCGGGCGCGCCCCGGCGCATCACCGGCACGGTTCACGACATCACGGATCGCAAACGAGCGGAAAACGCATTGCGCGAACGCGAGCAGCGCCTGAACGCGATCGCCGCCAATATTCCGGGTTCGGTCTACCGCCGCGTTCTCCATCCCGACGGCCGCGTCGCCTTTCCCTATGTCAGCGACGGCGCACGAACGATCTTCGGCATCGCGCCCGAGGCCATGCGCGAGAACGCCGAGACCTTTATGGACGCGCTTCATCCCGACGACCGGAGGCGATGGCGCGAGGCCCTGGAAATCTCGGCGCGCGACCTCACGCCGTTCGACGTCGAACTGCGCATTCCCACGGCCGCAGGCAAAACGACGTGGATGCGTTCGATCGCCCGGGTGCGGCGTGACGCGAACGGCGACGTGGTCTGGGACGGCATCACCCTCGACATCACCGACCGCAAGCAGATCGAGGCGCAGCTGCGTCAAAGCGAGGTCCGCCTCACCCGGGCGCAGCGTCTCGCCAAGATCGGCAACTGGCGGTGGGAAATCGACACCGACGAACTGGCCTATTGCTCGGACGAGTTTGCCCGCATTCACGGCGTCTCGATGGACCAGATCGGGGATCTGATGCGGGGTCAGAGGGGCCGCGTGATCCACCCCGACGACCGCGAGCGGGTCGATCGCGAGTTCCGCAAGTTCGACGAGGAAGGTCTCGACTATCAGATCGAGTATCGCATCGTCCGCCCCGACGGCGAAGTGCGTCATTTCGTCGAACTCGGCGAGGCGGTCTTCGACGAAACCGGCCGGGCCATCGCGCACACCGGGACCATACAAGACATCACCGAGCGCAAGCGGGCCGAGGCGGCGCTGCGTGCTGCCAAGGAGGAAGCCGATCTGGCCAACCGCGCCAAGTCCGAGTTCCTCGCCAACATGAGCCACGAGCTGCGCACGCCGCTGAACGCCATCATCGGCTTTTCGGAAATGATCCGCGACGGCGTCTTCGGCCCGCTGGGCAGCGTCAAGTACAAGGAATACGCCGTCGACATCAACGCCTCGGGCCTGCATCTCCTCGCGCTGATCAACGACATCCTCGACCTCTCCAAGATCGAGGCCGGCAAGTTCGAGCTCGCGGAGGCGGCCGTGGACGTCCCGTCCGTCGTCGGGTCCTGCGTCGCCCTGATCAAGGAGCGCGCCGAGTCGGCCGGGGTGAGACTCGAAAGCCATGTCCCGGCCGCGCCGCCGGCGCTCTACGCCGACGAGCGCAAGCTCAAGCAGATCCTCATCAACCTGCTGTCCAACGCCATCAAGTTCACGCCTCCGGGCGGGCGGATCGACGTGCGGGTCGACGGCTCGTCGCAGCACGGTTGCAGCATCACCATCGCCGACACCGGCATCGGCATAGCGCCCGAGGACATTCCCAAGGTGATGGAGCCTTTCGGCCAGGCCGATACGGGACTCGACCGCAAGTACGAAGGCACGGGATTGGGACTTTCGCTTACCCGGGCGCTCGTCGAGCTTCACGGCGGAACATTCGAGCTGGAAAGTGCCGTTGGCCGCGGCACCCGTGCGATCGTTCGTTTCCCAGCCGCGCGCATCGTCGCGCGGGATACGGCCGCCTCGCTCTAGGCCCGGCGCACCCGGTATCCCACCCGCGGGAAGTGCACGGCGACGGCGCCGACGCGCGCGTCCACGCGCCCGATCGCGATTTCCTGCGCCGTGACGCTCAGGACGCGGCCCGAGACCGCGGGCGCGCCGCCGACGTCGAGAGGCGCGATCTCGACCCGATCGCCGGGCGCAAGACCTTGCGGGTCGTCCGGATCCGGCGTTTCGGGCGTGGCGACCGTCGCCTCGCGGGCGATGGCGAGCGCCTCCGCAGCGTTCATCGGACTTGGGTTGCCGTGTCCGATCGCGCGCACCCGGGCCTCCCAGGCGACGAGCCGATCGAAGGCGGCGAGAAACGCCGCGCCTTGCGAATAGCGCCCGCGGAGGAACCACACGAGATAGTAACAGAGCGCGTCGGGCAGACCGGCGCGCGCGCCCAGCATGAAGTCGCGCCCGTCGGCCAGCCGCGCCGCCATCCAGCCGATCTCGGCGCGCAGCCCGGCGAGGGTCTCGGGCAGCGCCGCCTTGAGCGCGCCGACGTCGTAGTCCTTCCCGAAGTAGAGCGGCCCGCGGTCGGCCCGGAACGCGGCCGGCATGGCGTCGGCCGAATCGGCGAACACCAGGGCGATCGCGGCGCGAAACAGCGGCCCGTCGGTCCACCGGCTCACGCCCCAGGCGAGACCTTCGGCGCCGCCCGGGAACAGCGTCGGTTCGGGGAAGCGGCGCTCGATCTCGCGAATGATGCAGGCGCTGTCGCAGTAGACGTCGGCGCCGACCTGCATCACCGGGGTGAGCCGGTAGCCGCCCGTCAGCGGCATCAGGTCGGGCTTGGGCGGCAGGCGCGGAATCTCGACCGAGCGCCAGTCGAGCCCCTTGATCCCGAGAACGACGCGCACCTTCTCGGAGACCGGCGACTGGGGATAGTGGTGAAGGATGACCTCGGGCATCGGCCGGCGTCCGTCGCTGCCGCGGTTCAGTCTTCCGCCATGAATTCGCGGTACTGGTCGGCGATCGCCGTGGCCGCGGCGGCGACCAGACGCTCGCCGTGCTCGGGGCGGGCCAGCGACGGATCGGAGCCGATGCGCCCGTCGGGAAAGCGGCGGCGGAAGTCGTCCGGTCCGTAGAAGCGGCCGTTGGGCGCCTGGGGCGGCTCGAGCGGCGCCCGCTTGATCGAATCGGGAAAGGCGTACTGGGTCACCGAGACCTCGGAGCAGGCGGCGTGACTTCCTTCGCGGTCGCCGAACAGCTCCGCCGAGATCGCCTTCACGGCCTCGTTGTGCCACCAGTTGACGAGCCGGCAGCGCAGCCGCGGCGCGTTCGTCTCGACGCGCTGCGCCGCCATGCCGTAGGCCTCGTAGAAGGCGGCGTTGATGGTCGCGATGTTGCCGCCGTGGCCGTTGACGAACAGCAGGCGCTCGAAGCCGTGACGGGAGAGCGAGGCCACGTAGTCGCAGATCACCCGGATCAGCGTCGAGGGGCGCAACGTTATGGTGCCGGCGAAGCACATGTGGTGTTCGGCCATGCCGACCGCGATGGTCGGCGCCACGAGCACGCCGTGGGCGTCGCCGATGCGTCGGGCGATCGTCTCGGGACAGATCGCGTCGGTGCCGATGAGCCCGGTGGGACCATGCTGCTCGGTCGAGCCGATGGGAACGATGATTCCCTTCGACGTCTCGAGATAACGATCGATTTCCTGCCAGGTGGAAAGCTGTAACTGCACGGCCCCGGACCTCCTGTTTTAATTCGTTCCTGACCCGCCCGCGCCCAGCCTAGCCGCCCCGCCGCGAACGACAAACGGAAAAGACCGGCCGCGCTGGATCGTCCCGGAGCCTTGCGCTAGAGCGGGTCCCGGTTGATCGGACCCATTGACCGGGATGATTTTGCGCGTTGGCCAGGCGCCCGTCGCATGGCGATGCGGGGACATCGGAAAAGACGGACAACGACGCCGGCGCGCAAAAGAACCCGGCCTGCGGTGGGGCAAATCGGCCCCTCGGCGGCGTTGCGCCGCTTGCCCGATGCGCCGGCATCGCGCCGCGCGCCGCGCCTGGCCGATTGAGCCGATTTGCAGCCATCAAATTGATTCCCATCGACCGGGAACCGCTCTAGAGTGCGCGCCGTCCGAAAAGCCAGCGCCGGTGACATGCCATGTTCTACGCCATCTCGTGCATCGACAAGCCGGAGCACGCGGCCGTGCGCCAGCAGAACCGGCCGGCGCATCTCGACTACCTCAGGGCCCACGCCGATGCGGTCAGGCTCGCGGGTCCTTACACCAACGCCGACGGCGACGCCATGACCGGAAGCCTGATCGTCGTGGAGGCGGCGGACCTCGCGGCGGCGCAGGCCTTCGCCGACAACGACCCTTACGCGCGCGCCGGGCTGTTCGCCAGCGTCGAGATCCGCCCCTGGCGCTGGGTCATCGGCAACCCGGGCGCCTGAGCGGCGCCGACAGACCAACGAGAGGGCGCGCATGGCGTACTGGCTGTTCAAATCCGAGCCCGAAGCCTATTCCTGGGACGACCTCGTGCGCGAGGGGCGCGACTACTGGGACGGCGTGCGCAACCATCAGGCCGCGGGCAACATGAAGGCGATGAAGAAGGGCGATCGCGCCTTCTTCTACCATTCGGTCAAGCAACGCGAGATCGTCGGCATCGTCGAGGTGGTCAAGGAATACTATCCCGACCACACCGATCCGTCGGGTCGCTTCGGCATGGTCGACGTCGCGGCGGTCAAACCGCTCGCCCGGCCGGTGGGCCTCGCCGAGATCAAGGCCGACCCACGATTTTCCGACTTCGCCCTGGTGCGCCAGTCGCGGCTTTCGGTGATGCCGGTGAGCGCCGCCCACTGGAAAATCCTCTGCGAGATGGGCGGCGTCGAAGCGTGAGCGCCGCGCCTGCGCGTGTGGTCCTGTGCCGGCTCGACGACATCCCGTCGCCGGGTTCGAAAGGCTTCGCGGTCGGCGACGCCCCACCGCGGCGCAAGCTGTTCGTGGTGCGCGACCAATGCGACGTCTACGCCTACGAGAATGCCTGCCCGCATTCGCGCGGACCGCTCGAATGGGTCGCCGACCAGTTCCTGTCGCTCGACCGCAGGCGCATCGAGTGCAGTTTCCACGGCGCGCAGTTCCGGATTCGCGACGGCCTCTGCGTTTACGGCCCTTGCGTCGGCGAAAGCCTGACGCCGCTGAAGGTGGCGGTGAACGACGGCGTCGTGGTGCTGCTGGAATAGGCGGGCGCGATGGGCCGGGTGACGCTGTGCCGGCTCGACGACATCCCGTCGCCGGGCTCGAAGGGTTTCACGCTGGGTGAAGGCGCGCAAGCGCGCGAGATTTTCGTCGTGCGCGACGCCAGCGGCGTCTATGCCTATGAAAACGATTGCCCGCATACCGGGGGACCGCTCGACTGGACGCCCGACCGGTTCCTCACCTTCGACCGCGAACGCATCCTCTGCGCGACCCACGGCGCCGAGTTCCGCATCGCCGACGGCTACTGCGTCCACGGGCCCTGCGCGGGCAAGAGCCTCGCAGCGGTTCGCATCGCGCTCGACGAAGGCGAGGTTATTGTAATCGACGACGATTCACCGGCTTGCCGCGACGACGGTTTCCGCTGATAATCATGATTAGCGTTTTTGACGGCAGACGACAGGGAGCGGCATCGGGCCGGCAAGGCCGCGCCGCGCCGAGATGGTATTTGCGCAAGCCTGCGGGTCGGGTAGGGGAGCCGATTCGCCGCCGCAAACTAGGGCCAGACAAGGAGGACGGGCCATGAGCAAGATGGATGGGACCAAGGTCAGCGAGGCCCAGATCGCGGTTCACTGGGGAGAGGAAGGCTACGTCTATCCCTCGCCGCAGTTCATCGCCCAGGCGAACATGGCCGACCCGGCCATCTACGATCGGTTTTCGCTGGAAAACGTTCCCGAATGCTTCAAGGAATACGCCGACCTGCTGACTTGGTACAAGTACTGGGAAACGACGCTCGACACCAGCGACGCGCCGTGCTGGAAATGGTTCGTCGGCGGTCTGATCAACGCCTCCTACAACTGCATCGACCGTCACCTGCCCAAATACAAGAACAAGGCGGCGATCCATTTCGTCCCCGAACCCGAGGACGAGGCGCCGGTCGCGCTGACGTACCAGGAGCTTTACGTCAGGGTGAACGAGTTCGCGGCGCTGCTGCGCGATTTCGCCGGCCTCAAGAAGGGCGACCGGGTGACGCTCCACATGCCGATGGTGCCCGAGCTGCCGATCACCATGCTCGCCTGCGCCCGGCTGGGCATCATCCATTCCGAGGTGTTCGGCGGGTTCAGCGGTCAGGCCTGCGCCGACCGGATCGCCGATTCGCAGAGCCATGTGCTGATTACCATCGACGCCTATCACCGCGGCGGCAAGCTGATCGACCACAAGAAGAACGCCGACGTAGCGGTCGAGACGGCCGCGAAGCTCGGGCAGAAGGTCGACAAGATCCTGGTCTGGCGGCGCTACCCGGGGCAGTGCCACAGCGACGCGCCGATGGTCGAGGGCCGCGACATCTTCGTCAACGACCGGCTCGCCGATTACCGGGGCGAGAGGGTCGAGCCGGTTCCCATCCCGGCCGAAGACCCGCTCTTCCTGATGTACACCAGCGGTACGACCGGAAAGCCCAAGGGCTGCCAGCACTCGACCGGCGGCTATCTGGCCTACGTCGCCGGGACCTCGAAATATATCCAGGACATCCACCCCGAGGACGTCTACTGGTGCATGGCCGACATCGGCTGGATCACGGGCCATTCCTACATCGTGTACGGCCCTCTGGCGCTCGCCGCGTCGAGCGTGATCTTCGAGGGCGTGCCCACCTACCCCGACGCCGGACGCGCGTGGCGGATCGCCGAACGGCTCGACGTCAACATTTTCCACACCGCGCCGACCACGGTGCGCATGCTGCGCAAGGCCGGACCCGACGAGCCCGCGAAGTACAACTACCACTTCAAGCACATGACGACGGTGGGCGAGCCGATCGAGCCCGAGGTGTGGCGCTGGTACCACGAGGCGGTCGGCAAGGGCGAAGCGGCGATCGTCGATACCTGGTGGCAGACCGAGAACGGCGGATTCCTGTGCAGCACCATGCCCGGCCTCCAGCCGATGAAGCCGGGCAGCGCCGGCCCCGCCGTGCCCGGCATCCATCCGGTCATCTACGACGAGAACGGCAACGAACTCGAACCGGGCTCGGGCAAGGCGGGCAACATATGTATCCGCAACCCCTGGCCCGGTTCCTTCCAGACCATTTGGGGCGATCGCAAGCGCTACGTCGAGACCTACTATGCGCGCTATTGCAAGGACCCGAACAGCAAGGACTGGCGCGACTGGCCCTACATGACCGGCGACGGCGCCATGCAGGCCGAGGACGGCTACTACCGAATCCTCGGCCGCATCGACGACGTCATCAACGTCGCCGGGCACCGCCTGGGAACCAAGGAGATCGAATCCGCCGCGCTGACCGTCGAGGAGATCGCGGAAGCCGCGGTCGTACCCGTGGTCGACGAGCTCAAGGGACGCGTGCCCGACATCTACATCGCGCTCAAGCCGGGGCACAAGCCCGGCAAGGAGACGCAGGACAAGGTCGTCAAGGCGGTCGAGGAGTTGATCGGCAAGATCGCGCGGCCCAAGAACGTCCATATCGTGCCCGACATGCCCAAGACCCGTTCGGGCAAGATCATGCGTCGCGTCCTCGCGGCGATCTCGAACACGCTCGACATCGGAGACGTCATGACCCTGGCTAACCCCGATATCGTCGAGGAGGTCCGCGTCCTCGTCCAGGGCAAGGAAAAAGTCGTGACCAAGAAGGGTCCCGAGGACATCGCCCGTTTCGGCGAGGAACGCTGAGCGCGCGGCGCGGGCGATACGATCGTTCGCCCTTGCTGTCCACGCCGGGGGCGGGAAACCGCTCCCGGGTTTTTTTCGCCCTATTGCCGGAGCGGCATGCAGTAGGCGTCGCGTGCCGCAAGCCTGCGGCAGAACGCCCGCGCCGCGGCGGCGTCGGCGAACGGGCCTGCGGTGACCCGGATCCACTTGCCGAGCGGTGCGCCGAGATCGACCGGCGCGTAAGCGACGCGATAGGGCGCGAGGATGTCGCCGTGCGCCGCGATCAGTTCCCGCCATTCGCGCGCGGCGCCCTTGCGGGTGCGGAACGAGGCGAGGTGCACCCACACGCCCGCCTCGCGGTCCGGCGTCGCGGCGGGCGGGGTTTCCTTCGCCGCAACCCGTAACGGTCGCGCCTTCGCCGTGGGTTGTGGCGGCGCGGTCTCGGCGGTTGCGACGCCCGTCGTCGCGGCCGGGGCGGTCTCGCGCTCCGCCGCGGCGGCGCCCGCAGCGGGCCGCGACGCCGCCCGCCGCACGGTCGCTGGCGGGGGCGGCGCGGGTACGGTCAGCGTCGGCGGCCCCGGCAGCGGGCCCGCGACCCGTTCGGCGCCCGGCGGCGCCGTCGCCTGCCTGCGCCAGCCCGCGCCGGCACGGGCGTACCAGCGCGCCGCCGCCTGATAGTCGCGCGCCACGCCGAAACCGTTTTCGTAGAGATGGCCGAGCCTGAACTGGGCGCTGGCGTTGCCCTGCTCGGCGGCCCGGCGGTACCAGGCGGCGGCCGCGCCGTAATCCTGCGCGACCCCGGCGCCGCGTTCGTAGAGATCGGCGAGCGCATACTGCGCGAGCGCGCTGTTCTGCTCGGCGGCCTTGCGGTACCAGTGCGCCGCCTTGCGGTAATCCTGCGGCACGCCGCGGCCGTTGTCGTACATCCAGCCCAGCGTGACCTGGGCCTCGGCGTCGCCGCGGCCGGCGAGGTCGCGCACCATGGCCTCGGAAGAAGTCTCGCTCTCGGGCGCGGCGCGGTCGATCCCGCCGCAACCCGCGACGAGCGCAAGCGCCGCGAGCGCTGCTATCAGCCACCGCGATCTCATCGCGACGACGGTAACACGGCTGGCGCTCCGGATGCAGCCGCTTCACGCCGTCAGGGCGCGTTGGTACCGCCTTCGCACCAGCCCGCGCGGGCCCCGCCGGCATAGAACCGGGCGAGCCCGGCGGCGACCAGCAGCGCGCCGAGGTCGTCGCCCGTAGCGCTCGTCACCCGCGCGAGCACGCGGCCGCCGAACTTGTCGTAGCGGATATCGCTGAGGCTCACCGGCGCATCCGCGATCCGGGTCGAAACGAACGTGCGCGCGGACCTCGCCAGTGTCCGCTCGCGCGCGCAGGCGCCGCGCAGCTCGGGCGCATCGACGCCGGTGAGCCGCACCCGGGTTTCGACGTCCTGACCGAGCCAGATGCGGGCGCGAACCACGATGGTGTCGCCGTCGATGACGCGCAGCACGTGCGCCACCACCGGCCCGGCGACCATCTCGCCGCCGCGCGGGACGCCTTCGCCGGCGGCAGCCACGAGAGCGGTCGCCAGCGCGACCAGCCCCCAGCGCAGGGCGGCGGATTCAAGGCGCTTCAGGGAGCACCCGCATTTGTGCGCAACCAAGCCCATACGACGACACAAGGAGATTTCTCAAAATCTGAATGCAAGCCGCGCCCGGTCCGACGCAAGACTGGCCGCCAAGTGTCGCAAGCCGACATGAACAATTCAAGAACATTATGGATGGAAAACGGCCGGTCGGCGCAATGGCAGGCGTTCTCCCGCGTCAGGGAAGGGCCGTCTCCGCCCGCGTCCCGCCCTAGAAGTCGATCGCGCGGCCGTTCTTTTCCCAATCGCCGTAGCGCACCGGGTCGGGACCCTCGGGGCCGCCGATCTCGACCGGACGTTTGCGGCCCGCTTGCTTCTTTGGTTTCGACTTGTCCTGCGGCGGCGCTGGCGCGGCATCGCCGCGGGTTTTGTCTTCCGGCTGTTTCATGGCGCGCTCCCGGTTCGGTGGACGGCGGCGCAACGCGCGCGGCTTGAAGCCCGCCTGTTGCCGATTACATTCTTACCGTCTCGCGCGGCGTTCGCCAACGCCCCGATTGCGGGCGAGGACGCGTCGGCGCGAGGTTCCGGAGGACGAAGATCATGAACTACCTGCGCACCGCGATCCTGCTCGCCGCGCTCACCGGCCTGTTTCTCGCCGTCGGCTACCTGCTCGGCGGCGAAGCCGGCATGATCCTCGCTTTCGGCCTGGCGCTCGCCATGAATCTCTTCGCCTACTGGAACGCCGACCGCATGGTGCTCGGGATGCACGGCGCCCGCGAGGTCGACCGGCACGACGCGCCGGCGCTGGTCGGCATCGTCGAGCAGCTCGCCGACCGCGCCTCTTTGCCGATGCCGCGGGTCTATCTCATCGACAGCGACCAGCCCAACGCCTTCGCCACCGGCCGCAACCCCGAGAACGCCGCGGTGGCGGCGACCACCGGACTGCTGCACAGCCTGAGTTCCGAGGAGATCGCGGCCGTGATGGCGCACGAGCTCGCCCATGTGCGCAACCGCGATACCCTTACCATGACGATCACCGCGACCATCGCCGGCGCCGTCGGCATGCTGGCCAACTTCGCCCTGTTCTTCGGCGGCAACCGCAACAATCCGCTCGGCCTCGTCGGGACGCTCTTGCTGATGGTTCTCGCTCCGCTCGCGGCGGCGCTGGTACAGACCGCGATCAGCCGCGCCCGCGAGTACGAGGCCGACCGCATCGGCGCCGAAATCTGCGGCCGGCCGCTGTGGCTCGCCGGGGCGCTCGACAAGCTCGACCGGGGCGCCCGGCGCCTCGCCAATCCGGCGGCCGAGAACCACCCGGCGAGCGCACATCTGTTCATCGTCAACCCGCTGCGCGGGCGGGCGCTCGCCGCGCTGTTCGCGACCCATCCCCCGATCGAGGACCGCATCCGCCGCCTGCGCGAGATGGCGGGGGCGGTCGGCCCCTGGGGCTGAGGCGCCGGCGTGTGAAATGCAGAAAAATGGGGCGGTCCGACTGAGACCGCCCCAAGGATCCCTGGAGGAGTGTGGAGGGAGTGATGAATTCGCCTTCCACTGAAGGCCCGGCTCCCGTCGTACATCCCGAAGCGACGGATTCCGGTCTCCCTGCCTGTTTCCCCGCAAGTCCCGTGCCACCCCGAAGGAAATTCCGATAAATCAGTTGGTTGTATGGTTAACGCCAGCGCGGCGTATGGGGCCGGCCGCCGATGTGTAAAGAATCCTGACAGTTAACAGGCGGCGAATCCGGGGCCGATTCGCCCCGAATCGCCGTTCCACGCTCCCGACCGGCGACGGGTTTTCTTGTTTTTCAATGACTAAGCGCTAAAGGGCGACCGTTTTGGCGCTGCGAACCACTGTCAAGAATTCCGACAGCCGCGGAGAAGGCGGGCGTGGGTGAAGATCGACAGGAACGAGCGAATCGGGCTAGACCGGGGGCGATGCCGACGGTCCACCACAACCCCCGCCACGACGCCCGCGCCTGCGCGCTCGACCTGCTCGACGCGGTGCTGAGCCGGCGGACGCCGTTCGATGAGGCGATCGAGCGCCATGCCGGTCTTGCCCGCCTCGCCGAGCGCGACCGCGCCTTCGCCCGCCTGCTGGTCGCGACCACGCTGCGCCGGCTGGGCCAGATCGACGCCCTGATCGACGGCTGCCTCGCGCGTCCGCTGCCGGCGAAGGCCGCAAGGGCGCGCCACGCGCTCCGCCTTGGCGCCTGTCAGCTCGTCTTCCTCGCGACCCCGCCCCATGCCGCGGTCGACGCCACGGTGGCGCTCGTCCGGGGTCGGGACATGGCGCCCTACCGGGGCCTCGTCAACGCGGTCCTGCGGCGTATCGCCGGCGAAGGCAGGGCCCGGGCCGCGGCGCAGGACGCCGCCCGTCTCAACACCCCCGACTGGCTGTGGCGACGCTGGAACGCGGCCTACGGCGAGGCGAGTGCGCGCGCCATCGCCGCAGCCCATCTCGCCGAGCCGCCGCTCGACCTCACCGTCAGGGACGACGCCGCGACCTGGGCGACGCGGCTGGCGGCGACGCTCCTGCCCACCGGCAGCCTGCGCCGCACTCTCGGCGGCGCGGTAAGCGCCTTGCCGGGATACGCCGAGGGCGCCTGGTGGGTGCAGGACGCGGCGGCCGCCCTGCCGGTAAGGCTGCTCGGCGACGTCGCCGGCGCCGCGGTTCTCGACCTTGGGGCCGCGCCGGGCGGCAAGACGGCGCAGCTCGCCGCCGTTGGAGCGCGGGTGACCGCCGTCGACCGGGCGCCGCGGCTTCCCCGGCTCGAGGCCAACCTCGCGCGCCTCGGCCTCGCCGCCGCGACGGTCGCCGCCGACATGACCGACTGGCGGCCCGACCAACCGGCCCCGTTCGTGCTGCTCGACGCGCCGTGCAGCGCCACCGGCACGATCCGCCGCCATCCCGACGTCGCCCGCCTCAAGCGCGCCGCCGACGTGGCGCGCCTCGCGGCGCTCCAGGACCGCCTGCTCGACGCCGCCTGCGCCATGCTCGCGCCCGGCGGCACGCTGGTCTACTGCGTCTGCTCGCTCGAACCCGAGGAAGGCGAGGACCGCATCGCCGCGCTGCTCGCGCGCCGGTCCGATTTCGCGCGCGCGCCGGTCGCGGCGGCCGAGGTCGGCGGCCTTGCGGAATTCGTCACTGCGGCCGGCGATCTGCGCACGCTGCCCTGCCATCTCGCCGCGTTCGGCGGGCTCGACGGCTTCTACGCCGCCCGCTTGCGGCGCCGCATTTAAGCTGCTACCACAGCGCCATGCCAAGATCCCCGCGCATCGCGCCCTCGATCCTCGCCGCCGATTTCGCCCGCCTCGGCGAGGAAGTGCGCGCCGTCGACGAAGCGGGCGCCGATTACATCCACGTCGACGTGATGGACGGCCATTTCGTGCCCAATCTGACGGTCGGGCCGGCGGTCGTGAAGACCTTGCGCGCCCACAGCGACAAGCCGTTCGACGTTCACTTGATGATTTCTCCCGTCGATCCCTACATCGCCGATTTCGCCGCAGCCGGAGCCGACATCATCACCGTCCACCCCGAAGCCGGGCCGCACCTGCACCGCAGCATCCAGCTCATCAAGTCGCTCGGCCGCAAGGCGGGCGTGGCGCTCAACCCGGGAACGCCGGCCGAGGCGGTCGACTACGTGCTCGACGCGGTCGATCTGGTGCTGGTGATGTGCGTCAATCCGGGTTTCGGCGGCCAGCGCTTCATTCCGGCGATGACCGAAAAGATCGCGGCGCTGCGCCGCCGGATCGACGCCGCCGGCCGCGCCATCGATCTCGAAGTCGACGGCGGCGTCAACGCCGAGACCGCACCGCTCACCGTCGCCGCCGGCGCCGACGTGCTGGTCGCCGGCACCGCGGTGTTCGACGGCGGGCCCGCGGCGTACGCCGACAACATCGCCCGCCTCCGGGGCTGAGCCTCGATGAGCCAGAGCCGCGCTCTGGGCCTGGCATCGCCGGTGCAGACGCACGCGCGCCGGGCGGTCGTCCGCCTCGGCGATACGCTGCGCGGTGCCGTCTACGGCTCGGCGCTCTACCGCATGAGCCTGCGGGGCCGACGGCCCGACGGCCTCGCGTTTCGCCCGGGCGACCCCTGGCCCGGCGACGCCGGACGCGGCCGGGCGTTTCTCGCCGGCGAATACCGTTTCGGCGACCAGTGCATCACCGCTACCACCGGGCTACCGTGGCATCCGGCGGGCGCCAGCCCCGTCTGGCTGGTCGAGGCGCATGGTTTCGCGTGGCTGCGCGATTTCGAGGCGCTGGGCTCGGACGAGGCGCGCGCCGCGGCGCGCGACGCGGTGTCGGACTGGGTCGGCCGCTGCGGCGCCTGGCATCCGCTGGTCTGGCGGCCCGACGTGCTGGGCCGTCGCATCGCGGCCTGGATCGGCCACGCCGACTTCGTCGTCCACGCCGGCGATACCGATCTCAAGGCCCGAACACTGGCGAGCCTCGCCGCACAGCTCCGTCATCTCGCGCGGGTCGCCGGCGACGCCGCCGACGCCGAGGCCCGCATGGCGGCGATCAAGGGGCTCGTGATCGGGGCGCTCTGCCTTCCCGGCAACGAGCGCCGCCTCGAACTCGGTATCGAGCTTCTCGAACGCGAGGCCGCCGAACAGGCGCTCGCCGACGGCGGCCACGTCGCGCGCAGTCCCTCGGTCCATTTTCGGGTTTTTCAGGACCTGGTCGCGCTGCGCGCGGCGCTCAGGCTCGCCTCGCGGCCGGTGCCTAAGGCGCTGCAGAACGCGATCGACCGCATGGCGCCGATGCTGCGCTTCTTCCGTCATGGCGACGGCGGTCTCGCGCTGTTCAACGATTCGAACGAGGAGAACCCGGCCGTCATCGACGCCGCGCTCGAACTCGGCGAAGCCGACGGGAAGGAACCGGCGAGCGCGCCGCACAGCGGCTTCGAGCGGTTGGCGGCGGGCGCCCTGCTGGTGGTCGCCGACGTCGGTGCGCCGCCCGCGTCCGCCTGTCGCCACACGCACGCCGGCCCCTTGAGCCTCGAAGTCAGCGTCGGCGCCGAGCGCCTGATCGTCAACTGCGGCGCCTACGCGGGCGACCGGCCCGCCTGGCGGCGGGCGCAACGTGCGACCGCGGCGCACTCGACGGTCACGATCGACGACACCGACGCGGTCGATATCACGTCCGCCGGCGCCGTGGTGCGCGGCCCGAAACGGGTGACCTGCGCCCGTCACGAGGACGCCGGCAGCATCTGGCTCGACGCCGAGCACGACGGCTACCGCGAGACCTTCGGCGTCGTCCACCGCCGCCGGCTCTACCTCGACGCCGCGGGCAACGACCTGCGCGGCGAGGACAGACTGAGCGGCCCCGGCGGCAAGAGCTTCGCCGTGCGTTTTCACCTGCACCCTGCGGTCAGCGCCTCGCTGGTCGACGACGGCGCCGGCGCGCTGCTCAGACTCGGGAAGGGAGGCGGCTGGCGACTGCGCGTCGCCGGCGCCGCGCTGCGGATCGCCGAAAGCGTCTATCTCGGCGCGGGCGGCGAGCCGCGACGCTCCGAGCAGATCGTTCTCGGCGGCCCGCTCAAGGGCAACAAGACGACGATCAAATGGGCGCTCAGTCGCATCGGCGAGGGCGGCTGAACGGGGGCGCGGCGCTCCGTTAATCGGCCGGATTCAGACACAGATACGCGAGCTGTCGCGCGATCACCGCCTGCTCGTCGAACAGGCCGAGCGCCCGCGCCCGTCCCGCCGCGCCCCAGCGCGCGCGCAGCGCCGCATCGCCGGCGAGGCGGGCGAGCGCCCGCGCCAGCGCCGATGCGGCGCCCACCGGGACAAGCGCGCCGGTCGCGCCGTCGACCACCTCCTCGCGGGCGCCGCGGATGTCGGTGGCGACCACCGGAAGCCCCGTCATCATCGCCTCGATGATCGAGCGCGGCATGCCCTCGCGATGCGACGGCAGGGCGAAGACATCGGCCGCGCGCAGGATCTCGGGCACGTCGTCGCGGCGGCCGAGCAGACGGAGGCGCGGCCCCAGCGCCGGATCCGCGACTGCGGCGGCGATCTCGGCCTCGATGGCGCGAGCGCGGTCGCTCGCCAGGCGCTCGCCGACCACCCACAGAACGGCGTCGAGCGCGCGCATCGCGTTGAACAATTCGGGATAGCCTTTCTCCGCCACCAACCGGCCGACCGTGACGATGACCACGGCGTGTTCGGGCGTATCAAGCGCCCGGCGGAGCGCCTGCCGCGCGGTGCCGCCGTCGTCCGCAGGGGCGAAGCGCACGGGGTCGACGCCGTTGCCGATGGCCGCGATCGCGCCGCCGCGGCACAGCCGGAAGCGCCGCGCCGTCGCCGCGTCCTCGTCGGCCTGGGTAAACAGCACGTCGGTCATCCGCCCGCCGAGCCATTCGAGGGCGATCCAGGGGAGCCGCCGGGGCCAGGACATGCGATCGTGGAAGTAGAAGCCGTGCGCGGTATAGACGACGCGCGGCACGCCCGCGCGCCGGGCCGCGAGACGGCCGAGCAGCGCCGCGACGGGGGTGTGCACGTGGACGATGTCGAAGCGCTCGGCGCGGAACAGCGCGCCGAGCCGGCGCAGCACACGCGCATGATTGACGAGGTCGCGGTCGCGCGAGAACGGCACCGTCTCGACGCGCAGGCCCGCCGCGCGCACCCGGTCGAGGAGCGGGCCGTCGGCGCAGACCCCGACGACCTCGTGCCCGGCCTCGGCCATCGCCCGGGCGAGCGGCAGCAGGAAATGATAGAACGTGAAATCGACGGCGCAGAGCTGGCAGATCTTCATGGCGCCTCAGGGCCGCGCCGGCGGGTGCGCCGGGTCGATCCACATCGCGAACCAGAGCTCGAGCATCAGCAGCGCCCAGATGCGGTGGTGGTGCAGGCGGACGCCGCGGGCGTGTTCGTCGAGCAGGTTCCGCACCGCCTCGGGGCGGAACAGCCCGCGCGCCGTCGCCCGCGCCGAAAGCAGCGTGTCGCGAACGAGATCGCGCATTTCGCCGCGCAGCCAGCGCTCGATCGGCACGCCGAACCCCATCTTGGGACGCTGGAGCACCGCGCGGGGCAGGCGTTCCTTCATCGCCGACTTGAGCAGCGTCTTGGTGTGCAGGCCGCGCATCTTGCGATCCGCCGGAATCGCCGCCGCAAAGGCCATGAGTTCGTGGTCGAGGAACGGGGCACGGGCTTCGAGCCCGTGCGCCATGGTCGCGACGTCGACCTTTACCAGCAGGTCGTCCGGCAAATAGCCGTGGATATCGGCGTAGGCCGCGCGCGCGATGCCCAGGTCGCCGTCGCCGTACCAGCGTTCGAGCAGCGCGAGCGAACGCCCGGCGAGACGGTCGCGCAGCGCGTCGCCGTAGAGCGCCGCCTTCTGCTCGTCGGAGAAGAAGGTCATCCAGCGACCGTAGCGTTCGGCGCCGCCCGCCGCGGCGTCGATCAGGAAGCGCCGAGCGTAACGCAGGCCGCGCCGCGGGCTGGTCTCGAACGGCAGGCGCCGCCCGGCCGCCGCCAGGGTCCGGCGCAACGCGGGCGGCAGCGCATCGGTCAGGCCGGCCGCGCGGCAGCCGGCGTAGCGCGGATAACCGAGGAAGCCCTCGTCGCCGCCGTCGCCGTTGAGCGCGACGGTGACGTGGCGGCGCGTGATCTCGGCGACGTACCAGGTCGGCAGCGCCGAGGAATCGGCGAACGGCTGGCCGTAGTGCCAGACGATCTTCGGCAACACCGCCATGGCGTCGGGCGCGACCACGAACTCGTGGTGGTCGGTGCCGTAACGCTCGGCGACCATGCGGGCGTAGCGCCGCTCGTCGTAGGCCGCCTCCTCGAAGCCGATGGTGAAGGTCTTGACCGGCGCGGACGTCGCGCGCGCCATCGAGGCGACGATCGCCGCCGAATCGACGCCGCCCGAGAGAAACGCCCCGAGCGGCACGTCGGCGACGAGGCGCAGGCGGACCGCCTCGTCGAGGCGGGCGACGATCTCTTCTTCGAGCGCACGCCGCGGACGACGCCGCGCGGCTTCGGGTTCGGGCAGCGACCAGTAGCGCTCGGTCCGCATTTCGCCGTCGCCCTCGATCACCATGCAGTGAGCCGGTTCGAGCGCGCGGACGCCGCGGAAGGCGGTCGCCGGGGTCGGCACGTACTGGAAGGTCAGGTAGTGGTGGATGGCGTCGAGATCGGGCGTCCGCTCGACCCCCGGCCAGGCCAGGATCGCCTTGATCTCCGAGCCGAACAGCAGCGCCCCGTCGTGCCAGGCGTAATAGAGCGGCTTCTGCCCCAGGCGGTCGCGGACCAGCAGCAGGCGTCGGCGGCGCGCATCCCAGAGCGCGAAGGCGAACATGCCGCGCAGCCGGTCGATCACGCCGTCGCCCCACGCCTTGTAGCCGTTGACGATGACCTCGGTGTCCGAACGGCTGCGGAAGCGGTGGCCGAGGCGTGCGAGCTCCTCGCGCAGGTCGGGAAAGTTGTAGACCTCGCCGTTATGCACCAGACGGACAACGCCTTCGGCATCGCTCATCGGCTGGGCGGCGGCCGGACTCGGGTCGATGACGGCGAGTCGGGCATGGCCGAGGCCGACGGCGCCGTCGCTCCAGACTCCGCGACCGTCGGGGCCGCGATGGGCGACGGCGGCGACCATCGAACCGAGCCGCGCTTCGATCTCGGCCGGCGGACCGAGCGGCGACGGCGACCACACTCCGGCGATGCCGCACATGGCGGGTCAGGTGCCGTCCGGCGGCGTGAAGTCGAGCACGTCGGGCACGGCGATGCGCTCGGCCGCGAGGCGATGGCGCAGCGCCGAGAAAACGCTTTCGACGCTGTGCGCGACCGAAATCACGACAGCGTCGGCATCGACGACGTTGCCAAGCAGGACACCGGGAACGCCGCGCACGCCGGTGGGACGACCGGCGTGGCGCCAGACGCCAATCGGCCGGATGCCGCTGCCGAGGCTGCACAGCACGGCGATCTCGGTGAGCTCGTCGACCCCGCAGAGCACCACCCGCTCGACCCCGCGCCCGACGAGCCGGGCGTAAAGCCGGTCAAAGCTGTCGCGCGCGATTCCGAACAGCGCCGCCGATTCGCGCAGGCGGCGGCCGGCGAGCCGGCGTCTTTCAGCATCGCCCTTGTCGGTCAGCCGGTAGCGGAAACGGCGGCCGTCCTTGCCCACGTGCGCGATCAGGCCGTCGTCGAGGCAGCGCTTGAGGTAGGCGTTGGCGAGCCCGAGCGCGACGCCGAGCTCGCCCGCGAGCGCCCGCTGGCCGAGGGGCGTGCCGTTGCCGACGCGTTCGAGGAGCTCGTGCAGCATCGCCGCATCCAGCGCCGCGCGCCGCCGGTTCATGGCCGGCCCCGCGATCTGCGCCCCGCCGCCATCACGTCATACCCCAGAACGTCCCGGAACCGCTCTAGTACTTGCTTGCAAAGGAAAGTGACTCATTATTCGTCCCCCTCCCCCTGCCCCTCCCACCAGGGGAGGGGGAAATTATGGCAGGATGTCAAGTTCCTGGCCCTCCCCCTCGATGGTGGGGGTGACACGCGGACTTACGCTACCAAGTACCAGGGAACCGACGCCACCGATTGAACGTTCATTTTACGAACGTATCACGCCGCGGGCGCCGGGCAAAGGGGCGGGATAAGTTCCCGGCGGCAGTGGTCTGTTTGGAGGCGGTGGTCCGCCGGCCGCGCCGTCACGACTGGTCGCGCGCGATGCCCGCCGCGGCGAGTCCGAGCTCGCGCGACACCACATCGTGCAGGTGGACCGCGCCGACCACGCGGCCCGCATCGTCGGCACACAACAGCGAAGTGTAGGCGTATTCCTCCATCAGCCGGATCGCCTCGATCGCGAGCGCGTCGGCGGCGATCGACTTGGGCGCGCGGGACATGATCGTGCCCGCCGTCTTCGCCGCGAAACCGTCCCGGTCGCCGGCCGCCCGCCGGACGTCGCCGTCGGTGATGATGCCGACCGATTCGATATGCGTCGCCGCCGCTTCGCCGACCACGGCGAAACCGTGACCGCCCCGGGTGATCCGTTCGAGCACGTCGTATATGCCGGTCGAGGGCGCCAGCCAGACGAGCGCCTCGCGCGGGATCATGACGTCCGAGACCCGACGCAAACGACGTCCCAGCATGCCCCCCGGGTGATAGCGCGCGAACTGGTCCGAGGTGAAGCCGCGCAGGCTGAGGCTCGCGATCATCAGGGCGTCGCACAGCGCCAGCGTGGTGGTCGACGACGAGGTCGGCGCCAGGCCGCCGATCCCCGCCTCGGCGCTGACGCCGGTTTCGATGATCCAGTCGGCGTGTTCGGCGAGCGTACAGTCGCGGCCGTGGGTGATCAGCGTCGCGGCGACGCCGAACTGCTTGATCAGGGGCGACAGCGCGACCAGCTCGCGGGTGTTCCCCGAATGGCTGAGCAGCACGGCGTGGGTGGCATGCTCGGCGATGCCGATGTCGCCGTGGAGCGCGTCGGTGGGGTGCAGAAAGGCCGCGCCGTGCCCGGTCGACAGCAGGCTCGAAACGAACTTGCGGCCGATGTCGCCGGATTTGCCGACGCCCACCACCATGGTGAAGCTCTCGGGCGCGGCGAGCGCGCGCGCCGCGGCGGCGAAGTCGGGCGACAGCCGTTCGGCGGCGCGCACCAGGCAGGCGGCGCCGTCTTGCAGCACCTCGGCGCCGGCGACGATGATCGGGTCGGCGGCGTTGTCGCTCATCTACCGAATGCCCGGTTGGCGCGGCCGGCTGCGGACCGGCATCGGGTGGTGTTGGGACACATGCGGGGCGCTATCCTTCGGCGCGGGTCGATGCGCGCAAACCATACAGGAACCGCGGGCGACGCCAAACCTTTCTGTCGCGCGTCGAAACCGCTGTGCTATTTTCCCGCCAGCCCACCGGGGACCCGCCGGAGAATGCCCAAGCTGCGTTTCAACCGACCGATCGTCGCCGCCGTCCACGACCTGATCATGGCGGCGGTCTCGTTCGTGCTCGCGCTCTACCTGCGGCTCGGCGACGATTTGATGGCGCAGACCTCCGATTTCATCGTCGAGGGAACGGCGCTGTTCACCGTCGTATCGGGCGCGGTCTTCTGGCGCATGAGGCTCTACCGCGCGTTGTGGCGCTACGCCTCGCTCAACGATCTGCTGGCGCTGGTCAAGAGCGTGACGCTGGTGATTCTGATCTTCCTGCCGGTCTTGTTCATCGCCACCCGGCTCGAGGGCTTTCCCCGCTCGGCGGCGGCGATCAACTGGTTCGTCCTGGTCGCGCTGCTCGGCGGCCCCCGTTTCGTCTACCGGCTGATCAAGGACCGCGGCTTCGCGCGGTTCGCCGCGCCCGCCGACGAACGCCGCATTCCGGTGCTGCTGGTCGGCGCCGGCAACGCGGCCGAGCTGTTCATCCGCGAGATGGCGCGCGGCGCGGCGACCGCCGCTTACCGGGTGGCGGGCGTGGTCGACGATCGTGCCGGACTGGTCGGTGGCCAGATCCACGGCGTGCGGGTGTTCGGCCGTCTCGACGAAATTCCGGCCGTCGTCGACAAGCTCGACCGGCGCGGCTCGAGGCCGCAACGTCTGATCCTCACCGAGCGATGCGACGGCGAAACCGTGCGCCGGCTGCTCGATACCGCCGACGATCTCGGCATGACGTTGGCGCGCCTGCCCCGGCTCACCGAGTTCAGGAGCGGCGAGGAGCGCCCCATCGAGGTCAGCCCGGTCGCCGTCGAGGACCTGCTGGGACGGCCGCAGGCGGTGCTCGACCGCGCCGGCATGCGCGCCTTCATCGCCGGCCGCCGGGTGCTGGTGACCGGCGCCGGCGGCACCATCGGCGCCGAGCTCGCGCGCCAGATCGCGGCTTTCGTCCCGGCGCATCTCACGCTTTTCGACAACGGCGAATACAATCTCTACCGCATCGACGCCGAACTCGCCGCGCACCGCTCCGCCGTGCCGCGCGACGCCGTCCTCGGCGACGTGCGCGACCGCGCCCGCATCGACGCGGTGCTGGCGCGCGAACGCCCCGACGTGGTGTTCCACGCCGCCGCCTTCAAGCATCTGCCCATGGTCGAGGCCAACCCCAACGAAGGCGTGCTGACCAACGTGGTCGGCACCCGCAACCTGGTCGACGCCTGCCGCGCCGCGCGGGTGCGCGCGATGGTGCTGATCTCGACCGACAAGGCGGTCAACCCGTCGAGCGTGATGGGCGCGACCAAGCGCATCGCCGAGCTCTATTGCCAGGCGCAGGGCGCCCGGCTCGGCGCCGACGGGACGCGCTTCGTCACCGTGCGCTTCGGCAACGTGCTCGACTCGACCGGCTCGGTGGTGCCGCTGTTCCGCCGCCAGCTCGCCGGCGGCGGGCCGCTCACCGTCACCCACCCCGATATGACGCGTTATTTCATGACCGTGCGCGAGGCGGTCGAACTGGTGCTCGCAGCCTCGGTGATCGGCCGCGGCCAGGCGCGGCGCGGCGGCGAGATTTTCGTTCTCGACATGGGCGAGCCGGTGCGCATCGAGGATCTCGCGCGCCAGATGATCCGGCTCGCGGGGCTCGCACCCGGCGAGGACGTCGCGATCGTCCATACCGGCATCCGGCCGGGAGAGAAGCTTCACGAAGAACTGTTCCACGCCGGCGAAGCGCGCGAGGCGACGGCCAGCGGCGGCGTCCTGCTGGCGCGCTCGCGCCCGGTCGATCTGCCGGCGTTGGCGCGACGGCTCGACGCGCTGGCGACGGCGGCCGCGGCGCGGCGCACCGCCGAGACGCTCGCGCTGATCCGCGAGATCGTGCCCGAATACGGCCCGCCCGGCGAGATCGCGCGGGCCAGCGCGGGGCGCTGAGGGTCGCGCGATGCGCCCTTGCCGCGCCCTGGTTTCGGTCTCCGACAAGTCCGGTCTCGCCGAGTTCGGCCGCTTTCTCGCGCAGGCGGGCGTGGAAATTCTTTCGACCGGCGGTTCGGCGCGCGCGCTCCGCGAGGCCGGCGTCGCGGTCGTCGAGGTCGCCGACCATACCGGTTTCCCCGAAATCATGGACGGCCGGGTCAAGACCCTGCACCCCAGGGTCCACGGCGGCATCCTCGCGCGGCGCGACGCCGAAAGCCACCGCGCGGCGATGGCCGAGCACGGCATCGCGCCGATCGACATGGTGGTGGTCAACCTCTACCCCTTCGAGGCGGCGGCGGCGCGCGACGCCGACGTCGCCGAATGCATCGAGAACATCGACATCGGCGGTCCGGCGATGATCCGCTCGGCCGCCAAGAACCACGCCTTCGTCGCCGTGATCGTCGAGCCCGCCGACTACGCCGCGGTGATGGCCGAGATGACGGCCAACGACGGCGCGATCGGCCCCGGGCTGCGCCGCCGCCTCGCCGCGACCGCCTTCGCCCGCACCGCCGCCTACGACGCCGCGATCGCCGGGTGGTTCGCCGCAGCGCGCGGCGACGAACTGCCGGCGCGGCTCGCGCTGTCGTTCCGCCGCCGCGAAGCGCTGCGTTACGGCGAGAACCCGCACCAGCGGGCGGCGTTCTACACCGGCGGGACGCCGCGGCCCGGGGTGGCGAGCGCCGAGCAGCTTCAGGGCAAGGCGCTGAGCTACAACAACCTCAACGACACCGACGCCGCCTTCGAGCTGGTCGCCGAGTTCGAGGCGCCCGCGGTCGCCATCATCAAGCACGCCAACCCCTGCGGCGCGGCGCTCGCCGACAGCCCGCTGGCGGCCTACCGCCGGGCGCTCGCCTGCGATCCGCTGAGCGCCTTCGGCGGCGTCGTCGCGCTCAACCGGCCGCTCGACGGCGCGACCGCCCGCGAAATCGCGGAAATCTTCGTCGAGGTCGTGATCGCGCCCGAGGTCGGACCGGAAGCGCGCGCGGCGCTGGCGGAGAAGAAGAACCTGCGCCTGCTGGCGACCGGCGGGATGCCCGATCCGGCGGCCGACGGCCTCGTCCTGCGCTCGCTCGCCGGTGGCCTGCTGGCGCAGACCCGCGATACCGGCCGGCTGGCCGCGGACGATCTCAGGGTGGTGACGAAACGGGCGCCGAGCGCGGCGGAGATCGCCGATCTCCTGTTCGCCTTCGCGGTCTGCAAGCACGTCAAGTCGAACGCCATCGTCTACGCCAGGGACGGCGCCACGGTGGGCGTCGGCGCCGGGCAGATGAGCCGCGTCGACGCCGCGCGCATCGCCGCCCTCAAGGCGCACGACGCGGCGCGCGCCGCGGGCGAGGACGGCAACCGGCTCCGGGGCTCGGCGGTCGCCTCCGACGCCTTCTTTCCGTTCGCCGACGGTCTGCTGGCGGCGGCCGAGGCGGGCGCGACGGCGGTCATCCAGCCGGGCGGTTCGGTGCGCGACGACGAGGTCATCGCCGCCGCCGACGACGCCGGCCTCGCCATGGTCTTCACCGGCCGGCGCCATTTCAGGCACTAGCGGG
>JBHHZM010000018.1:0-33532 GCA_046758065.1 Alphaproteobacteria bacterium | reverse complement strand
GTTCCGAGACCCGCCGAAATGCCGAGCAGGAAGCGGGAAAAGCGATGGATGACGGGGTGGAAATCGGTATCGTCGGCGATGTCGGACATGTCCGGTCTCCATTGAATGCGGCGGCCGGGCGCGCGGGCGCGTCTCGACCTACGCCGTCAATATCGGGCGCCAGCAGGGCAATCCAAAACCCTGCGGAGTTCTTGCCGAAAGGTTAGCCCGGGTTAGTTCGGCACGCATTTTCCTTGGCAGGCCGTGCCGTTGCACGCATCCTGTGCGCCGGTCACGAACCAAGCCGGGGGCCGATATGCGGCAGAGGGACGATCTGGTTTTCCCGATGGACGAGTTCGAGCGGCGCGTGAACGCGCTGCGCGAACGGGCGGCTGGGCATGGCGTCGACGCGGTGATCGTCGCCGGGCCGGAGAACATCACCTATCTCACGGGCTACCAGACCACGGGCTATTACTACTTCCAGACCGTGGTGGTGCCGCTCGACGACGAACCCTTCATGGTGACCCGCCTGCTCGAGGACACCAGCGTCGAGACCCGCACCTGGATCGAACGCAGCCGGCCCTACCGGGACACCGAAGAGCCGATCTCGCGACTCGCCGACGCGCTCGCCGAGTTCGGACTCGCGAACAAACGCCTCGGCTATGAAAAGCACTGCTACTTCCTACGCGCGACCGAACAGGAACGTCTGTTCGCCGCCTGTCCCGACGCGACCTTCGTCGACTGCTCGGGCCTCGTCGAGGCGGGCCGGGTGGTCAAGTCGGAGCCCGAGATCGCGATCATGACGCGCGCGGCCAGGGCGACCGAGGCGGGCATGCGCGCCGGCATCGCCGCCGTCGAGGCGGGCACGAGCGAGAACGACGTCGCCGCCGAAATCCACCACGCGATGTTCAAGGCCGGCGGCGAGTACCCCGCCTGCTCGCCCTTCGTCGCCTCGGGTCCGCGCTGCGCCATCGGTCACGCGACCTGGGAGGGCCGCGTCATCGAGCCGGGCGAAACCGTATTCCTTGAGATCGGCGGCTGCGTGCAACGCTATCACACCGCGATGATGCGCAACGTCTTCCTGGGCGCGCCGCCGCCCGAGATGATCGAGGCGGAAGGCTTGATCCGCGAGGCGGTCGAAGCCTGCATGACGGCGATGAAGCCCGGCGCCACCGCGGGCGAGATCGATACGCTGAGCCGCTCGGTGTTCGCCAGAAATTCGTTCGGCGCGACCCAGACGACGCGCTCGGGCTATTCGATCGGCATCGCTTACGCGCCCGACTGGGGAGAAGGCCACATCCTCAGCCTGCAGCCCGACGATCCCGCCGTGCTCGAAGCCAACATGACCTTCCATCTGATCCCCTGGATCCAGATACCGGGCAAGGCGGGGATCGGTCTCTCCGAGACCGTTCGGATAACGCCGTCGGGCGCCGAATCGTTCTTCGGCTTTGAGCGCAGATTGGTCGTGAAATAATGCCGGGTGGCCGGCTCCGCGCTCGCCAGGGTTGGCAAAGGCCGTGCACGGAAATCGGGGATGGATCGCGTATGTCGGCGTCGCGGGCATCCCGCTTATGGCCTCTTCTTCTTTTTCTTCTTTTTTTTCTTCTTCTTCTTGCATTTTTTTCTTTTATTCAGCTGCGAGCACGGCGGGCCGGCGGCCAACGCCGCATCGATCGCCGTCACCTTGGGCGCGACATAGCCGACGGCCGAAGCCGCGGCAATGATCTTCAGGCGATGCAGAAGTTCGCGCCGTGTGGTTTCATCCATCGTCAAACGACCCTTGATAGCGATCACGCCGGTCACCTAACGCAGCAACGGTTATTCCATCGTTAACCCGCCCGACGATCCCGCCGTGATCGAGGCCAACATGACCTTCCATCTGATCCCCTGGATCCAGATACCGAGCAAGGCGGGGATCGGTCTCTCCGAGACCGTTCGGGTAACGCCGTCGGGCGCCTAATCGTTCTTCGGCCTCGAACGCAGATTGTTCGTGAAATAATGCCGGGTGGCCGGCTCCGCGCTCGCCAGGGTTGGCAAAGGCCGTGCACGGAAATCGGGGATGGATCGCGTATGTCGGCGTCGCGGGC
Source organism: Alphaproteobacteria bacterium (assembly GCA_046758065.1). Taxonomy (GTDB): domain Bacteria; phylum Pseudomonadota; class Alphaproteobacteria; order JAAXGF01; family JAAXGF01; genus JBHHZM01. Next base: position 31,466 of record JBHHZM010000018.1, on the reverse strand, counting down.
ATCCCGCTTATGGCCTCTTCTTCTTTTTCTTCTTTTTTTTCTTCTTCTTCTTGCATTTTTTTCTTTTATTCAGCTGCGAGCACGGCGGGCCGGCGGCCAACGCCGCATCGATCGCCGTCACCTTGGGCGCGACATAGCCGACGGCCGAAGCCGCGGCAATGATCTTCAGGCGATGCAGAAGTTCGCGCCGTGTGGTTTCATCCATCGTCAAACGACTCCTGATAGCGATCACGCCCGTTAACTTAGCCAGTGACGGTTACTCCATCGTTAAACCGCCGGACGAAACACGGTCGATTAACGGCATACGCCACAAATACAGCGAAATAATATTTCATTTTCCTTCCAGAAGAAGTGACGACGATCACCGGTTTCGCGGCGTCGAAGGGGTGTTTTTGATCGTGCCGTTCGTGGTTTCCACTTCGTCATTAAACAGCGTTAAACGGGGATCCGATCGGAAATGCTTGCTTGCATTCGCCGATGGCCATCGTTTTCGTCGCGCTCGCTCCGGTCATGAGGACCGTCCCGCCGACGGTGCGTTTGCGCTACCATGATGCGGCCCCGGCGCGTTTACGATGGTCGTCGTCCATGCCCGCGTTCTGTCGAGACTGCCTTGTCGCCCAAGCCGACGACGCCGACGGCGAGACCTGCGCCGCGTGCGGTTCGCCGCGCGTGCTGCGCCACGCCGAGATCGACCGCCTGACCATCGCCCACCTCGACTGTGACGCCTTCTTCGCCAGCGTCGAGAAGCGCGACCGTCCCGAGCTCTCGGAGCAGCCGGTTCTGGTCGGCGGCCGTCACCGCGGCGTCGTCATGGCGGCCTGTTACGTGGCGCGGCGCTACGGCATCCGCTCGGCGATGCCCATGCACCGGGCGCTCAAGGCGTGCCCGCAGGCGATCGTCATCCGACCCGACGTCGCCAAGTACCGGGCGGTCGGCCGAGAGGTGCGTGCCTTGCTGCGCGAGGTCACGCCTCTGGTCGAACCGCTGTCGATCGACGAGGCCTTTCTCGATCTCGCCGGCACCGAGCGTCTGCACCGGCGCAGCGCCGCCGTGACGCTCGCCGCGCTTGTCGGCCGCATCGAGAGCGAGCTCGGCATCACCGCCTCGGTCGGCCTGAGCTACAACAAGTTCCTCGCCAAAATCGCTTCGGACCGGGACAAGCCGCGCGGTTTCACGGTCATCGGCCGGGCCGAGGCGGTCGATTTTCTCGCCGCCCAGCCGGTGAGCCTGCTGTGGGGCGTCGGACCCACCCTGCAACGCCGGCTCGGCGACGACGGCATCGCGACGATCGGCGCGCTTCAGGCGATTGCCGAGGACGAACTCGTCGCCCGCTACGGCCGCATCGGCCGACGGCTCGCGCGCTTTTCCCGCGGCGACGACGACCGGCGCGTCGACCCCGCCGCACCCGTCAAGAGCATGTCGGCGGAGACCACCTTCGACGCCGACATCGCCGACGCCGGCGCCCTCGCCCACGCGCTGTGGCCCTTGTGCGAAACCGTATCGGCGCGGCTCAAGCGCGGCGGGCTCGCCGGCCGCGGCGTGGTGCTCAAGCTCAAGACGGCGCGCTTCCGCCTGCTCACGCGCCGTCGCACGCTCGCCGCCCCGACGCAGCTCGCCGAGGTCATCTACAAGACGGCGCTGCCGCTTCTCGAACGCGAGGCCGACGGCGCCTTCTACCGGCTGATCGGCATCGGGGTCTGCGACATCGTGACCGAAACGCAGGCCGTGGCGCCCGACCTGTTCGAGACTACGCCCGACCGCCGCGCCGAGGTCGAACGCGCCATCGATACCGTGCGCGACAAATTCGGGACGGACGCGATCGCCAAGGGCCGCGCGCTCGGGCGCCGCATGCCGGACAAGACCGGACAGCGGTAGGCAGCGGGAGGAAAACGGGGGTCGTGTCGCGTAGCGAGCAAATCCTCGCGTTCTGGTTCGGCGCGCCGGGCGATCCCGACCATGGCCGACCCCGCAAGATCTGGTTCGAAAAGGATGCGGCCCTCGACGCGGAGGTGCGCCGGTGCTTTCTCGCCGATTACAAGGGCGCCGCCGCCGGCGCGCTCGATCACTGGCAGGAAACGCCGCGCGGCGCGCTCGCGCTGATCGTTCTGCTCGACCAGTTCCCGCGCAACATGTTCCGCGACGATCCGCGCGCCTACGCCAGCGACGCCAAGGCCCGCGCCGTGGCACGCCGGGCGATCGACGCGGGCTTCGACCGCGCGCTGCCGCCGATCGAACGCCGCTTCTTGTACCTGCCGTTCGAGCACAGCGAGGACCTTGCCGACCAGCGCCGCTCGGTCGCGCTGTTCCGCGACCTGGGCGATAAAGCCTCGATCGAATGGGCGACCCGGCATCTCGAGATCGTCGAACGCTTCGGCCGTTTTCCCCATCGCAACGCCGCGTTGGGCCGCGAAACGACGCCTGAGGAAGCCGCCTTTCTCAAAGAGCCCGACTCGTCGTTCTGAAACCGGCGCGATGGCGCCCCGCCGCAACGTTCAAAGGCCGTTGGGATCGAGTTCGAGCTTTTCGCCGAGCCAGAGTGCGTGTTCGAGATGATCGGCGATGTCGTCGCCGGTCAGCGGATGGATGAATACCGGGAGGCCGGCGTGGTTGAGCATCAGCCAGGGAATGACCTCGCCGGCGAGCGTGGCGTCGAAAGCGACCTGGTACATCGGTCGCGGGTGCGGGCCGACCGGGGCGTCGCGCCAGCGCCCGAGTTCGACGTCGAAGCGCTCCGCGAGCTCTTCCCGGATACGCGCCGCGATCTCGCGGGTCCCATCGCCGTAATAGACGTGGGCGTGATAGCCGGAAATTTTCGCAGTTGCGCGTTCGGGCGGGCTCACGCGACGCGCTCGACGCCCTTGGCTTCGAGCAGATCGTCGAGCTCGCCGGTCTGATACATCTCGCGCAGGATGTCGCAGCCGCCGACGAACTCGCCCTTGATGTAGAGCTGCGGGATCGTCGGCCAGTCGCTGAAGCTCTTGATTCCCTGGCGTAACGCCGGATCGGCGAGCACGTCGACGCCCTTGAACTTGACCCCCAACTCCGAGAGGATCTGCACGACGGCCGCCGAAAACCCGCATTGCGGAAACACCGGGCTGCCCTTCATATAGAGCACGACCGCGCTGTCGGCGATCTCCTGACGGATGCGTTCGTGAACCGGATTGCCGTCCATTCCCTTACCTCTTTCTCGCCGGTAGCCGACGCTCAGGCGTCGTGTGGCGTCGATGTCTGCAGGGCGAGCGCGTGCAACGCCCCGCCCATCCTGCCGCGCAGGGCCTTATAGACCATCTGATGCTGCTGAACGCGGCTTTTGCCCTCGAACGCGGCCGAAACCACCTGAGCGGCATAGTGATCGCCGTCACCGCGCAGATCCTCGATGCTGACCCGCGCGTCGGGCAGCGCCTCGCGGATTAAGCGTTCGATCTCGCCGGGGTCCATGGCCATGGTTGCGTCTCTCGTCGGACTATCTGCGGTTTTCGTCTAGCCGGCCGCCATATATGCCGGCAGCCAGGCTTCGTGAACCGCGCGCAATTCATCCAGCGATATAGGGTTCTCGCCGGAGACTGTCAACGCGGCTCCACCGCTGCGCCCTACGGTTTCCGCGGGAATTTCGGCAGCGGCCGCGTCGGCGAGGATCGCCGCCGCCGCCTCGGCCGGCACGGCGATCACATAGCGCCCCTGATCCTCGCCGAACGCCCAGGCGTGGGGCGGCGGTCCGTCCTCGGGTACGGCAAGCGTCGCGCCAATGCCGCCGGCGAGCGCCATCTCGGCAACGGCGACGAACAACCCGCCATCGGAGATGTCGTGGCAGACGCTCACCCGGCCGGTTTCGATGAGCCCGCGGACGAAATCGCCGTGGCGCCGCTCGGCCGCGAGATCGACCGGCGGCGGCGCGCCGTCCTCGCGGCCGGCAATCTCGCGCGCGTAAAGCGAAGCGCCGAGGTGGCCGTGCGTCTCGCCGACGACGATCAGGATGTGATCCGCCGCCGCAAGCGCCGGCCGCGCCATGCGGTCGAGGTCGGCGATCAGGCCGACGCCGCCGAGCGTCGGTGTCGGCTGGACGGCGCGGCCGTTGGTCTCGTTGTAGAACGACACGTTGCCCGAAACGACGGGGAAATCGAGCGCCCGGCAGGCCGCCGCCATGCCTTCGATGCAGCCGACGAACTGGCCCATGACGCCGGCGCGCTCGGGGTTGCCGAAGTTGAGGCAGTCGGTGACGGCGAGCGGGCGGGCGCCGGCCGCCGTCAGGTTGCGCCACGCCTCGGCGACCGCCTGGGCGCCGCCGGTCTCGGGCGCGGCGACGCAGTAGCGCGGCGTGCAGTCGACGGTGAGCGCGAGGCCCTTGTCGCCGCCGTGGACGCGCACCACGGCGGCGTCCCCGCCCGGGCGCGCCACCGTATCCGCCATGACCATGTGATCGTACTGTTCCCAGATCCAGCGCTTACAACAGAGGTCGGGAGAGCCGAGCAGCCGCTCGAGCGCCGCGCCGAGGCTCTCGGGCGGGTCGAACGCGGCGGCGTCGAGCGGCGCCGGCGTCGGCGGCGGTGTCCACGGCCGGTCGTAGCGCGGCGCCTGCTCGACGAGCGGCGCGATCGGCAGATCGGCGGCGGTCTCGCCCCGCCAGCGCAGCACCATGCGGCCCGTGTCGGTGATGATGCCGACAATCGCGAAGTCGAGCTCCCATTTCTCGAAGACCGCGCGCGCCGCGTCCTCGCTGCCGCGTCTCAGCACCATGAGCATGCGTTCCTGGCTTTCCGACAGCATGATCTCGTATGGCGTCATGCCGGATTCGCGCAACGGCACCGCGTCGAGGTCGAGCTCGATCCCGACGCCGCCCTTGGCCGCCATCTCGAACGACGACGAGGTGAGCCCGGCCGCTCCCATGTCCTGGATGGCGACGATGGCGTCGCCCGCCATCAGCTCGAGGCAGGCTTCGAGCAGGAGCTTCTCGGTGAACGGATCGCCGACCTGCACCGTCGGCCGCTTGGCCTCGCTGTCGTCGCCGAACTCGGCCGAGGCCATGGTGGCGCCGTGGATACCGTCGCGCCCGGTCTTCGAACCGACATAGACGACCGCATTACCGACGCCGGCGGCCGCCGAATAGAAGATACGCCCGGCGTCGGCGAGCCCCACGGTCATGGCGTTGACCAGGATGTTGCCGTCGCAGGCGGGGTGGAAGGTGCACTCGCCGCCGACCGTCGGAACGCCGATACAGTTGCCGTAGCCGCCGATGCCGGCGACCACGCCGGCGACCAGATGGCGGGTCTTGGGATGATCGGGGCTGCCGAAACGCAGCGCGTTGAGGTTGGCCACGGGGCGCGCGCCCATGGTGAAGACGTCGCGCAAGATTCCGCCGACGCCGGTCGCCGCGCCCTGGTAGGGCTCGATGAAGGAGGGGTGGTTGTGGCTCTCCATCTTGAAGACGGCGGCCTGGCCGTCGCCGATGTCGATGACGCCGGCGTTCTCGCCCGGACCGCAGATCACCCAGGGCGCTTCCGTCGGCAGCGTCGCGAGCCAGCGCCGCGACGACTTGTACGAGCAGTGTTCGCTCCACATCACCGAGAAGATGCCAAGCTCGGTAAGGTTGGGTTCGCGCCCGAGGATGGCGAGGATGCGCCGGTATTCCTCATCGGACAAGCCGTGGGCGGCGGCGTTGGGCGTGACCGCGCTCATCCCAGCGCGTCGACGAGCGAATCGAACATCGCCTTGCCGTCGGTTCCCCCGAGCCTCGCGTCGGCGAGCCGTTCGGGGTGCGGCATCAGACCGAGCACCGTCCGGGTTTCGTTGTAGACGCCGGCGATGTTGTCGCGCGAACCGTTGGGATTGGCGTCCGCGTCGCAGTCGCCTTCGGGGGTGCAGTAGCGGAACGCGATCCGGTCGTCGTCCCTGAGCGCCGCAAGGCCGTCGTCGTCGATCGTGTAGTTGCCGTCGTGATGGGCGACCGGGACACGGATGACCTGACCGCGCCGGTAGCGACCGGTAAAGATCGTGTCCGTCGCTTCGACCGTGAGATAAACGTCGCGGCAGACGAACTTGAGGCCGGCGTTGGCCATCAGCGTGCCGGGCAGAAGCCCCGCCTCGGTCGCGACCTGAAAGCCGTTGCAGATGGCGAGCACCGGCGTGCCGGCGCGGGCGCGCGCCGCCACCTCGCGCATCACCGGAGAATGCGCCGCCATGGCGCCCGAACGCAGGTAATCGCCGTAGGCGAACCCGCCGGGCAGTACGATGAGGTCGAGGTCGGGGAGCGCGCTGTCACCGTGCCAGATCATCTCGGGCGGACGCCCCATGCTCGCGGCGAGCGCCACGCGCACGTCGCGGTCGCAGTTCGAGCCGGGGAAAACGATGACGGCGGCTTTCACGCCAAGGCGACTTTCCGGAACCTGATGCGGCGGCGCGCCGATCCTATGCGCCGCGCCGTCACGATTCAAGCAGCCCGTCGTCGCGATTTCTGTTATCGTGCCGGCGCGCCGGGTCAGCGACCGCGCGAGAGGCGAGTGCGAAGTCAGACGAGAACGCCGCGACGGTTTGTCGATCGCGACCACGCGATCCTCGACATCGCGCGCGGGCGGCGCGTGCTTCATCTCGGCTGCGTCGGCCACGCCGACGAAACCCCGGAAGAACGCGTCCAGCTCGCCAGCAACACCCTGCACTGGAAGCTCACCGATGAGGCCGATACGGTCGGCGTCGACTACAGCCGCGAGGTGATCGACGAATACCGGGTGCTCGGCATCTTCGACAACGTGATCGCCGGCGACGTGCAGCGTCTTGAGGACGTGGCGCTCGACGGCCCCTTCGATATCGTCGTCGCCGCCGATATCATCGAACATCTGTCGAGCCCGGGCGCCATGCTCGACGGGATCAAGCGCTTCTGCGGGGCGGAAACCCGCGTCGTCATCACCACGCCGCACGCCTTCGGGCTGCTGAATTTCATACGCTTTCTTCTCGGGCGATTCCGCGATGGCGCCGAACACGTCATGACCTTCAACGCCGACAACATCCATAACCTGCTCGAACGTCACGGCTACGCGGTCGAACGGCTCGACACCTGCCATCAGCCCCACGCCCGGCGGCATGGCCCCCTGTTCACGCTGGGTAAAGTGGCGTTCGCTGCGGCGCCCCGGCTCGGCGGCACGCTGTTCGTCGTCGCACGGCCCGTGCGTTAACCCGGATTGCTCATCAAGGTCGCGGCGCTTGGCCGCCAGCATTCGGCGGCCTTGGCGACTTCTTTCGCCATCCTGGCGCGGCGGGGATCACTGGGCTGCGTCGATGCCGTATTTTTCCATGCGGTAGCGAAGCGTATCGCGCGACAGGCCGAGAAGTTTGGCCGCGCGGGTGACATTCCAGCCGGTCTGGTTCAGGGCCTGGGTGAGAAGACCGGATTCGAGCTCGTCGAGAACGATGCCCGCTTCGGGCAAGGCAAAGCTGGTGGAGATCGGACCCCGGCCTCGGGGCCCGGAAAGTGTTGTCGCCAGACCGAGGTGTTCGGGTGCGACTGTCTCGCCGGGGGCAAGCAGGACCGCGTGCTCGATCACGTTGCGCAGCTCGCGGACGTTGCCCGGCCAGGAGTAGCGGGCCAGGGCTTCTTCCGCCGCCGGCGCAAGGCGCAAATCCGGGCGGCCATAACGTCCGCCATGAATTCTCAGGAACTTCCGAGCCAGAAAAACGACATCGCCACCGCGCTGGCGCAAGGGCGGCGCCTCGATTCGGATGGCGCACAGACGGTAGAACAAATCGGCGCGGAATTCGTTTGCTTCGATCCGCTTTTCGATCGATTGGTTGGTCGCCGCGATGATGCGAATATCAACGGTTTCGTCCCGCAGACCGCCGAGACGGCGGAACCTCTTGTCTTCGAGCAGGCGCAGCAGCTTTGCTTGGATGGCGAGGTCCATTTCGGCAATTTCGTCGAGGAACAAGGTGCCGCCGTCGGCTAGTTCGGCGAGTCCGCGTTTGCGTTCCTTGGCGTCGGTGAATGCGCCGCGCTCGTAGCCGAAAAGCTCGGCTTCGAGCAGATGAGTCGGGATCGCGGCGCAGTTCAGTTCGATAAACGGCTTGTCGCGGCGTGGACCGTCGAAGTGGAAGGCGCGGGCGATCAGCTCTTTGCCGGTGCCCGTCTCGCCATGGATCAGGACCGCAGGCGGCGCGCCTTCGAGCAGCCTGCGCTCGGCGTCGAGGAAACGGCGAATGCGCGCCTTGAGCGCTCGCGCTTCCGCAGACTCACCAATCAGCTTCGCCAGGCCGCTCTTTTCGGCCTGACTTTCCTGATAATAGGCGAGTGCGCCGGCGATGCGATCTTCGCCCGCCGCCTTGTCGAGTAACAACTTGAGCTTGTCGAGCACGACCGGTTTGCTCAGGTAGTCATAAGCGCCTTCCTTCATGGCGCGAACCGCGAGTTTTTCGTCGCCGTGGCCGGTCATGATGATGACCTTGAACTGCGATCCGGTCTCCCGGATGCGTCTAAGTACCGCCAAGCCGTCGATTCTGGACATCATGAAATCGACGAGGACAATATCGGGGCTGAAGGTTTCGAGCGCGGCGAGTCCGTCGTCGCCGTTGAACGCGAGCTGAACCTCATGTCCCCGGCGCGAGAGATAGCTCTCGATGTTACGCGCCAGCATCTTCTCATCGTCGATGACCAGGACCGCACAGCTCATCGTCCTACGACTCCGCCGGCAGCGTCAGCCGCACCGTGGTTCCCAGGCCGACGAAGCTGGACAACTTGATCGTTCCGCCAAACCGTCTGAGAATTCGCTCACAAAGCGAGAGTCCGACGCCCAGGCCGTTCGGCTTGCTGGTCACGAATGGCTGGCCCACCTCGGCCAGCTTGTCGGCGGAAATGCCGACCCCGCTATCGCGGACGCGGACATAAATCGTCGATCGGTTGCAGCGGGTCGAGACGCTCAGCCGGCCGCCTTTCGGCATGGCTTCGAGCGCATTCGAGATCAGGCAGTTGATCGCCTGTCCCAGCAGCTTGCCGTTGCCCCGAACCTTGGGTAGCGGCTCGTCGATTTCGAGGTCGAGTCGGATTCCCTGGCGTTCTATCCTAGCGCGAAAGCCTTCCAGACAGCCGCGAATCACATCCTCGACCGACAGCAGATCTTCGTTGCTCACGGCGCGGCAGTTGCAGGTCAGAAGGTCGCGAACCCAGCTTTCCAGGCGATCGACTTCGCCGACGATGTCGTAAAGGCTCGTCCTCACCGGGCCTTCCGCGTCGTCGAGCGCCACCTCGGCCGACGACCGGATCGAAGCAAGTGGGTTGCGCACCCCATGGGCGACCGCCGTGGTCATCTCCCCGACGACGGCCATGCGCTCGGAATCCACGAGCGCCGCCTGCTGATGCCGGATGACGGCGCTGGCCCGGCGAACGATCCAGAACAGGGCCGCATAGAGAAACAATCCGGCCCCGATTGCGCTCGCCCAGACCAACCGGTTGGCCCGGCTGATCGTCTCGAACAGAACATTGGGCACCTTGTAGACCTCGACGACGCCGACGACTGCGCCACCGTCGTAATCGCGCACTGGGATGTAGTTCTCGACGAAATCGCCGATATCGGGAGGCAGGAGTTTGTGCTCGGGCTTTTGCGTATCTTCGGTATCGCTGGTTTCGAGCATCAGTTCACCGCTCAAGGCACGTTTCAGCATCGCGTTGTCGCGGTGACGGGTGCCGACCAGTTCGGGATATTTCGACCAGACGATGGTGGTGTCCCGGGCATAGACATGGGCGAGCACCACGTCGGGCATATGGGCGATCTGGTCGAACAGCCTGTCGAGCGGCGCAGTGTTGCTTCCATGGCCCTTGGCGTCGAAATAGGCGGTTGCGTTCTCCGCCTCGGCGATGCTCTGGACGAACTCCATCGTGAGCACGGCATCGCGCTGCAATAATGTCCGGGTGAGAAAGCGCGACAGCAGGGTGGCGGAGATCGCGCTGATCGCGACGATTGTCAGCAGGCTCAGGAGCGAAAACGTTCGTAGCAGGCTGTAAGGGCGGACCGCAATCTGGCTTTCCGTCATGCCGCTTCTCCCTTTGCCGGGAAGCAGGTGTCGAGGGCGCGGCGGACGGACGACCGTTCCCGCGGCCGGTTTTGCCGGCGCTCGTGCGTAGCTGGAGTTCCGATTGCCGTCATGGCGGCAGCATCCTCGCCCACCCCGGGCCGTTCGCGTTGGCCCTTTGGAGCTCTTCCCGCGTTACCCCCTAATTAGAAAACACGCGGGAACGAAAATTATTCAGGGCGAGGGGGAAATTATTGAAACGGCAACGAGCGCGGGAACGGTGATTTGTACCGCCGGAGAGGCGGGATTTTTCTTTCGTCGTCGCGCCGCGCGAGCCGTCGATGACGGCGTCTGCCGATCACCACGTCGTCCGAATCAGCGACGGAGACGACCTCGCCGGCGTCGAGCCGGCCGCAGACCGCGGGGTCATATGCCCCACACCCCGGGGCATATGACCCGGGGCGTCGTCCCGAATGTGGCGCGCCCGAATTTCGGAAAATAAAAAAATCACGCCGGCTCAATGCCTTCCTTGCGATTCCCAAGCCGCCTCCCGACTTGGCATGGCGCTTGCATGACGAGCAACGGAAAGGATTCTTGCGATGGATCACGTTCTCGTCGTCGAAGACGAACAACCGCTGGCGAAAAACATCGTCCGCAGCCTCGAGCGCGACGGCTTCGAGGCCAAGACCGCCCTCAGCGCACGCGAGGCGCGGACGGCCCTGGAGAGCGGCGGGGTCGGCATGTTGTGTCTCGACATCGGTTTGCCCGATTGCAACGGGCTGGATCTCCTGAAGGAGATTCGCCGGCATTACCCGAAGCTCCCGACGATCGTCATTACGGCGCACGATACGGCCGAAAATCGCGCTCGCGCCGGCGGCCTCGATGCGTTCGCGTTCCTGCCCAAGCCCTTCGCCCTCTCCGAACTCAGACAGATCGCCCACGGTGCGGTGTCGGCGCGGGCCTCCGAGGCCCGGTCGATGCAGCCACGCGCGACGGCCGCCGTTACCGGCGGCGCCGTTCCCTGCCCGCCGACCGTTGCCGGCGCGCCCGAGGCGCCGCAAACGGTGATGACATATTCCCACGACGGCATCGGGCTCGGACACATGCGGCGGAACTCGGCGATCGCAGCACGGCTGGTGCAAACGGTCCCAAACGTCAACGTGCTCATGCTGGTCGGCTGCCCCAAGGGGTTGATGTTCGATTCCCCTTCCGGCGTCGACAGCGTCAAGCTACCGTCGATCCTCAAAGTCGCGACCAACACCTGGCGCCCGCGGACGCTGACCATTCCGGTCGAGCAGGCGAGGAACCTGCGTGCCAGCCTGATCCAACAATCGATCCGGATCATGCGGCCGCAGGTCTTCCTCGTCGATCACGTCCCCGGCGGCGTCTGGAACGAGCTTCTGCCGACCTTGAGAATGCTGCGGGCGCTTCCTCATCCGCCCAAAGTGGTACTGGGTCTCCGCGATATCCTTGACGCGCCTGAAGTCGTCCGCGAGACCTGGACGCGCGAAGGGCTCTACGACCTGATCAGCGAATTCTACGACGATGTGCTCGTCTACGGCCGGCGCGAGATCTTCGATACCGTCGCCGAATACGGATTGACGCGAGCCGCGTCGGCCAACGTCCGTTATTGCGGCTATCTATGCGCCGAAGAGCCGTGCGAGGGACGCGACGCCATCCGCCGCTGTCTCGTCGGCGATTCGAGGAACAAGCTGACTGTCGTCACCGCCGGCGGCGGCGCTGACGCCTATCCCATGATCGCGGCCACGCTCGACGCCTTGATCGAACTCGGTTCATCGCGCTGCCCCGAGGTCGTGCTCATTACCGGTCCGCTGATGACCCGCGACGATCGCGCCCGACTGCAGGCGAAGGTGGGTGATCTTCCCGTGCGCGTCCTGACCGCCGTCCCCAATCAGCGCAGCTACCTCAACGCCGCCGACCTGGTTATCACCATGGGCGGCTACAACACGCTGATCGAAACCATCGGTCTGGGCAAACCCGCGATCGTCATCCCCCGCACCGGGCCGAGCGCCGAGCAGACCATGCGCGCGCGCTTGTTCGATTCGCTGGGCCTCGTGCAGACGATCGGCCTCGAAGAGGCGACGCCGGCGCGGCTTGCGCAAGCGATCGAAGACGCCCTGCGTTGCCACGGCCGCCCCCGGGCGAACCTCGTCGCCGACGGCCTCGACCGCGCGGTCGATCACATCGCGGCGCTGCTCGACGAAACGCGGCGGGCCGCGGCGCCGGCGCGGGGAGGAGCCGGGCGATGACGCGGCCGGCCGCAGCGAACGGCACGATCGGCGTGTTGGTGAAAATCTTTCCGAAGCTATCGGAGACGTTCATTCTCGGCGAGATCCTCGGACTCGAACGCGCCGGCCTCGATCTCCACGTCTTCTCCCTGCGCCGACCCACGGACGAGTTCTTTCACGCCGCTGGCGAGGCGGTGCGCGCGCCGCTCACTTATATGCCTTCCTCGGGCGATGGCCGGACGGGCGACGTGCTCAAGGCCCATTGCGCCCTCCTGGTGCGGCACCCCTGCCGCTACCTGTCGGCGCTCAGCTTCCTGCTGCGCCGCCGCGACGGCGCCGGCATCGGCGAGTTCCTACAGGCCGGCTGCCTCGCGCAGGCGCTTCGCGGTGCCGGAATCCGGCACCTGCACGTCCACTTCGCCGACGCGCCGGCGGGTGTTGCCGAAATCGTCGAACGGCTCACCGGCATCACCTACAGCATCTCGGCCCACGCCAAGGATATCTACGTTTCCTCGGCGCGCTCGCTCCGGCGCAAGGTCCAGGGGGCGCGCTTTACGGTGACCTGCACCGAATACAACCGACACTACCTGGAATCCGTTGTGGGCCCCGACGCCAGAGTGTTCCGGATGTACCACGGCGTCGATCCCGATATCTTCCGTCCCGAGCCCTCGGCTCGCCACGGGGTGGCCGGCGACGACCGGCCTCTCGTTCTGAGCGTCGGCAGATTGCGAGAAAAGAAGGGCTTCGCGGTATTGGTCGAGGCCTGCCGGCTCCTCCGCGATGCCGGGATCGATCTGCGGTGCGAGATCGTCGGTTACGGGCCCGAGCGCGCAAGTCTTGAGCGGCTCATCGACCGGTGTGGACTGAGCGACAGGGTCGCGCTCGTCGGCAAACTTGGGCGCGAGGCGTTGATCGCGCGCTATCGCCGCGCCTCGCTCTTCGTATTGCCGTGTCAGGTCGCCAAGAACGGGGACCGCGACGGCATCCCCAACGTCCTGCTCGAAGCGATGGCCATGCAGTTGCCGATCATCTCGACGAGGGTGTCGGGAATTCCCGAGGTTATCGGTCACTGGAACAACGGCGTGCTCGTCGCGCCCAAGGATCCCGAAGCCCTGACCGAGGCGATTCGGACGTTGCTGGAACGGCCGGACGCGCGTGTGCGCCTGGGTGCGGCGGCGCGGCGCACCGTCATCGAGCGGTTTTCGGTTGACCGTAACCTCGTGCAGGTCCGCGACCTGCTGCTCGACGCGCAGCAATCGGTAGCCCGCACATCGGAAAATGCAAAGGAGAGGAGTCTGGTTTATGCGCGCTAATGCGGACGCCGAGATCGGCTATATCTTGAAGGGCTTCCCCCGGCTCTCCGAGCCCTTCATCGCCAATGAGATTCATTTGCTCGAGACCATGGGTCTCAAGCTGCGCCTGTTCTCGATCAAGCGCGGCGAGAACGACAAGGTCCAGCCCATCGTCTCGCGTATCCGCGCACCCTTGACCTATCTTCCCGAGGTCACGTCGGTCTCCCAGTGCAGCCTGCGCGAATGGCTCCGCGACAACCTGGGAAAGTTCACCGCGACGCACGCCCGTCTCTTCCGCCGCCGCCCGCTAACGTATTGCCGGACCCTCGGCGCGGCGCTTTCGATGTGCTGGCGTTACCGCCCCGGTCCGTTCACCAAGCCGCGAAAGGTCTACATCAAGGAATTCCTGCTGGCGGGCCATATCGCCTTGGAAGTGATCGAATCCGGGCGCATCCGCCACCTGCACGGCCACTTCTGTCACGGTGCGACGACCGTAACCTGGTTCGTCAGCCGCTTGGCGGGCATTCCGTTCAGCTTCACGGCGCACGCCAAGGACATCTACCAGCGCAAGCTCAACCCGGGAGACCTTCTCGAAAGAAAGGTCAAGGCAGCGCGCTTCGTGACCACGTGCACCGGCGCCAACCAGCGCCAACTGGCGCGGCTCCGTCCGGAGCGTGACATCGTCTACACGGTCTATCACGGTCTCGACACGGATTACTTTTCGCCGGCGCCACGGGAAGAGCGGCCGGATTCCACACCGCTCGTGCTGTCTGTCGGACGCTGCGTCGCAAAGAAGGGCTTTCCCTCCCTGATAACGGCCTGCGCAGCGCTCAAACAGGCGGGGCTTGATTTCCGTTGCCTCATCGTCGGCGAAGAGGGTGATCAGTCCGATCTGGTCAGGCGGATGATCGATACGGAAGGGCTCGCCGGTACGGTCGTCCTGGAGGACGCCGTAACACAGGACAAACTCAAGGGCCTTTACGAACGGGCCACCGTATTCGTCCTCCCCTGTCAGGTAAACGAGGACGGCGACCGCGACGGCATTCCCAACGTCCTCGTCGAGGCGATGGCTATGGGCGTGCCCGTGACCTCGACGACCGTATCGGGCATTCCCGAACTCGTCGCCGACGGCGTCGACGGCCTGCTCGTCCCCCCGCGCGACGCCGCAGCACTCGCCGACGCCATACGGCGGCTTCTGCTCGACGAAACGCTGCGCCACGAGCTCGCCGTGTCGGCGCGGAAGAAAATTTGCGACGGATTCGATTCGCGCCGTACGACGGCAACGCTCAAGGACCTCTTCCTGAAGGCGGTCGGCGGCGGGGACGTGCCGGCATGGCGATGAACACCGCCGTCCGGGCGCATCCGGCGCCAGATGCGTATCGGAGCGAAGCAACGATCTTCACGCCGCCGTACGACACGTGGGCGCCGGCGGACATTCTGGAGCACTACCGGAGACACACGAGCCGTCGTTATTTTCCGGTCCCCGACGAAGGTGAAACGCGGCGGGACAAGATCGACGGCGTGCTCAGCGATCGTTTCGACTTCAACAACGAGACCCACCACCTGCCGCCTCCCACCGACTGGCTGACCAACCCGAGCCGCGATCTCGAATGGCAGATTCTGCTGCACAAGTTCTACTACGCGGTGGGGTTGGGGATCGCTTTCCGGGAAACAAGAGACCTCCGCTATCTGAACAAATGGATCGCGCTCACATCATCGTGGATCGACGAGGTCGAGCCCGAATTTCTCGCCGGGCGCTCGCTGCTGAACGGCGACAAGTTCGCCGCGGTCACCGGACGTCGAATCCAGAACTGGATCTACGCCCTTTACTATTTCGTCTCCGACGATGGCCGTCCCGCGGTACCGGCCGAATTTCACCGGCGGGTGCTCGTCTCCCTTCACGCGCAAGTCAATCACCTCCGCGATCATCTGGCCGAGGCGCGCAATCACCGCACGCTCGAGCTCTATGCGATCTTCCTCGCCGCGATGGCGTTCCCGGAGATGAAGGGAGCCGACGAATGGCTCGATTTTTCGCTTCGCGAGATCGTTGCGAACATGCACTCCGACCTCCTGCCCGACGGCGTTCAGTGCGAACTTTCGACCCACTACCACCACCTCGTACTCAAGAATTATCTCTGCGTGCGTCGGCTTGCCGAACGCAACAGCATCGCGGTGCCGCCCGACATGGACGCGATGATGCGCAAGGCGCTCGACTTCGCACTCCACGTTCACAAACCGGATGGTTCGATCCCGGCGCTGAGCGACGGAGACGTCGGATCCTATCGCGACCTGCTGGATCACGGAGCCCGCATCTACGGCTGCCCGGCGCTGCGCTACGTCGCGACGAAGGGTGAAGCGGGAGCGCCGCCTCCGTGCCGATCGAAGGGATTTCGCGACAGCGGCTACTATGTGCTTCGCAGTGGTTGGGGAACGGGCGCCGAAGCCTACGACGACGAGCGCTATCTGATATTCGATTGCGGACCCCTCGGCGCCGGAACCCACGGCCATTTCGACCTCCTCAGCATCGAGGTTGCCGCCTACGGCCGTTCGCTCGTCGTCGATCCCGGGCGCTACACCTACAGCCATCACGGCGAGACCGACTGGCGGGCCTGCTTTCGCGGCACCGCCTACCACAACACGGTGCTCGTCGACGGCATGAACCAGACCGCCTATGCGCCGGGAAAGAAACGCTACAAGATCAGCGGTCCGGCGCCCGACCACGAACTCCGCGCCTTCGCCAGCCGCCCGGGCTTCGACTACCTGCACGGGATCGCGCGAAGCTACGAATACGACGCCGTTCACGAGCGCAAGATCCTCTTCGTCTGTCCCGAGTACTGGATCGTCGCCGACCTTCTGCGGGCCAACCGAACACATCGTTACGATCTGCTGTTCCATCTCTCGGACGACGCGTGCGACCGCGTTGTCACGTGTCTTGAGGCCGGCACCCGTTCGATCACGGCACCGCATCTCGTTCTGGCGCAGCCTGAGGAGTCCGACGTTTCCGTCGTCGTCGACGACGGGTTCGTCTCGCCCCGCTACGGGAAAAAGCTGCCCGCTCCGGTCGTCCGCTATTCGCGACACGGGCGAAACGCGGCCTTCCACACCGTTCTCTATCCTTATCGGGACGAGCCGCCCGAAATTTCGATCCGCGAGATGGCCGTATGGGCCGACGACCAGGGACGGCCGGTGGCGGACGCACAGGCGTTCTGCATCACCATCGAGCGTGGCGATGAACGCTTTACGGACTACTGCTTTCTCGCCGACAGCGCACCGTGGCGGCGCCGGCGGTTCGGAGCGTACGTCTACGACGGCAGTTACCTCGTCATGCGGCTGGACGCGGAGGGCAAGGTCGTCCGCCTGCATACGAGCGAAGGCGCGTCCCTGGAAAGCTCGGGTTCTCCCGTGCGGCCCCCGGATACGACGCCGTGATGACCGCCCGCGCACTGCCGCAGGATCGGGGCCTTCCCCAACTCGCATGCGTTCTCGACGCCCGACGCATGGCCCGGGAATTCGAGACCAGGATGTTCGGCCCCGCGACGCGCGGCGGATCACCCGACGGCGGCCCGTTCCGTCTCCGCGATTGCCGCATCGAGCGGATCAAGTACCAGCCGGGGAAAAAATGCACCATCGGCTATCGACTGTCGATCGACGACCGCCGTTCGGGCCGATCCCACAATCAGCTCTTGTCGGCCCGCGCCTTCGCACCCGGCGCTTCGCATAGTCGATATCAAAAGGCCAAACGGCAAGTCCTGGTGTCGCCGCAGTTCGGGCCGCCGGTGATGCATATCGAACCCTTGGAGATGGTCGTCTGGGCCTTTCCCAACGAGCGCAAGATCGAAAACCTCGCCGCACTGACCGACGCCGGCCGGTTAAGGAACGAGATTCTTCGCGACATCGTCGAACGTCACTGGGGACCGGCGTGGCGGATCGCAACCGTTTCCCCGACCCTCGCGCACTACATCCCCGAACACACGTGCTGCATTCGTGCCGCGCTCGACCTGTGCCACCGCCGGACGGGAGAAAAGCGGCCATGGGTCGTCTTCGGCAAGACCTATTACGACGACCGGGGCGCCGATGCCCACGCCGACATGCAACGCCTTTGGGACGGCGCCGCGCGCATACGTGGTGCGCTGAGCATACCGCGACCCCTCGGCTATCAACCGGCGTATCGGGTACTCTGGCAGGAAGGGCTGGCAGGAGAGACCTTCGAGAAGCGTTATGGGGACGACGGCGCGGACCTCGGCCTCGTCGGCAAGGCTGCCGAGGCGGTCGCGGACCTGCACACGACGTCCATCGGCTGTCGCCGCCGCACTCGGCCGCGCGAGACCGTGAGCCGGTTGCTCGCGGTCACGTCACGGCTCGAACGAGTCCGCCCGTCGTGCGCCACCACCGCAGCGGCCGTCGTCCAGCGATTGATGAACGACCGCGACCGACTGCCGGACGCGGCGAAGGCGACGCTGCACGGCGATCTTCACACCAAGAACATGCTCGTCGCCGGCGACCGCGTGTCGTTGATCGATCTCGATACCTTGAGCGAAGGACCACCGTCCTACGACATCGGCAGCTTCGTCGCCGCGGCTCTCTATCGGGCCATTCTGTGCAGACGAACACCGGCGAGCACGCGACCGATGGTCGAAATGTTCCTCGGGCGCTATCGCGCGCGCGTGCCTTGGGCCATCCCGCGTTCCGAGATTGCCTGGCATACCGCTGCCGCGCTAATCGCCGAAAGGGCTGGCCGTTGCATCTCTCGCCTGAAGGCGGGACGACTGGAGATCGTCGATGATCTGGTCGCGCTCGCCGACCGGATCAGCCGCGGCACCGACGACGTCCTCGCAGCCGCAGGAACAGGCGATGATTAGGTCGGCGCAAACATCGGGTACGAGGGACGGCGCGGCAATCGTCGACTCGCATGGGCCGCACGATCCTGTCCTGCCGCATCTCGCCGAGGCGCTCGACACCGAGCACATGGGCCGCACGTTCGAGCGCCGGATGTTCGGTGTCGAAAGCCCGGCGGCACTCCGGCAGTCGGAACGCTTTTACATTCAAGAATGCCGGATCGAACACGTTCGCTACCGTCCGGGTCGCAGAGCCATGATCGACTACCGCTTGACGGTCGGCGACCGCGTTTCCGGTGAGGCCCACGAGCAATTCATGAACGCGTGTCTCTACAGAGCCGGGACCTCACGCACCCGGTATTGCGCAGAGCGGCGGCGGGAACTTGTCGCGCCGCGCTTCGGTCCGCCGTTGATGCATATAGAATTCCTCGAAATGATCGTCTGGGCCTTCCCCAACGATCGCACGCTCGATCGGTTGGCCGTATTCGACGATTCGGCTCGCTTGACGGACGAGATCCTGCCCGAGGTCGTTGCATCGCGCTGGGGGAGCGATTATCGGATCGCCACGTGCGATCGGTCGGTTGCCAACTACGTTCCCCACGGGAGGTACTGCTTCCGCGTAGACCTCCGTCTCGCCCACGGCCCAACCGGCCGGGTCCGCCCATGGTCGATCTACGGCAAGGGCCGCAAGGGCGACAAAGCCGAGGTACTTCACCGCACGCTCTGCAGGCTGTGGAACAGCGAATCGCGTATTCGCGGCGAGATTGTCATCCCGCGACCGCTCGGCTATCAGCCGGAATACGGGCTTTTTTGGCAAGAGGCGCTCGACGGACGGACGCTCGTGCTCGACGCCGACGACGCTTCGATGTTCGGCCGTGCCGGCGCGGCGATCGCCCGGCTCCACCGCACGCCCGTCGCCTGTGATCGGCGCATTCGGGTGGCGGACGTCACGGCGTTGCTGCGCGCGAACGTTGGCCTGCTCGGCCAAGTTCGGCCGGCGACTCGCGTCACCCTTTCGGCCGTGCATGACCGGCTGGCGCAGCGTGCCCCGCACCTCGATCACGAGACGGTGGCGACGCTCCACGACGATCTTCACCCGGAGAACATGCTTGTCGACGGCGAGCGGATCGCCCTCATCGACCTCGACGGCGTTTCTCTCGGCCCGCCGGCATACGAACTGGGCTGTTTCGTTGCCCGAGTCCTGCACCGGGCGCTCCTGGAAGGCAAAGCGCCGACCGCCGTCCACCCGATCATCCAACGCTTTCTCAAGGGATACCGGGCTCATGCCGACTGGCCCATGCCGGCAGCCGACATCGTCTGGTACACCGCCGCCGCGCTCGTCAACGAAAGGGCATTCCGCAGCGTCAAGGGGTTGAAATCGACGTTCCTCGAAACGCTCGACGACCTCTTGGGGCTCGCCCAGATCATCAGCAACGGCGGAGACCAGGCCCTGGCTGTGACCCTTGGCAGCAACGCCTGACGCCATGGACGCGGTATCCCCCTTGGCGCGCGAGTTCTCCCACATGGGTCGGCCTAAGACGGTCTATGTGGTGCGCCACGGTCGAAGCCTCTGGAACGGGACGAAGAAGATTTCCGGTCAGCTCGAGCCCGGCCTGTCGAGCGACGGGAAGGCGCAGGCGCAGCGCCTCGGCCGGGTGCTGCGCGACGTTCGCCTCGACGCCGTCTACACCAGCACGTTGCGCCGCGCCGTCGAAACGGCCCAACCGGTTTCCCTCTTGCACGGACTGGAAATTCAGCAGTGCGCAGCGCTGCGTGAACAGCACATGGGCGTCGTTCAGGGACGTTTCCGAGATCACCGGGACCCCGAGGCGTTGTGGCTGTGGAATTGGCGCGGCGCCGACAGACTGCATCGCCGGCTGCCCGATGGGGAGAGTTTCGCCGACCTCGAAGCCCGTGTCCTTCCCTGCCTCGACGAAATCCTTCGCCGAGAAGCCGGGAAAGTGGTGCTCATCGTCGGGCATCGCAACACGAACCGTGTCGTCCTTGGGCGGCTCCTCGGATGGCCGCGGGAGGATGCCTTGGAGGCACGCGTGCGCGCCTGCCATCTCTACGAGATCGCTCCCGGCGGCGTGCCCAGGGTCGAGACGATTTCGCTTCGCCGGCGCGATTCCGGCAAGCGGCGGCAGGGATTCTGGCAGTGAGCAATGCCAGCGCACATCGGGCAATCGCCATGATCGCCCAACGGCCCGCCTGGTGGCGGGTGGTCCGCGCCTTCGCACCTGACTGGTGGCAACACCGGCGTTTGCTTGCCGTTTCCTATGTGTGCAGCTTGGCAGCGGTCGGAACTCTGGTGCTCGCGCCCTGGCCCCTGAAAATCCTGATCGATAGCGTACTCGGCACCCATCCCCTTCCCGGACCGCTCGCGTTGCACGCGGCGGCGCTGTCTCCGACCGGCCAAATCGTCGTTCTCGCCGCCGCCGTTGCGCTGATCGCCGCCATGCGATCGGTCTTCTCGACGATCGAGAAGTACGTCAACGCGCGCATACGCGAAAGCATGGTCCTGAAGCTGCGCGACCGGCTCCTCGGTCACGTGCAGACCCTGCCCTCGACGCTGGGGACCGACGAGCGGAGCGGCGAGATCGTCCTGCGCCTCGTCGACGACGTACGCATGGTGACGCGCCTGTTCAGCGCCACCGCGCCACTGCTCTTCCGCCACCTGGCGGCACTGGTGATCACCTTCGCGGCGATGTTCTGGCTCGAACCCCGCCTCGGCCTGCTCGGGCTCGCGATCGTATCGATACTCGCCTGGCTGATCCGCGGTTACGCCGATTCGCTACGCGAGGCGTCGCAACACAAACGTCGACGCGAGGGCGACGTCGCGGGCCTCGCGCAGGAAATCATCCGCGGCCTGCCGAGCGTTCAGGTCATGGGCGCCGAGGGCTGGACGCGCGAGCGTTTCGAGCACGCGAACGCCCAAAGCCTGGACGCCGGCGTCCACGAGGCCCGGATCGCGGCGCGCATGGAGCGGGTCGTGACGATCGTCAGCGGGCTGGCGGTCGCCCTGGTCATCGGCGGCGGCGGACTTCTCGTGCTCGCCGGCGACATGACGATCGGCGGGCTCATCGTCGGCGCGGCCTACATCACACAGCTCCTCAGACCGGTCGCTAAGATCAACGAATTGGGGTCGGCGGTGACGCGCGGTCTGGCCCGCGGCGATCAGTTGCTCGCGCTCTTGGACCGCACCCCGTGCATCCGCGATCGGTCCGACGCCGTCGACATCGAACGCGCACGCGGCCGCGTCGAATTGCGGGACGTTTCATTCGCTTACGCGCCGGACCTTCGCGGGCAGGCCGAGGCACCGGTACTGCGCGACGTAAATCTCTGCCTCGAGCCCGGCAAACTGACCGTCCTCGTCGGGCCGAGCGGCAGCGGCAAAAGCACACTTGTCGCGTTGTTGCTGCGACTGTTCGAACCCTCGTCGGGCACGATCCTGCTCGACGGCATGCCCTACCCGCGCATCCGGCTGCAAAGCCTACGCGCGCAATTCGCGGTCATGCTTCAGGAAACGCACCTCTTCAAGGGCTCCTTGCGCGACGCCCTGCGGCCGCTCGACCGCGAGGTCTCGGACGCCGAATTGTGGGAGGCTCTTGGCCACGTCGTTCTCGACGACTTCGCCCGGACCCTGCCCGGCGGTCTCGACGCTCATCTGGGAGAGGCCGGCATGAATCTGTCGGGCGGGCAACGGGCGCGGCTTTCTCTCGCTCGGGCGCTGCTGCTCGACTGCCCGATCCTCGTGCTCGACGAGCCGCTTGCCAACGTGGATCCCGAGTCGCAGCGCATCATCGTCAACGCTTTGGATCGTGTTCGCCACGACCGCACGTGTCTCGCGGTGACCCATCAGTCGGCGCTCGTCGAGCAGGCCGACGTGATCGCGCGTCTCGACGGTCAGCGCATTACGACGCAGCCCGGACGGCCACGCACCCCGGAACCTCACAGGGAACTCGTTCGATGACGCCAAAACCCGCGCTTCTGTTCTATTGCCAGCATTCGCTCGGAATGGGGCACCTCGTACGCTCGTTTAGCCTCGCCCGGGCGCTTGCCGAAACGTTCCGGGTCGTCGTTCTCAACGGCGGACGACTACCCGATGGGATCCGAGTTCCCGACGGTGTCGAAATTGTCCAACTTCCGCCGTTGGGCATGGGAACGGACGGTACGCTCTTCAGCCACGACGAACGCTATAGCGTCGACGAGGCCCGGGCATTGCGCGGCAAGGCGATCTTGAAGGCGTTCTCCACGGTCGCGCCGGAGGTGCTTCTGATCGAGCTGTTCCCCTTCGGGCGCAAACGCTTCGCCGAAGAGATCGTCGCGTTACTCGAGGCCGCGCGCCGACGGGGCACGGATCGACCGCTGACCTTGTGCAGCCTGCGCGACATTCTCGTCAACCGTCGCGAGAAACAGCAGCGTTACGACGACCGGGCGAGCGGCTTGGTGAACCGATACTTCGACGGCGTCTTCGTACATTCCGATCCGCGATTCGCGCGCCTGGACGAATCCTTCCATCCGCGGCGGCCGCTGATCGTTCCCGTCTACCATACCGGGTTCGTCCTGCCCGTACGCCGTGACGTCGCGTCGGGAAAACGGCGAACACGCGTTGTCGTCTCGGCCGGTGGCGGAATCGTCGGCGCACCGCTGTTTCGCGCGGCCGTTGCGGCGCAGCGCCGCTTATGGGAGGCGCGACGAATACCGGTCACCGTGATCGCCGGTCCCTTCCTACCCGAAGAAGCGTGGAACGAACTCTGCGATGCCGCGAAGACCCGCCCCGGCCTCGAGATACGCCGTTCGGTGCCGGACATGGCCGCCGAGATGTGCGACGCCACCGTGTCGGTTAGTCAGTGCGGCTACAACACGGCGATGGACATCCTCCACGCCGGGATCTCGGGACTCGTCGTTCCCTTCGCCGAAGGCTGCGAGGACGAACAGACGAACCGGGCACGGCGGCTCGAAAAACTGGGCCTTGTCCGCGTTCTCGACCCCGAGCGGCTCGACGGGAAAACGCTCGCGAACGAGATCGATGCCACGGAAAATTTCCGACCGCATGAGGCGCGGCTCGACCTCGACGGAGCCGGCAATACGGCGCGTCTGATCGGGCGATTGTTGGCCACGCGTCGAACGACGGCGCCATCCGTTCGGAGAACGGCATGAAGATTTTCCTGCTTTGGCATCGCGAGACAGAACTCGGTCGTACTCTCGATCCGTATTCCGTCGCGTCTTCGTTGCAGAAAATCTTCGCGCCGCTTTTTTCCACGCCCCTGCGTGCGCTCATCCGGCAGAACGCGGTGGCGGCTATGGTCTTCGTCGAACTCCCCGTGAAAGGATGGCGTCCCGCCTTTTTCCAGGAAGACGAGCGAACCTGGGCCTTTTGCGGCGATTATCCAATCAACGCGCGGAGCGTCTTGTCGGCCAATAACCGGCGATTTCGCGAGAATGACGTCCTGCCCACGTTGGGCCGGTCGCTGGAGGACGACCCCGGGCCGCTCCTCAGAGAGATGGCCCCGCCCTTTTCCCTCGTCTGGTCGTCGCAACGGACCGGCGAGACGTGCGTGCAGAACGACGCGCTCGGGCAGACCCAACTGTTCGCTTATCGAGATTGCCGTATCTGGGCGCTGACCAACAAGATCGCCGCCCTCAAAGCCCTCGGAATCTCGCCGGAACCGGAGCCGGAGCAATGGGCGATTCGCTGCACACAGGGATGGTTTCCTCTGGACATGACGGGCTTCAAAAACACCCGTTTTCTCGGACCCAGCACGCGGCTCCGCCTCGACCACGGGGGCGTGCACGAGAGCACGTACGACGTCCTTTCGGAATGGATTCACCCCGAGAGCGTGTCACGCGACGATTGTCTCGAACTGGCGCGCACCTCGCTGCTCAGCCAGATCCGGGAGGTCATGCCGCTCTGGGAGAGGCCGTCGGCCGGGCTCTCGGGCGGCTGGGACAGCCGAGCCGTCGTCTCGTCCCTGCGCATCATGGACGCCGACTTTTCGGTTCGGGTCAAGGGACAACCGGGGAAATACGACGTCGCCCTGGCGCGCGAGCTCGCCCGGATTGCCGGTCTCGATCTCGAAGTTCGCGGCGCTTACGGACTCCCCCCGGACCAAGCCGAAGATCTGAGGCGGTGCATCTCCCGGGCGCTCCGCTGGCAGACGGGATACATGTGGAGCGAAGAGCACAAGTCGTTTCTGTGGGAAAAGGGGCATCTCGACGGGGGCGTCGTCAACGTCATGGGCCAACACGGCGAAATTGGCCGCGGCGTCTATGAAGGCAAGCTGAAGGCGACCGGAATCGACGAGGATACCTACGAAGACCGGCTCGTGGCGTTCTTGACGAAAGACGTTTCGACCCTGCTTCGCAAAGAGCTCCTCACCCGAATTGGCGAGATCATACGTTATGCGTTTCGTCAGTCGGACCAATACGACCTCGGCGGCCCCGCCCGGCTCGATTTCTTCCACCTGTTCGAGCGCACCCGGCGTTACAATTCGGCTTCCGTGAGCGCGCAAACCGGGCTCGTGTTTTCACCTTTCCTCAATCCCGATTATATCCGCGCAACCTGCGCCTACCGCGCCGGTGGCGGCGCCTTTTACGAACGGGGAACGGAGCTCAATCCCTTTCACCGACACATCATCGCCTGGAATGCGCCCGAGTGGATGAACGTCCCCTACGAAAGAGACCTGAGACGAAGGGAAAAGAAAAAACGGAGGACGCGTTCCGTGACCCCGTGCACGCCCCGGAACGCCGTTTCTTCGGAATGGAGGCGGGCCCAGGGCAAGGACTACTATGACTATGCAACGTATTGGCAGATGGTCGGGAAGCCGATCATCGACGAAGCCCTTGCAAAAGACGGCTTGTGGACCGAGATTTTCGATCCCGATCTCGCCAGGGCCGGGTGGGCGACGGCTGCGGACGAGATCGCGATGCTGCATCTGATACCGCAGGCCCTATAGCCGGGGTGGGCGTGATCGTCGCCGCAAAGCGGACCCAATTTAGCCGCCGAACGGACGCGGCGCACACCTTCGGTCGGACATTGGCCGCCTGTATCATCGCTGCGGTCTTCGTCGCGGCATCGGCATCGATCGCCGGTGCGACAATCGGCGATACGGCGGACGCGCGCACCGACGTCGCGCCGACGACGGGGCATCGTATACAGCTCGGTGCATATCGCAGTCCTGAAGACGCGCGCGACGACTGGCAACGGCTGGCGCGCGCCCATAGCGATCTTCTGGGAACGCTCGAACCCTGCGTCGAACGTGCCGATCTCGGCCCCGCAAGGGGCGTGTTCTTCCGTCTCCGAACCGGTCCCTTCGAAAGCCCCACGACGGCAAGGGCCTTGTGCCGTGATTTGGCGACCCGCAACGCGGATTGTTTCGTGGTCGACACTGCATCGAACGGCGGAGCGTGCTTGGCCGTGCACGAACCCGCACCGGCGACGAGGGTTGCGACCGCCGGCGATTCCACATCACCGATCGCGCCCCGCGCGGCGCCGCCGGCGACGCTTCCAACGGCACCGCCTCCTGATCTTTCCAAGCGCGACGACGCGACGCCACCCGTCGGCTCGCTGCCCGCACCGCCGGAGAAGATCGTCGTCGAATTCGATTTCGAATCACCGCCCAAGACCCGGCATCGTTTGACTCCAACCTTCTCGTTTGGCGCCAAGTTCGAGTCCGATTTCGAGTACGAGTCGGACTTCGACCTTGATTCGGACGCCGCGGATGATCGGCTGACCGGGGGGCCCACGCTGTCGCTGGCGCTCTCCTACGAGCCGAGCCCTTATCTGCGCGCCTTCGTCGAAGCCAAGCTGGAGCGCAAATTCCTGCTCGACGGACCACGAAGCGAGTCGAGCGACCCGGTGGAGCTGAACGTTTCCCGAGCGAATGTGACGTTCCCGCATCTCGCCGACGGCCTCGCCCTTCAGATCGGCCGGCAGCGACTCAAGGACGAACGCGAATGGTATTACGACGAGAAGCTCGACGCCGTCCGCCTGTTCTATCGAATCGATTCCCTGGGGTTCGAGCTCTCGGCGAGCCGCGAGCGATTGTTCGACCGCGACCTTCTCAACGACGACGGCAAGAGGGCGATCAGCAACTACTTTTTCGTCGGTCGCTATGCCTGGGCCGAAGACTCGATGCTTGAAGCCTTTGTGCTTGCCCGGGACGACCGCACCCATCGATCGCGTGATCCGGTTTTTTTCGGTTTGCGTTCGACCGGCGAGGCATTCCGGAACCTTGACTATTGGATCGATCTGGCGCACGTCAGGGGCAGCGACCGATCGGAAGACATCCGCGGCTACGGCATCGACGCCGGAGCCACCTACGTCTTCGACGCACCGTTCGAGCCCTCGTTAACTCTTGACGCCGCTTTCGGCAGCGGCGATTCGGACGACGACGACGGCGTCGATCGGGCGTTTCGACAGACCGGGCTCCAAGACAATTCGGCGAAGTTCAACGGCGTTACGCGCTTCAAGTACTACGGCGAGGTTTTCGACCCCGAGCTCAGCAACATGACGATCCTCACCGCCGGGGTCGGTGTCCGCCCTTCGAAGCGGAGCTCGATCGACGTCGTCTATCACTACTACCAGCAGCATCGCGCTGCGGCTTCGCTCCGCGACGCCGCCGTCGACATCAGCCCGCAGGGACGCTCGCGCGATCTCGGCCACGAGGTCGATCTGGTCGTCGGATACCGCGAAATCCGGGACTTCGACATCGAGATCGTGTTCGGCGCCTTCCTGCCCGGCGACGCCTTCGCCGACGGCAGCGACAACGCCTATTTCGGCGGTCTTGAATTCAGCTACAACTTTTGACCCCAGCAGTCATGCGGCCCGCGTGCCCGGCCTCTCACGCCGCTCGACCGCCTCACCCACCACGTCCACATCCTCGAGATGAACGGCGAGGGCATTGACACGTTAACGGCTGACTAATCGCAGGCTTCGCGATAGCGTCAGCGTATGCAACAGCTCTCATATCGCCATCATCGCTTTCCGCCCCTGATCATCCAGCATGCAGTCTGGCTCGACCTGCGATTCACGCTCAGTTATCGGGACGTCGAGGAATTACTAGCGGAACGAGGGATCGACGAAAGTGCGCTTTCGCCGCGCGGCACCACGCGGCTGAGATCGGCGCCTGATCTGGATACATCAACGACCGATGTCGCTCTGCGTTCGAGTTTGTGACACCGCCGTCCGCGTGTCTCGACCAATTTCAAACGAATATCGTGACCTGTGAAACTTCGGCGCGTCCGCATCGGGTGAGCCAAATTTCGGCCGGCGCACATAATTGGTGCAAAAGCGGTCGGAATCACCGAAGATTTGGTCTCCCTGTGGTCATTTGCACTTGTTGAGGTTTTTCAGTCTCCCTTATACTCGACCCGAGCAACTCGTCGCCACGCCGAATTGGATGAAATCGATCGTATGTGGTGGAATGTGGTGAGGGGCCCGAATCAACGAGTGAAGCGTGAGGACTGGACGCACGTCGTCGTAGGAGAGGTGACACGGTCGCCGTAGGGGAGGTGACAGGAAGGAATTAAGCAACGACAGCATCGGGTCGAGGGGCGAAACGTCGGAGCGCGGTCAAACCAGCACCACACCCGAAACGGGCTTTGATCCGGTTTCCGACGGCACGAGCGCCATCGCAAAAAGACATAATCGAAGGAGACAACGCCATGAATGGGAAACTACTGGACCATCGGATTGATCGCCGAACCATGCTGAAGTCGTCGGTCGCCGCGACCACGGCATTCGCGGCGACGGCTACGTTCATGCCGAAGGTGTCGTTTGCGGCCGACAAGGTTGTCAAGATCGGCTTCCTGGCGCCGTTGACCGGCGACGTCGCGGCGTGGGGCAAGCCGGGCCTCGACGGGTGCCTGATCTGGGCCGACTGGATCAACGACGCCGGCGGCATCAAGATCGGCGGCGATACGTACAAGGTCGAGTTCGTGTCCTACGACAACGAGTACGACCCTGCCAAGGCGCGCACCGGGGCGACCAAGCTGATCAAGGAAGACGGCGTCAAGTTCATCATGATGCTCGGCGGCGATACCTGGCCGGGCGTCCAGAAGATCGCAGAGCGCGAGGGCATGATGTTTTCGACCCTGCTGCCGTCTGACCTGACGCCCGACACCAAGACGCTGATCGCGCCGTGCGAGGTGCACCCGGTCTACAACGTGACCGGCGTCGAATGGCTGGCCGAACACAAGCCCAACCTGAAGACGGCGGTGATCTGCGCACAGGACGACGCGCTCGGGCTTCCGTCGGTGGCGACCTACCTGGCGGCGTTCGAGGCGGCCGGGATCAAGATGCTGGACGATCCTCTGCTGTTCGACCCGGCGACCACGGACTTCGCGCCGGTCGTCACCAAGATGTTGTCCAAGAACCCGGACATCATCAGCCTCGACACCTGCTACGCCGACTACGTGCACCCGATCACCGAGCAGCTCTTTCAGCAAGGCTTCAAAGGCCAGATCATCTCGTGCACGGCCGACTTCTATCCGAAGATGATCGAGAAGACGTCGAAGGAGTTCTTGGAAGGGTTCATCTTCCAGTTCCCCGACTTCGACGATCCGGCGCTCAACGATCCGCGGGTCAATTTCCGCCGCCCGAACGACTTTTACGCCGAGTATGCGAAGCGCTACGGCGAGAACGAGTGGGGGGCGGTGTCGTGGGAGTACGCCTCGATCATGGACCTCTGGACGGACGCTGCGCAGAGGGCCGGCAGCGTCGAGCCCGGCCCCGTTCTCAAGGCCATGAAGGCCGGCGGCACGGGCAAGCACGCGTACGGAGACGCCAGGTGGTGGGGGACCGAGTTGTTCGGGATCGACAACGCCCTGGTCGGCAACTGGCCGGTCGTCGCCATCGAGAACGGCAAGGCGGTCATCAAGGAATTCAGGAGCATTCCGGAATGGATGGCCAAACATCAGAATCTTCTGGTCAAGCACATGGATAAGCTGGGCCAGATGTACTATCAACGCGGCTGACGAACGCCCAAGGGTCCGGCCGGGACGGCGCGCGACGGCGTCCCGGTCGCTCCCGCCAAGAAGACTCCTACGGCGACCGATCATGGCGAACCATTGCGTCCGCGGCCGATGCTCGAACTCCTGATTCAGACCTGCTTCAACGCGCTTTACGCGGCAAGTTTCATGGCGCTCGTCGCGGTGGGGCTGGTCCTGATCTTCGGCGTCATGGGCATCATCAACTTCGCCCACGGCGAGCTTTACATGGTCGGCGCCTACACTGTGGTGGCGGTCTACGGGGACCTGGAAATGCCGTTCTTCCTGGCGGTCGCGGCGGGTCTGGTCTTCGTCGGCATCGTCGGCATCGCAATGGAGCGCGCATTGTTCCGGCCGATGCGAGACAACCCGCTGGGGGGTCTGGTTCTGTCGATCGGTTTCCTGTTGGTCCTGCAGGCCCTTGCCGTGGTCGGGTTCGGGGTGCGAATGGAGCACATTCCGCCGGCGACCCGGATGATCTTTCACGACGTCGGCGCCGAGGGGGTCGTGCTTCCGTTGGCGCGTCTCTATGTCATCGTCGCCACCGTGATACTGCTCGCTGCGCTTTGGCTGTTCCTCCGCAAGACGCGCTTCGGCTGGGCGCTCCGGGCCTGCGCACAGGATCCCGAGGCCGCCGCGTTGCAGGGCATCTCGATCGACCGCACCTCCCGGCTCGCGATGTTCATCGGCGCAGGGCTGGCCGGGGTGGCCGGCGCGCTGACCGCGCCGCTGGTCAGGATTCATCCCTACATGGGCCATTCGGTCATCGTGACCGCGTTCATCATCATCATCGTCGGCGGCATCGGCAGCCTCGAGGGCGCCGTGCTGGCGGCCGTCATCTATGCCTTCGTCCACACCTTCGTGACGACGTTCTTCGACGGCGTCATCGCCGACATCGTCGGGCTCGGCCTCATGCTGCTCGTCCTGATCGTTCGCCCGACCGGTCTGCTGGGAACCAGGGAACGTGCCTAGAGCCGGCGACCGCGCACCGACCCGTCGCGAGACCGCCTGACCGTGACCGCTTTCGCCAAAGACCCTGCCGGCGGGGCGCATAGCCGGCTGAGGATCGCGGTGTGGTTCATCCTGCTATACGTCGGGTTGGTCGCGCTGCCCCACGTCCTGAGCTATTCGCAAAAGGAAATACTGGTCTTTCTCGTCATCAATGTCCTTCTGGTGGTGAGCTACCGCCTGCTGACCCTGACCGGCGAGTGGTCGCTGGCCCACGTGGTGATCATGGGGGTCGGGGGCTACGGCAGCGCGCTGCTGGTCAAGCGCCTCGGCATTCCGGTGCCGGTCTCCATGCTGCTCGGCGCGACGATCGCCGCGGCCACGGCGTGGATCCTGAGTTTCCCGTTGTTCCGCATGAAGGGGTTCTACTTCCTGATCGGGTCGTTCGCGGCCGGCGAAATCATCCGCCTGATGTGGAAGCGGTTTCGCGATCCGTTCGGCGGACCCAAGGGCCTGAAGCGGATCGAGGGGTTTCCGGACATCGACCTCGGTGCCATCAAGATCGATTTTTTTGAACCGGTGAACTACTATTACCTCTGCCTCATCATCGTGTCGGTCTCGCTGTGGGTCATGTACCGCCTGGAGCGATCGCCCATCGGCCTCACCTTCCACGCGATCCATTGGCAGGACAAGCTGGCCGAATCCGTCGGCGTGAACGCCTGGCGCTATCGGACCCAGGCTTTCGTCGTCGCGTCGTTCTTTGCCGGGCTGGCCGGCGCGCTCTACGCTCATTACGTCGGCACCGTGAGCCCGAACCACTTCAACGTCGAGGCAATGGTCTTCGTGCTGACCTGGGCTATCGTCGGCGGCACGGCGACGATCTACGGACCCATCCTCGGCGTCGTCGTGCTCACCGTGATCAACGACGTGGCGCTGCGCGCGCTCGGCTTCGACCAGTTGCGGCCGTTGTTCTACGGCCTGATCCTGATCGCCTCGGTCATGTTCCTGCCCAACGGCCTCGAAAGCCTGGTGCCCAAGCTCAGGGCCCGCTTCCGCCGTAACGCCAAGGAGCCGAACAACCAGAGCGAGATGTGATGAGATCGGATCGATTCTGTTTCCCGGGCGGCGCGGCGATCCGCCAGGAGGCGCGCGCGGCGCGATGC
>JBHHZM010000017.1:0-34549 GCA_046758065.1 Alphaproteobacteria bacterium | reverse complement strand
CCGGATATCAGCTTCGGCTGGGGCTACTGCCACGTCGTGTTTTACACGCACAAGATCAAGGGCCTGCACGAAAACGATTTTATCATGGCGGCCAAGGTCAACGCCCTCGCCGATTGAGCGCGAAGGGTGGCGGTAACCATCGCTGCCAAGAGGGCCGTCCCGTACGTGCCAACGTATAGTCCGCGCGTGCCTCGCGGGCGCGATGCGAACAGTAACAGCGCAATCACGGAAAATTCAAACGCACTGTTAACCAAGCGTTATGGGTTCCGGGCGATCATGTAGCGTGCGGCTCCAGCCAAACGTAGTATGTGTCTCGTAGGGCTTGACCGTACGGGACAAGAAGGCCAGATCACCTATTGGGATCATAAATAAACAGGTGGGGTGAGGTGTTCGGACGGGGCTGAAACCGACTCGCAAACGTGAGGTGTGGTTATGGAAGCAGCCGAGAAAAGCCCGTTCGCAAAGCTGATCAAAAAGGATCGCGCCGCGAGCAACGGTAAGGCATGGCGCGGTTCTTTTCTCGGATATCTCGAGAAGGTCAAGAAGAACCCGAGCCTTGCCAGGCTCGCTCACGCTCGCCTCTACGACGTTATCGAGACGGCGGGATGCTCCGATCCGGCGGAAGATCGCCGCATGAAGCGCGTTTTCGGCGGCGAACCGCCCAAGATCTATAACTTCTTCAAGGATGAGTTTTTCGGCATCGAGCGCCCGTTGGCCCAGATTGCGCGCTATTTTCACGCCGCCGCGCTACAGGGCGAGGAAAGCCGCCAGGTTCTTTACCTCATGGGTCCCGTCGGTGCCGGCAAGAGTTCGCTGGTCGAGCGGCTGCAGCGCGGCCTCGAGGAGGCCGATCCGATCTACGCGATCGAGGGCTGTCCCATTCAGGAAGAGCCCCTGCACTTGGTTCCCCGGCATTTGCGCAAGGAATTCGAGAAGATGCTCGACGTGCGCATCGAAGGCGACCTGTGCCCGGTATGCCGCTTCCGTCTTATCAACGAATATGGCGGCAAGTACGAGGAGGCTCCGGTCACGACGGTTACCTTCTCGAAGCGCGCCCGCCGCGGCATCGCCGTGGTGCCGCCGGTCGACCCCAACAACCAGGACACGTCGGTGCTGGTCGGATCGGAGGATATCTCCAAGCTCGACCTGTACTCCGAGGGCGATCCACGAGTGCTTGACCTCAACGGCGCGTTCAACGCCGGCAACCGCGGCATGGTCGAGTTCATCGAGGTGTTCAAGAACGAGACCGAATACCTGCACGCCATGCTGACCGCGACGCAGGAGAAATTCGTTCCGGCGCCGGGCCGGCACGGCACGGTCTACGTCGACACGATGATCGTCGCGCACTCGAACGAGGCCGAATGGCAGAAGTTTCGCTCGGATCACACCAACGAAGCGATCCTCGATCGCATCGTCATGGTGCGCGTGCCTTACAACCTGCGCCTCGATGACGAGGTCAAAATCTACGAGAAGATCCTGCAAAAATCGGGCTTCCGCAGCCACGTCGCGCCGCACACTCTCGAAATCGCGGCGATGTTCGCCATTCTCTCGCGGCTCGAACCGACGCCTAAGTGCGACCTGATGACCAAGCTGCGCCTGTATAACGGCGAGGAGGTTGTCGAGAAGGGCCGCGCCAAGAAAATCGACCTGGTCGAACTTCGCCAGGACGCGAACAACGAGGGCATGTCCGGCATCTCGACGCGCTTCATCATGAAAGCGCTCGACAACGCGCTATCGGAGAGCGCCGAGGGCATCACGCCGATTCACACCCGCGAGGCGTTGATCAACATGGTGCGCGAGGCCGATTTTCCCGACGATACGCGCAAGCGCTACCTCGAATTCCTCCAGGACACGATCCACAAGGCCTATCTCGAATTTCTCGAGAAGGAAATCACGCGCGCCTTTGTTTACGCCTACGAGGAGCAGGCCGAAACGCTGTTCCAGAATTACCTCGACCACGCCGAGGCTTACGTCAACAAGAGCACGGTAAAGGATCACAATACCCGCGAGGACCTGCAACCCGACGAAGCTTTCCTGAAGTCGATCGAGGAGCAGATCGCCATCATCGGCACTGCCGCCGACGGCTTCCGCCAGGAGGTGATCGCCTATCTCTGGTCGCGCGGGCGGCGCGGGGAAACCACCACTTACGCGAGCTACGAGCCGCTCAAGGAGGCGATCGAGAAGAAATTGACAAGCTCGGTGCGCGACATCAGCCGCATCATCACCAAGGCGCGGACGCGCGACGAGGAGCAGAAGGACAAGTACGATGCTCTGCTCAAGAATCTCCTTGAGAACGGCTATTCGGAGTACTCGGCGGATGTCGTGCTCAAATACGCCGCCAACAACCTGTGGAAGGACTGACGGGTTGCACCCGCGCGTTCCGCTACGGTCTCCCCCCCGATCTCCAACGGTGTCGGGGAGTGAGCCTCCCGCCGGAGGTAACCGACCATGAGCACCGCGCCGCCAGGTCGACATTTCACCCGCCGGGGGATCAGCGCGGGCCGAACGATCGCTCATTGTAGGTATCGGCGCGCGCCGGAGGCTTACGTGGTGACGTGATGGCGACGGTATTCCGTCCCTACTCGACGTCGGAGGGGTTGCGCTCCGACCGCAGCGCCGGCGACCGTCTGCGCCACCGCCAGAAAGTGCGCGAGATGGTGCGCGAGAACATCGCCGATCTGATCGCCGAAGAATCGATCATCGGGCAGAGCCGCGACAAGGTCATCAAGGTCCCCATCCGCGGCGTCAAGGAGTTCCGCTTCGTGTTCGGACAGAACACGCCGGGCGTCGGCCAGGGCGACGGCGATGCCCAGCCGGGCCAGATCATCGGCAAGGCGCAAGGACAGGGCGAAGGTGCGGGCAACGCCGGCGATCGGCCGGGGATCGATTACTACGAGACCGACATCACCCTCGAGGAACTGATCGACATCATGTTCGAGGATCTCGAGCTTCCCGACCTCGAGCGCAAGGCGCTGCGCGAGACCTTCATCGACAAGGGCTCGAAGCGCAAGGGCTACCGCCGCGTCGGCATTCGCGCGCATCTCGACAAGAAGCGCACCGCGCGTTCGCGCCTGCGCCGCAAGCGCGCCACTCATCACCGTCAAAATGCGCTCGTCGAACAACGGCGTTTTCCTTACCACAAGGACGATCTGCGCTACCGCCGCATCGACCCCGACGAGCAGTCCGAATCGAACGCCGTGGTGATCTGCATCATGGATACGTCGGGTTCGATGGACACCATGAAGAAGTATCTGGCGCGCAGCTTCTTCTTCCTGCTCTACCAGTTCGTCCGCACCAAGTACCAGACCGTCGAACTGGTTTTCGTCGCCCATCACAGCCAGGCCCGTGAGGTCACGGAAGAGGAATTCTTCCACAAGGGCGAGTCGGGCGGCACCCTGATTTCGTCGGGATACGACAAGGCGCTCGAAATCATCAACGAGCGCTATCACCCCTCGCTCTGGAACCTCTACGCCTTCCACTGCTCGGACGGCGACAACTTCGATTCCGACATGGAAGCGGCGATCAAGGCGGCGCGCGGGTTGTGCGACGTCTGCAACCTGTTCGGCTACGGCGAGATCAAGCCGCTGGGCCTGCGCTTTTCCGAAAGCACCATGCTCGATCGCTTCGAGGACCTCAAAGCCGGGAATTTTCAGGCGGTGTCGATCGAGCGCAAAGAGGACATCTGGCCGAGCTTCAAGTCGTTTCTTGCCAAGGACAGGGGGGCGGTATGACCCCGAGCACGCTGACGACCGGAGACGAGGCGGTGGGAGCGGCATACGACCTCGACGATCTTGCCCGCTGGGACGAGAAAATCCGCGAGAAGGTCGACGCGTTCGGCCTTTCCTGTTTCCCGCAGGAGTTCGAAATCTGCGATCACTGCGAGATGCTCGGCTACATGGCCTATTCGGGCATGCCGTCGCACTATCCGCATTGGTCCTACGGCAAGTCGTACGAGAAATTGAAGACGCTCTACGATTACGGCGTCAGCGGCCTGCCCTACGAGATGGTGATCAACGCGAACCCGAGCCTCGCTTACCTGATGCGCGAGAACTCGCTGTGCCTGCAAATTCTTACCATCGCCCACGTCTACGGCCACAACGACTTCTTCCGCAACAACTTCACCTTCCGTTACAGCCGGCCCGAGAGCGTCGTCACCAGCTTCAAGGCGCGCGCCGATCGCGTGCGCGCCTACGTCGAGGATCCGTCGATCGGCCTCGAGAAGGTCGAGAAGGTGCTCGACGCGGCGCATGCGTTGTCGATGCAGTGCCGGCGAAACCTGGCGATTCGCAAGATCGAGCCGGAGGAACAGCGCGAGCGCAGCATCGCCGCCTCGCAACCCTCGCCCGATCCCTACCGAAACATTCACAAGCCGCAGGAGCATGTCGAGCCCGACGTGCACAAGGTGCCGCTCGAGCCCGAAGAGGACGTGCTTCTCTTCATCCGCGACCACAATCCGCGCTTCGCCGAGTGGGAAAAGGACCTGCTCACCATCGTCCACGAGGAAGCCCAGTACTTCATTCCCCAGATCGAGACCAAGATCATGAACGAGGGCTGGGCGACGTTCTGGCACCACGAGATCATGAACAGCCTCGATCTGCCCCCGGAACTGCACGTCGAGTTCCTGGTCCGGCACAACCAGGTGGTGCGGCCCACCCCCGGCGAACTCAACCCCTATCACCTCGGCTTTCGTATCTGGAACGATCTCGTCCGGCGCTGCGACGATCCAACCCCGGAGGAGGCCGAGATCGACGGCAGGCGCGAGAAGGGCGACCGCAGCCTGCTGTTCGAGGTCCGCGAGGTCGACCGCGACGTCTCCTTCCTGCGACGTTTTCTCACCGAGGATCTGATCCGCGATATGGACCTCTTCCAGTACGAGCCTTACGGCGACGAACTCGTGGTCACCAAGGTCGCCGACGAAGACAACTGGCGCGCGGTCAAGGAAACGCTGCTGTCGAACGTCGGTATGGGCGGCATGCCGGTGATCCGCATCCACGACGCCGATCACGACGGCAAGCGTGCGTTGTACCTCAAGCACGAGCATGACGGCCGCGACCTCCTGCTCGAGGCCGCCGAGAAGACGCTCGGCCATCTCCATCGGCTCTGGGGGCGTGAGGTAATGCTCGAAACCGAGCTTAACCGCAAGACCCGACTATTGTCCTGCGGCGAACAGGGCTTCGCCATGAAGGTGCTCAAGTAGCGCCCTGCTTGTCCGCGTCATGGCGCGGCGATACGATCGCGTCCCATGGTCAGGTTCTCCGATATTCTCGAACGCGCCGCGAGGCGTGCGGGCGGTGCGAAAGTGCTCGAAGACTTGCTTCCGGCGGCAACGTCCGCCGCCGAGCTTCGCGCCGTTTCCGACGACCGCTATCTTTCGCTCATGTCGCTGCGCGTCTTTCGCGCCGGCCTGCGGCATGCCCTGGTCGACGCCAAATGGCCCGCCTTCGAGGACGTGTTCCACGGGTTCGATCCTCACCGCGTGCGGCTGATGAGCGACGAGGACCTCGAACGGCTGATGAACGAGCGCCGCATCATCCGCCACTGGGGCAAGATCAAGGCGACGCGCGACAACGCCGCGGCGCTGATCGAGGTGTCCGGGCGGAACGGCGGATTCGGCGCCTGGCTCGCCGGCTGGCCGGGCGAGGACATCATGGGCCTGTGGCGCGACATGGGCCGGCGCTTCAAGCAGATGGGCGGCAACTCGGGGCCCTATTTCCTGCGCATGGCGGGCAAGGACACCTTCCTGCTCACGGGAGACGTGATCAAGGCGCTGACCGACGCCGGCGTGGTCGGGAAGAAACCGACCACCAGGGACGAACGCGCCGCGGTGCAGGCGGCGTTCAACGCCTGGGCCGCCGAGACCGGCCGTCCGCTCTGCCAGATCAGCCGCATCCTCGCGCTCTCGGTGGGGTAGGGGAACTTACGCCGCCTTGTGGAAACGGTCGCGGTCGTGGGGGGCAGTGAAGTCGATCACGGGGCCCACGGGCACGATACGCGTCGGGTTCACGCTCGCGTGGCTCTCGTAGTAATGGCGCTTGATGTGGTCGAGGTTCACCGTGTCGGCCACTCCCGGCGTCTGATAGAGCTCGCGGGCATAGGCCCACAGGTTGGGGTAGTCGACGAGGCGTCTCAGGTTGCACTTGAAGTGGCCGTGATAGACCGGATCGAAGCGCACCAGCGTCGTGAACAGGCGCCAGTCGGCCTCGGTGAGACGCTGGCCGCATAAATAACGCTGGTGCGACAGCCGTTCTTCCAGCCCGTCCAGGGTGGCGAACAGCGTCGTCACGGCGTCTTCGTAGGGCGCTTGCCGGGTGGCGAAGCCCGCCCGATAGACGCCGTTGTTGACGTTCTCGTAAATCGGCGCGTTGATCGCGTCGATCTCGGCGCGCAGCGCTTCGGGATAGAAGTCGAGCGCGGCGTCGGCGAAGGCGTCGAACGCGCTGTTGAACATGCGGATGATCTCGCTCGATTCGTTGTTGACGATGGCGCCGGTTTTCTTGTCCCACAGCACCGGCACCGAGACCCGGCCGGTATAGTCGGGCTTGGCCTTGAGATAGACGTCGCGCAGATAGCGCGCGCCGTTGACATGATCGGGAATGCAGCCGGGGTTGTCGGTGAATTCCCAGCCGTCGTCGCCCATGAAGTGATCGACGACCGAGAGCGAGATCGCGTCTTCGAGCCGCTTGAGCTTGCGAAAGATGAGCGTGCGGTGCGCCCAGGGACAGGCGAGCGAGACATAGAGGTGATAGCGCCCGGGCTCGGCCTCGAAGCCGGACGAGCCGTCGGCCGTCACCCAGTCGCGGAACGACGTTTCGGCGCGCTTGAAAGCGCCCTTTTCATCGGTCGTAAAGCCGCCGACCCGCCACTCGCCGTTGACCAACACACCCATGGTTTTCTCCTTTTTCCATCGCCCGCCTGCGTGTCAACATAGCGCGCGGGCGCGCGTTGCAATAGCCTGCGCCCGACGGCGGTTTGATACGAGCCCGTCGTGTCGGCGCCGATCGGCGGCGTGTCCATTACAGCCGGGGAGAAACGGGATGCTCGAGCGGACGGTGAGCTTCACCCGCATGGCCGAGGGGACCAGGGAGGAGTATCAAATGCTCGCCGCGAACGCCGCGGCCCATCCCGTGCCGGTCGCGGACAACGTTCTCGCGCTGCTCGAAGCGCTCAGGGGCCATAACGACGGCTATCGCGTCGACCGCTACGGCCATTCGCTGCAAACCGCGACCCGCGCGTTGCGCGATGGCGCCGACGACGAAATGGTCTGCGCCGCGCTGCTCCACGACATCGGCGATCTGCACGCCCCGCACAACCATTCGGCGTTCGCCGCGGCGATCCTCAGGCCCTACGTGTCGGAGAACACTTTCTGGATCGTCCAACATCACGGCGTCTTCCAGGGATACTACTACTTCCACCACCACGACCTCGACCGGAACGCGCGCGACCGATTGCGCGATCACCCGATGTACGAAGCGACCGCCGCGTTCTGCGAACGTTGGGACCAATGCTCGTTCGATCCCGACTACGACACCCTACCGGTCGAAACTTTCGTCCCGATGGTGCGGCGCCTGTTCGCGAACAGACGTGAGGTTTTCGTCTGAGGTGTCTCAGCCGCCGCGTCCAAGCGCCGCGTTCTCGACCCGGATGCGGTGGCGCAGCAGTACGAGATTGAGCGCCGAAAACAGAAGCGCGATCTCCCAGGCGCCGAAGATCAGCGGTACGACGGCGATCTCCCCGGCGACCACGGCATAGTTGGGGTGGCGCAGGAAACGGTAGGGGCCGCGTTTCACCAGGGGCGTGCCGGGCAACACGACGACGCGAGTCGTCCAGCGCTCGCCGAGCGACAGGATCACCCAGAGACGCACCACCTGAAGCGCGGCGAACACGCCAACCAGCGACACGCCGGCTGGCGTTTGTGGCGGTATGGCGAGCAGCATCGCGACCAGCCAACCGGCATGCAGGGCGACGAACAGGGGATAGTGCCGCGCGCCTGTCTCGACCGCCCCGCGCGCCTTGAGCCGGCGCGTGTTGCGCGCGGCGAGGATGAGCTCGGCCAGGCGCACGAGGATGATGTAGGCGACGATCGCGTAGAGCGCGCTCACGCCTCTTCCAGGACGAGGAAGGCGGCTGTGAATCCGGGGCCGAGCGACGAAACGAGATGGCGTCGCCGCCCCGCGCCGAGCACGCGATCGAGTACGAACATCACCGTCGCCGCCGACATGTTGCCGTACTCGCGCAACACTGCGCGGCTATGAACGAGTCCGCCGCACGGCAGGCCGTAAGCTTCTTCTAGCGCGTCGACCACTTTGGCGCCGCCCGGATGGCAGACGAAGCTGTCGATGTCGTCGAGGGCGAGGTCGTGACGGGAAAGAAAGCTTTCCGCGGCGGCGCGCATGCGCCGGCGCACGAGATGGGGGATGTCGCGCGAGAACAGGACGCCGAATCCGTCGTCGGCGATGTTCCAGCCCATGACGTCGAGCGAATGCGACCAGGTATGCTCGCCCCAGGCCGTCACTGCTGGACCATCGAGATCGCGTCCCAGCACGCCCGCCGCGGCGCCGTCGCCGAACAGCGCGACCGCGATCAGGTTGCTCTTGGTGCGATCGGCGGCGCGGAAGGTCAGCGCGCAGAGTTCGACGACCAGAAACAGCACCTTGGCGCCAGGGGTCGCGCGCGCCAGCGCGGCGGCGCGCGCCAGCCCCAGCACCCCACCGGCGCAGCCCAGCCCGAAGACCGGCAGACGCTGCACGTCGCGGCGGAAGGGCAGGCGTTCCATCAACAAGGCGTCGAGGCTCGGCGTCGCGATCCCGGTGGTCGAGACGCTGACGATGACGTCGATGTCGGAGGCCGTGAGTCCGCCCCTCGCAAGCGCGGTGACGGCGGCCGATTCGAGCAGCGCCACGGCGTTGTCGAGATAGAGCCGGTTGCGTTCGCCGAGCCCGTGATCGCGGCTGTACCATTCGATCGGCACGCAGGAATAGCGCGTTCCGATCGCGGCGTTTTCGAACACGCCGAGCAGGCGGTCGAGGTCGCCGAAGGCGCCGTCGAACTGTTGCGACGCCCAGGCCATGACCGCATTCTGGTCCAGCCGATGGGGCGGTACGGCCGTGGCGAGCGCGCAAAGGCGAACCGGGGACGGCATAAGCGACGCGTCGCGTTGTTGCGAAATCGGAATCCTTGCTACTGTAAATCAGATATGTCGTGGGCAGGGACAGCTTGCAATGTTTTTCGGTTTTGAAAGACGGCGAATCGATGCCGCAGGCGTCGGCATCAACCTGATGATCGGCGGCTCGGGCCCGCCGCTCCTGCTGCTGCACGGCTATCCGCAGACCCATGTCCTATGGCACAAGGTCGCGCCGCGTCTCGCCGAGCGTTTTACCGTGGTGGCGAGCGATCTGCGCGGCTATGGCGACAGCGGCAAGCCGCCCGCGGGCGACGACCACGCCGGCTATTCGAAGCGCGCGATGGCCGCCGATCAGGTCGCGGTAATGCGCGCACTCGGCTTCGAGCGCTTCTTCGTCGCCGGCCACGACCGCGGCGGACGCGTCGCTCACCGCATGGCGCTCGACCATGCCGATACGGTGACGCGGCTCGCGGTGCTCGATATCGTGCCGACCTACAAGCTCTATGCCACGGCCGACCGGGCGCTGGCGACCGCGTATTGGCACTGGTTCTTCCTGATCCAGCCCTTCGACCTGCCCGAACGGTTGATCGGCGCCGACCCCGAATACTACCTGCGTCGGCTGTTCGCCCGATGGGGCGCTGCCGCGACCGCGTTTTCTCCCGCGGCGATGCGTGAATATCTGCGTTGTTTCTCGGATCCGGCGACGATCCACGCGAGCTGCGAGGACTATCGCGCGGCGGCGTCGGTCGATCTCGAACACGACCGCAGCGACCTCGACCGCAAGCTCGCTTGTCCGCTGCTGGTACTCTGGGGGGAACAGGGAGCGATGCACCGGCTGTACGATGTGCTCGCCTGCTGGCGCGAGCGCGCCCGGGACGTGTCCGGTCGGGCGCTCGGCTGCGGTCATTACCTGCCCGAGGAAGCGCCCGGCGAAACGGCAGACGAACTGATCGGCTTTTTCCCGGCCTGAAAGCTTGACGCCGCAAACCCCGATTGGGGAGGATTCTCAGAGATAAGCGAGGCGGTACCAGACGAGGCCGAGTGCTTCGTAGAACGCGGTCGTGCAATCGCGAAGCGCCTCTGCCGAGGGTATGAAATCGCTGAACTCGGGGGCGATCGGCGACGCGAAGTTGGTGGGCGCGGGCACCGCGTTGAGGCCGACGGCCGCGAAGGCGGCGAGGGCGCGACGCATGTGCGCGGCGCTCGTCACCAGATAGACCTTGTCGATCCCCTCCGCGCGGCGGAGCATCGAGGCGCTCCGTTCGGCGTTGTCGAACGTGTTGCGCGCCTCGGGCTCGACCCAGCGGACCGGCACCCCGAACTCGTTGCGAAGGGTCGCAGCCATGACCCGGGCGAGTGGCGTATCGCCCGGCTTGATCTGCCCCCCGGTCACCAGCAGCGGGAGGCCGGTGGCGCGATGCAGCCAGGCGCCGTAGCGCAGGCGCTCGAGCGTGACCGGGTCGACGGTGTCGCCGCCGTATTCGGGCGCGTCGCGGTAGATGCCGGCGCTGAGCACGACGATCGCGCGGGCCTCGTCGACGAAATTCCCGGGTTCGAGCGGCGGTACCGATTCAACGGCGCGGAGCAATGTTCCGGCGACCGCCGGCAGGCTCAACAGGAACAGCACGATTAGCGCCGCCTTGACCAGCGTACCGCCCAGCCGCGGCCAGCGCCGGCCCAGAAGCCAGCCGAGGGCGACCACGAGGAACAGATTGGCCGGCGGAAACAGCAGGGTCTTGAGAGAGCCAGGAATCAGCCACACGGCATTTCTCCTTGTAGGTGGCGCCGGTTGAAGTTTGCGACCTTGCCCGACCTCCGCGTCAGCCGGCGGAGCCGACCCCGAGGCGGAGGAACAGGTCTTCGACTCTTTGCGCATTGCATCGCCAGGTAAGACCCTGTTTCTCGATTTCGAGGCGTGCGGCGTCGCCGAGGCGTCGGCGCAACGACGCGTCGGCGCAAATGCGCTCGACCGCCCGTTGCAGTGATCCC
Source organism: Alphaproteobacteria bacterium (assembly GCA_046758065.1). Taxonomy (GTDB): domain Bacteria; phylum Pseudomonadota; class Alphaproteobacteria; order JAAXGF01; family JAAXGF01; genus JBHHZM01. The sequence goes on along the minus strand of JBHHZM010000017.1, from coordinate 23,439 downwards.
GGAGCCTTCGGGTCGAACAGCACGGCATTTTCACCATCGGTGAGGAGTTCGCGGATGTTGGCTCTGGCCGGAGCGACGATGGCGCGCCCCAGCGCCATGTACTCGATCAGTTTCAGCGGCGAGGCATAGGGTACGACATCGGGTTGCAGACCCACGTCGAACGCCGAGACATAGTCCGCCACCGCGCCGCGCTGGACGATGCCCGTGACCGTGAGGCGGCTGCCGACGCCGCGTTCGCGTGCGTAGGATTCGAGCTCGGCCCGGGCCGGGCCATCGCCCACCACGAGCAGGTGCAGATCGCGCCGGCCCGCGTCTTCGGCGATCACGTCGATCACCTGGTTGAGGCCGTGCCACGACCGCACGAAACCGGTGAAACCGAGGATAAGCCGGCCGTCGAGGCCCAGGCGGCGTCGCGTCTCGTCGCTTGCCGCGACCGCGTCGAACCGTTCCGGGTCGATGCCGTTGCGAATGACGACGATGCGCTCGTCGGGGACGCCGGCATCGCGCACGCGCTCGGCCAGCATGCCGCTGACCGGCAGCACGAAATCGGCGCCCCGCCACGCGAAACGCTCGCTCCAGCGGGCCAGGCGGGCGAGCGTCAGGCCGCCGAAGCGGCTGCGTTCCTCGACCAGCGGCGCGTTGACCTCAAGCAGCATGGGCAGCCTGTATCTGCGCTTGAGCCACACGCCCGCCGGCAGGAAGAGATTATAGCGTTCGTAGATACAGTCGGGGCAGTGACGCAGATACGCGGCCTTCAGCCGGCGGTAGGCGAACAGCCCGTAGGCGAGCTCCATGCACTCGTAGATCGCTCCGTGCAGCAATCGCTTGAGCACGCCGACCAGTCCCGCATCGGCGCCGAAGGCATCGCGTTCGACCGCCGCCGGACCGACCATGACGATCTCGTGGCCGAGCCCGCGCAGGGCTTCGGTCAACTCCTCGATGTGGACGAACTGTCCGTCCTTGGAACGGATGCGATGGTGATAGAGGATTTTCATCCGTGCCCGAGTTGCGGGGCGGTGGGCTTCACCCTGCACCAGTTCTCACGAGCGAGCGCGTGATAGAGGGGCGCGATCTTCATGAAGTTGGGCCGCGCACCGGCGATCAGATGTATGGCGGAACGTTTCATTTCTTGCGATGAGTCCGGGAGCGGTGGTGTGGTTCGAGTGTCGGAAGCGATGGTTAATATTTCACTTTAACCGCTGAAGGCCAAACGGATGACTAGCCCAGTATGGTACACCTCCGAGCCCGGCGGCGGTGACGGCGGCGCTCAGGAATGCTTATGTTCACGGCTGCCCAGGATGCTTCGGAACAGCGCGATCTGGCCTTGTGTCGTCGCTTCCCAACCGAAGCCCTCGGCGTAGGCGCGGGTCGCCGCGCGTTCGGGCGGGCTGGCAAAAAGCGCTTCGACCCCGGCGGCGACTCCTTCTGCGCTGCGCTCGGGCATCAGCACGCCGGCGGCGGGCGTGGCCACGACTTCGGGTATGCCGCCAACTTCGGTGGCGACCACAGGGGTGCCGCAGGCCATGGCCTCGAGCAGCACATTGGGCCATCCTTCCCGACTCGACGCCAGCACCAGCGCGTCCGCGGTGCCATAGATCCGGGGTAGCTCCTCATGTCCGACCCGCCCGAGGAAGCGTACCCGGTCGGCCACGCCGAGGCGAATTGCAAGAGCCTCAAGCGCGGGTCTATCTGGTCCGCCGCCGGCGATCAACAATCGCGCTTGGGGCAGCGATGAGAGCGCGGCGATGACGAGATTATGGCCCTTGAGAGGAACAAGATTTCCCACCGAAAGCAGCGTCACCCCGTCGAAGCCGAACTCGGCGCGCGCCGTCGCGCGGTCGCCGGGCCGAAAAAGGTCGAGATCGACCCCGTTGCGCAGGACCGTGACGCGCTCGGCGGCGACGCCGAGCCCGGCGAGACGGTCCTTGAGCGCCTGACAGACGGTGACCAGTCCCGCCGCCTCGTCCGCCGCCCAGCGGATCATCCGTCGCGGCAGGGCATGACGCGGGATCAGGTTGAGATCGGTGCCGCGCGCGGTGATCGTGACGGGCTTGCCGAGGCTGCGCCCCAACAGCGCCGCGGCAACGCCGTCGGGGTAGAAGTAATGGGCGTCGATGAGATCGAAGTCGTGGCCGGCGGCGATCAGACCCCGCGCGGCGCGGCGCGTGGCGAGGTAAAGCAGGAACGGCGCCGCGTTCATGCCGATCTTCGGGATCGCCGGATAGCGCGGATGGTCGACGACGAGACCGTGGCGCCGTTCGCGCCGGGGCGCACGGGCGAAATCGGCGTAGCGGCCGAAACGGGAGCTGCGGAAGGGAAACCACGGTACCGGCGCGACCACCCGGGCGCTCACTTCGCCACCGGCGACCAGATGGCGCAGGCGGTTCTCGACGAACACGCCATGATGTGGCTGCGCCGCGTTGGGGTAGAGGGTGGTGAAGGTGAGAATACGCAACCGGCGACGTCCGCCTCGGGGCTGCCCGCTATCGGCCCCGGCGCTTGCGAACGCCCCGGGCTCGACGGCGGAAGTTCAATAAAAACCGAGTGTTAACACCGAACCCCTATGGTTTGCAACGGCGGGTCTTCGGGAGCACTCGATTGACAGGGCGCGAGGGCAGGGTCTAGACGGAACGGTCGCGCCCGCTACAGGAGACACTTCATGCCTGAATCTTCGCGCATTTCGGTCGTCGGACTCGGCTACGTCGGCCTGCCGCTCGCAGTGGCGTTCGCGCGTCACTTCCCGGTGTTGGGCTATGACCGCGATGCGCAACGCGTCGCCGAGTTGCGCGAGTGCCGCGACCGCACCGGCGAAGTCGATCGCGCGACGCTCTCGGCTTCGACGCTCGACCTCGCCGACGACGCAGCGGCGATGGCGGGTTCGGACGTGTTCGTCATTACCGTGCCGACGCCGGTCGATGCCGACAACCGTCCCGACCTGAACGCGCTGCGCGCCGCCTCGCGTACGGTGGGACAACAAATCGGCGAGGGGGCGTTGATCGTGGTCGAGAGCACGGTTTATCCCGGGGTGACGGAAACCATCTGCGGCCCCGAGATCGCGGCGGCGTCGGGTCTGGTCTGCGGCAAGGATTTCGTTCTCGGCTATTCACCCGAGCGCATCAATCCCGGCGATCGCGAGCACACGGTCGAGCGCATCACCAAGGTCGTCGCCGGACAGACCGAGGCGGCGACCGAGCGGCTGGCGGCGCTCTACGGCGCGATCACGTCGGGCGGCGTTCACGTCGCGCCCGACATCATGACCGCCGAGGCAGCCAAGGTCATCGAGAACGCGCAGCGCGACATCAACATCGCCTTCATCAACGAGGTGACGCACATCTGCCACCGGCTGGGCATTGCGGCGCATGACGTAGTCGACGCCGCCGCCACCAAATGGAACTTCTTCGACTTCCGCCCCGGACTGGTCGGCGGGCACTGCATCGGCGTCGACCCGTTTTACCTCGCGTACCGGGCGCGCGAGCTGGGCCACGAGCCGGAGATCATCCTCGCCGGGCGCCGCATCAACGACTCGATGGGTCATTTCGTCGCCGAGGAGATCGCACGCGCGGTGTCGGCGGGCCGAACGCTGGTTCTCGGTGTGACCTTCAAGGAGAACGTACCCGATCTCAGGAACACGCGGGTCCTCGACATCATCCGGGGGCTCGCGGCCCAAGGCTTCGAGGTCGATGTCCACGATCCTCTGGCCGACGCCGAAGAAGCCGCAGAGAACTACGGCATCACCCTGATGCAAAGCCTCGCCAAGGCGCGCGACTACGACGTGGTGATCGGCGCCGTCGCCCACGACGAGTATCGCGGCTTCACCGCGGCGACGTTCTCGCGCCTCGCCGCCCCCGGAGCGCTGATCGCCGACGTGCGCGGCATGTGGCGCAATGCCGAGTTGCCCAAAGGCATGCGTCGCTGGCAGCTCTGACCGGTCGACGTCGCCGTCGCAGCAAACTCATTCGTCCGGCGTCCCATTTTCGTCAGGTAAATCCCTTGCCAGAACAGGCAGGCGCAGCGTGAAGGCGGCGCCGCCGCCGGGCCGTTCCTCGACCGCGACGTCGCCGCCGTGAATGCGGGCGATGTCGGCGACGATGGCGAGTCCGAGTCCCGCACCGGCGTTGGCGCTGCCGGGCGCCCGCCAGAAACGTTCGAAGATCGCCGCACGATGGACATCCTTCACCCCCGGTCCTCGGTCGAGGACTTCGATCGTGCCCCGGGCGGTTACCCGTACGGCGATCGAACTGCCCCGGGGTGCGTGCGCGATGGCATTCTCGACCAGATTCGCCACCGCTTCGGACAGGAGTTCCCGATTACCGACGATCCGGACATCGGCTTCCTCGCGTTCCAGGCCGATCTCGATCCCCTGCCCGAGAGCGAGAGGCGCGAGTTCGGCCAGCGTGTCCGCCGTCAGCCGATTGAGCTCCAGTTCGGCGGAGAGATCGGGTTCCACCGAATCGAGACGGGCGATCCGCAGAAGTTGGGCGATTATCCGATGGAGGCGGTCGACGTCCCGGCGGAGCTCATGCAGCATCGGGACGTCGCCCGCCATGCTGTCGATTCTGGCCTGAAGCAGCGCGAGCGGTGTTCTGAGTTGATGGGCGGCGTCGGCGGTAAAGCGCCGCTGCGCCTCGAATCCCTGCTCCAGCCGGTCGAGCGCCACATTGACGGCGCGCACCAGCGGCAGCACTTCGACGGGCACCCGATCCTCGGCCAATCGCCGGCTCGTCGTTGCCGGGCCGATCGTCGCGGCGCTTTCCGAAAGCGCTTTGAGAGGGGCGAGACTGGTGCGGATCGTGATCACGCCGATCCATACGGCAATCAGGGCGATCGGAACGACCCACCACATGACCGCCCCGAGGAACTCGTTCATGATCGAATCCATGAGCACATCGTTGTGTACGGCGGCCTGCGCCACGACGATTCTCAGGCCCCGTGCGCTTGTGATGTAGCCGAAGTAGGGCCGGGTTCGCGTTTCGATCCGGAAAAAACGCGAGGCGGTGCCTGACGGAACGAAGGGACCCAGCAGTTCCGCGGTATCGGGCGACGAGGTCGCTACGATGCGGTCGCGGCTGCCGTATACCGCGAAGAAATAACCGCCTTCCGAATCGGCGTACTGCCGCTCCAGATTTTTCGGCAGCGCCACCCGGACCGTCCCTCCGGAACCTACGGAGACGTGCTCCGCGATCGTGCTCGCCTGGGCTTGGAGGGTCCTGTCTTTCATGAGATCGACGGCGGAGGTCGCCCGATAGAGAAACCCGGCGAAGGCCACCCCGAGCATGACCAGGAAAATCGCCAGCAGCCGCCAGGCGAGACGACGCTGGATGGAAATCGGGTTGGGCTTCACGGCTTGTCCGCTTCCAGCAGATATCCGATGCCGCGCACCGTGTGGATCCGCACGCTCGCCCCCGCCTGATCGAGCCGGCGTCGGAGACGGTGAACGTTGACCTCGAGTGCGTTCGGGCCCACGTCATCGTCGAACCCGTAGAGTCGGTCTTCGAGGATTTCGCGGCTGACGACGTGGTTCTCGTTGCGCAGCAACGCTTCGAGCAGCGCCAGCTCGCGGCGCGGCATGAGGGTCGCGACGCCGCCGATCTCCACCGAGCGGGCAGCGGTGTCGAGTGCGACGTTGCCGACCTCCAGGAACGTGCCGAGTGAATGCCTCGGCCGGCGCAGAAGCGCCTTTACACGCGACAGGAGCTCGGCCATCGCGAACGGCTTGAGGAGGTAGTCGTCGGCGCCCGCGTCGAGGCCCGCGACGCGATCCTCGATCGAATCCCGGGCGGTGAGAACGAGGATCGGCGCCACGTCGCCGCCGGCCCGCATGGTCTTGAGGAACGTCATTCCGTCGCCGTCGGGAAGGCCGAGATCGAGTATCGTCAGGTCGTAGCGGGCGGTACGAACCGCCGTTTCGGCCTCGTCCATCGTCCCCACCAGGTCGACCCTGAAACCGGCCCGTTCCAAGTTCGCCGCGGTCAGCCGGCCGAGCTCTCGTTCATCCTCGATCAGGAGCAACCGCATCGCCAGCCTCGGGCCCGGCGATCGCGCTATTCGCTCTCCTCCGGGACCGCCCATATTCCGAGGCGGTGGCCCCGGTATTGCTGTTCGAGTACGGGCGCGCTCGAAACATAGCTCGGCGTCTCCTTGTAGCGCAGGATGACACGCCCGCCGGGATGGGCCTTCATCCACTGTTTCATCTTGCCGTCGTATACCCAAACGATGGGACGCTTGAGTCGGCCGAGGAAACCGAACTCGCCCGTGTAATGGCTATTATAGGCTATCGGAACGTCCTGATGCGCGCCCAAGTAGGCGCTGATGCGCGCCAGGTCGTAGATTCGGAACACCGCGGCATTCCCGACCGCGTTCGCCGTCACGAAAATAATGACGGTATACGCCGCGGTGCCGAGAACGGCACGCCACGACGTCCGGCCTGCCGCGAGGGAGAGCAGGACCGAGCCTGCGATCAGCGCGCCTCCCCATTGCGGGGGAATGTCCGCGATCCAGGAAGGGATCCGTTTTTCCGGAAACAGATCCAGAAGCGCCGGCGACAGCGACGGACCCAGGATCACGACGAGTCCCATGGCGATCGGCATTACGGCGGGAACCGCGAGATCGCTCGCTTTGCGGCCGATGTCGGTGTCGGAAAGCAGCCGCGCCGCCGCGATGGCGAAAGCCGGCAGCAGGGGAAGCAGGTAATGCGGCTGCTTGCCGCTGATCGCCATGAGGACGAGAAACGGCGGCACGCCCCAGGCGAGGCAGAACGCCAAGCCGGTCTCCCTGAAGCGCCGCGCCGAAAGACCACGCCAAAGCGCCGGCGTCCAGCCCCAGGGATAGAGCATGACGGGGAGCAGCGCCGGATAGAACCACCAGGGCCGGGCGTGCGCGAACGACACCACCATGCGGCCCGCCGTTTGGCGCCACAGGATCGCATAGGCGTAATCCTCGCCGCCCGCCGCTGCGGCCGGCAAGGCCCAGGCCAGCGCCAGGGCCGCGCCCGCCAGCGAAGCGAGCGCCACCAACCCGTACCAAGGGCGCCAGGACGTAGGGCGCTCGCGCGGCCACCACAACGGCGCCAGAAGCGGCGCCGGAAGAAGATGGAGAAGGGCGATGGGGCCCTTGGTCAGGATGCCGCCGCCGGCCGCCAGGGCAAACAGGCACCACCACCAGCGCGCGCCGCCGCGGGCCGTCTTCACCACCGCCACCAGCCCCAGAAGGACGAAAAAGGTGAGCGGCACGTCGAACATCACGAGGGTGCCGAACAGCATGAAGAACGGCAGCGACACCAGAATTATGGGGCTGAGAGCGGCGATTTCCGGTCGCTCGGGCCAGAGCAGCCGCGTCAGCCACACGGCAAGCCCGGTGCTGCCCACTCCGAACAGCACGGATACCAGCCGGGCGGCCGTTTCGTTGACGCCGGTGAGCCACCAGGCGAGGTGGATGAGCCAGAAGACGAGAGGGGGCTTGTCGGGGTAGGGCTCGCCGTTGAGATACGGAACGAGGAAGTCGCTCCGCCACCACATCTCCCATGCAACGCTAAGGTAACGGGTCTCGTCCACCGGCAGCACGGGCCGGAGGCCGATGCTCACGGCCGTCGCGATTGCCCAGAACGCCAGCGTGATGACCAGCGCTTCGCCCGTCTTGGCGCGCGCCGTCTCCGTGCTTCGCTTAACCGTCACGGGCCTGTCGTCTCAGCAGCACGAGGTTTCGCAAATAGATGAACAGGCCGAAACTTTGCCCGACGATGAACACCGGATCGCGACGCCAGAGGGCGTAGGTCAACAGGGTGATGCCGCCCAGGATGCTGAGATACCAGAACGCGAGAGGCACGATGCTTTTCCCCACGCGTTCGCTGTAAATCCATTGCACCAGGAAACGGCTGGCGAAAACGCCTTGCCCGGCGAGACCGATGGCGACCCAGACCGCTTCGGCGGTCACTGCGGGATCCCGTCGAGACGTTCGTAGATGAGATGCGCGCCCCGGCAACGCCGCTGGAGCCAGATGACGCCGATCAGATCCACGATTCCGACCCAGAGACGATTGAACACGCCGTATTTCGACCGCCCCCGCAGCCGGGGGCGATGACCGACCGGGACGAACAGAATCTCGTATCCTTCGCGCCGCATCAGCGCCGGCAGGAAACGATGCATGTGGTCGAAATAGGGCAGGGCGAGAAACGCCTCGCGACGCAACAGCTTGATCCCGCACCCCGTGTCAGCCGCCCCGTCGTGGAGAAGAAAGCCACGGAATCGGTTGGCGATCCGGGACGAAAGCCTGCGCAGCGCATTGTCCTGTCGTTCGCTGCGCTCTCCTGCAACCATGCCGAGGGCAGGCGGTGCTCCGGCGGCGCGGAACGCATCGAGAAGCCGCGGGATGTCGGCCGGATCGTTCTGCCCGTCACCGTCGAGGGTGGCGATGAGCGCTCCTTGCGCCTGAAGGATTCCGCTGCGCAAGGCCGCGCTCTGGCCCAATCCCTGCGCGTGTCGAAAGCCGCGCAGCCGGGGAAACGCCCGCATGGCGTCGGCAAGTTCGGCGGCGGTGCCGTCGTTGCTGCCGTCGTCGACATAAACGATCTCGAACGCGCAAGCGCCTTCCAGCGCTTCGCAAATCTCATGGACGAGCGGCGCGATATTCCCGGCCTCGTCGCGCACGGGAACGACCACGGACAGCGCCACCTGCGAGGCTTCCGTCGGATCTTCGTGATCCCGGGTTTGAGGAAAGGATGCGGCGTCCTCCAACGTTTGCTTCATCATCGCTGCCCCCATGTCATCCTTGCTGCCGGCGCTGATTAACAAGCGCAGCTTACGACAACCTTACGTGACACCGGATCCGCTTTTGTTCGTGGCACGGAATTGCGTCAGGTCGCACTCGGTCTTCGGCTACCAGACGTCGGCAGCCTATCTGGCAACACGGGCAGCTTCGCTTGAGCTACGCAAGGGCTCCGCTCAGCTGCCCTTGCGATCTATGATCAACAGAGAGGACTCTCAGACCACGTGGCCCTAATCCAGGGGGAAGGTCATGCCTGCACCAACATCATCGAGAACGCGCTGGGCACCGTCAGGACCGTGCAGCGCAACGTCAAGCGCTGGCGAAACGCCGAAATGGCCCTGCGCTGGACCGCCGCTGGTCTGCTCGAAGCCCAGAAGACCTTCCGCCGCCTCAAGGCCTATCGGCAACTGCCGATCCTGCGAAATGCTCTCCACGAGAACTTGACAAAGGCGAAAGCCAAATCCGCCATTGAAACCATCACCAAGGCCGCATAGCCTCTTCAACTCGCGATGCCTGCCAAACCAATTTCAACACGGATCGGGACATCGCCGCATCCGAAATGCGGACCGACATGCGACGCTCCCAGCCTGAGTTATGGATCATCGGCCTCAGCCGCCCCGTAGCCTCCGCCGCCCGGTGTCTCGATCACGAAAACGTCGCCCGGGTTCATCTCCGCCCTGTCGGTACCGGACAGTTGCTCGACCGCGCCGTCGGCGCGTTCCACGTAATTGCGCCCGATCCGTCCGGGTTCGCCGCCGGCCATGCCGTAGGGCGGCACCCGGCGGTGTCCCGAAACGATCGCCGCCGTCATGGCTTCGCGGAAGCGGATGCGCCGGACGGCGCCGTCGCCGCCCCGGTGGCGTCCCGCGCCGCCCGAGCCGCGCCGGATCGCGAACGATTCGAGCAACACCGGAAAGCGCCATTCGAGGATTTCGGGGTCGGTCGCCCGCGTATTCGTCATATGGGTATGCACCGCGTCGGTGCCGTCGAAGTCGGGTCCGGCGCCGGCGCCGCCGCAAATCGTCTCGTAGTGCTGGTATGCCGCGTTGTCGCCGAAGGTGAAGTTGTTCATGGTGCCCTGACTCGCCCCCATCAGGCCGAGCGCCCCCAACAGCGTGTCGGTAATCGCCTGCGAGGTTTCCACGTTGCCCGCGACGACCGCCGCCGGATACGTCGGGCTCAATATCGAGCCCTTCGGGATAATCACCTTGAGGGGCTTGAGGCAGCCGCTGTTGAGCGGAATATCGTCCTCGACCATGAGCCGGAAGACATAGAGCACCGCCGCCATGCAGACCGCGGACGGCGCGTTGAAATTGCTGTCCTGCTGCGGCGAGGTGCCGGTGAAATCGATGATTGCCTCGCGCGCCTTACGGTCGACCTCGATCGAGACGGCGATCAGGGCGCCCGAGTCCATCTCGTAGGTGAAACTTCCGTCCTTGAGAACCGACAGCACCCGACGCACCGATTCCTCGGCATTGTCCTGGACGTGCTTCATGTAGGCGTGCACCACCTCCCGCCCGAAGTGGGCGACCATCCGGCGCAACTCCTGTACGCCTTTTTCGTTGGCGGCGATCTGGGCCTTGAGGTCGGCCAGGTTGTGATGGAAGTTGCGCGTGGGATAAGGCGCCGAGGTGAAGAGCGCTTCGGTTTCGGCTTCGCGCAGGCGGCCTCCGGCGACCAGCCGGAAGTTGTCGATGAGCACCCCTTCCTCGTCGATATGCCGGCTGTCAGGCGGCACCGAACCCGGCGTGATGCCGCCGATCTCGGCGTGGTGCCCGCGCGACGCGACGTAGAACAGGATCTCGTCGCCGGCGTCGTCGAAGACCGGTGTGATGACCGTGATGTCGGGAAGATGCGTCCCTCCATTGTAGGGCGTATTCAGGGCGTAGACGTCGCCCGGCGCGATCGTCCCCCGACGCTGCCCGATCACCGTTCGGACGCTTTCGCTCATCGAGCCGAGATGCACCGGGATATGCGGCGCGTTGGCGACGAGACCGCCGTCGGGATCGAAGATGGCGCAGGAGAAATCGAGCCGTTCCTTGATGTTGACAGAATAGGCGGTGTTTTGCAGCACGACGCCGGTCTGCTCGGCGATCGACATGAACAGGTTGTTGAACACTTCGAGCATGACCGGATCGACCGTGGTGCCGACGGTCGCCTGGCCGGGGCGCGCCTCGATGCGGTGCAGGATCAGATGGTCACGCCGCGTTATCTCGGCCGCCCACCCCGGTTCGACGACCGTCGTCGCGTTGGCCTCGATGACGATGGCGGGTCCGTCGATTCGGCAACCGGGACGCAGGGTCTCGCGGTCGTAAATCCGGGTATGATGGCGTGCGCCCGCCGTGAACATCGCGACCTCTGCGAGATGCTTGGCCGGGACGTCGTCCGCCTCGATCTCGCGTTCGGGGTCCGTGATCTCGGCTGCGCCGCCGATGACTTCGACCGTGAGCGCCTCGACGACGTGCCTCTTTTCGGGGGCGATGAAGCCGTAGTGCCGGTGGTGGGCGGCTTCGAACGCGGCGACGACGCCGGCGCGGTCGGCGAGATCGACTATCAGCGGCGAGTCGGTGCCTTCGTAGCGCAGAAGCAGCTTGCGGACCGCGCTCGTTCGCGACGCCGCCACGCCCTGACGGCGCATTTCCGCGCGACCGTCGGTTTCCAGCGCATCCGCCGCCTGTTCGAGTTCGCCGATCAATTCGTCGGTCAGCACCGCTTCGACCGCGCGCTCGCGCATCACCCGGAGGTCGGCGAGGCCCATGCCGTAGGCCGACAGGACGCCGGCGAAGGGGTGGACGAATACCTGCGTGATGCCGAGCGCGTCGGCCACCAGACAGGCGTGCTGACCACCCGCGCCGCCGAAGCAGTTGAGGGTGTATTCGGTCACGTCGTGGCCACGCTGGATCGAGATTTTCTTGATCGCGTTGGCCATGTTGTCGACCGCGATCCTGAGGAAGCCTTCCGCCACCTGCTGCGGCGAGCGCTTGTCCCCGGTGGCCGCTTCGATTTCGGCGGCGAGGCGGTCGAACTTCGCGCCGGTCCCTGCGGCGTCGAGCGCTTCGTCGCCATTGGGGCCGAAAAGCCTGGGGAAAAACTCGGGCCGGATTTTTCCCACCATGACGTTGGCGTCGGTCACCGTCAGCGGCCCGCCACGGCGGTAGCTTGCCGGTCCCGGATCGGCGCCCGCCGAATCGGGGCCGACCCGGTAGCGTGCGCCGTCGAAGTGCAGGATCGAGCCGCCGCCCGCCGCCACCGTATGAATCCGCATCATCGGCGCGCGCATGCGCACCCCGGCGACCACGGTCTCGAAGGCGCGTTCGTACTCGCCGTTGAAATGCGCGACGTCGGTCGAGGTGCCGCCCATGTCGAAGCTGATGATTTTGTCGAACCCGGCGAGTTGGGCGGTGCGGACCGCGCCGACGATTCCCCCGGCCGGACCCGAAAGGATGCTGTCCTTGCCGTGGAAGAAACGGGCGTCCGCCAACCCGCCGTTCGACTGCATGAACATCAGTCGCGCGCCGCCGAGTTCGGAAGCGACCCGATCGACGTAACGGCTGAGGATCGGCGAGACGTAGGCGTCGACGACCGTGGTGTCGCCGCGTCCGACGAGCTTCATCAGCGGGCTGACCTCGTGCGAGACCGAGACCTGCGTGAAGCCGACGTCGCGGGCGCAGGCCGCCGCGGCGGCCTCGTGGTCGTGATAGCGATAACCGTGCAGGAACACGATGGCCACCGAGCGGAAGCCCGCGCCGTAGGCGTCCTCGAGCGTCGCCCGGGCGCCTTCGATGTCGAGCGGCCGGAGTTCCTCGCCTTCGGCCGTATAGCGTTCGTCGATCTCGACGACCCGCTCGTAAAGCAATTCGGGCAGGACGATACGGCGCGCGAACAGATGCGGACGGTTCTGATAGCCGATACGCAGCGCGTCGCCGAACCCCTTGGTGATCAGCAGGACCGTCCGGTCGCCCTTGCGTTCGAGCAGCGCGTTGGTGGCGACGGTGGTGCCCATCTTGATCGCCTCGACGGCTTCGGTGGGAAGCTTTGCGCCCGGCGCCAACCCGAGCAGGTCGCGGATTCCCTGGAGCGCGGCGTCCTCGTAGCGGCCGGGGTTTTCCGAAAGCAGCTTGTGGGGGACGAGCCTGCCGTCGGGCGTCTGTGCCACGATGTCGGTGAAGGTGCCGCCGCGGTCGATCCAGAACTCCCACTTGCCGGCAGGGGGCGACTTTACGGTCATCCCGACCCTCCCCGGGTCGCCACTCGGCCGGCGCGGCCCGTCTCCGCCGTCGTCTCTGAAATTGAAGGGCAAAGGGCGATGAGAGCCTCCATCAACCGGGAAACCCGGGATGACGATCCGCCGGAATCAGAAAGTTTATACGTCAGGTTGCGCGATCCCCGCGACTCTCAGTCCTTCACCGGTGGGGCTTCGGCTACCGCCTTTAGCGCCTCTTCGCGAATCAGGGCAATCACCCGGCGCTTCAAATCGACGAACTCCGGCGACGTCAGCACCTCGACCGTGCGCGGGCGCGGGATCGGAACGACGATTTCCTCTTTGATCCGTCCCGGCCGCGCCGTCATGACGTAGACCCGGTCGCCGAGGAACAGCGCTTCCTCGACGTCGTGAGTGATGAACAGCACCGTCTTGTGGAACTTCTCCCAGATATTGAGAAGCAGTTCCTGCATCAGCGAACGCGTCTGGCTGTCGAGCGCGCCGAACGGCTCGTCCATCAGCAGAACCTTGGGGTCGTTGGCCAGCGCCCGCGCCAGCGCGACACGCTGCATCATGCCGCCCGAAAGCTGACCGGGATAGGCGTCCTCGAAGCCGTTGAGGCCGATCTGGTCGATGTAGCGGCGGGCGACCGCGGCGCGCTCGGAGCCCGGTTTGCCGCCGAGCGCGAGGCCGAACTCGACGTTTTCGCGCACGCTCAACCAGGGGAACAGGGTGTACGACTGGAAGACCATTCCGCGCTCGCGCGACGGCCCGGTGATCGCTTCGTCGTCGAGCCGGACTTGGCCTGTGGTCGGTTCCAACAGCCCGGCCAGGAGGCGCAACAGGGTCGACTTGCCGCAGCCGGAAGGACCCACGATCACCGAGAACTCGCGGTCGGCGATTTCGAGCGAAATCTCGGCGAGCGCCGTCACATCGCCCGCCTGCCGGGTCGTGAAGCGCACCGTGGCGCGGTCGATCACCAGCTTTGCCAAGGCTTAGGTCCCTTCAGACCATGGCAGCAGCGCGCGCCGCACGAATTTCAGGAACTGGTCGGTGATGAGACCGAGAAGGCCGATCACCAGGATGCCGAGAAAGATCACATCGGTGAACAGCCCGCGCATGGCGTTGAGAATCATGTAGCCGAGTCCGCTGTTCGCCGCCACCAGTTCGGCCACCACCAGATAGGTCCAGGCCCAGCCCATGGTGACGCGCAGCGTATCCATCACCCCGGGCTGGGTGGCGGGGACCAGAACGCGCGTGAACACTTGCCTGCGGCTCGCACCCAGCGTGTACGACACGTCGAGCAAGTCCCTCGACACCCGGGCCGAGACGTCGGCGATCAGGATGATCTGCTGGAAGAACGTGCCCAGGAAGATGACCGCGATCTTCTCCTCGATGCCGATGCCGATCCAAAGGATGAGAAGCGGGATCAAGGCGCTGACCGGCAGGTAGCGGACGAAGTTCGTGATCGGCTCGATCAACGCCTCGACGACCTTGAAGCTGCCCATCAGGATGCCGAGCGGCACCGCCAGAACCGAAGCCAGGACGAAGCCGGAGTAAATGACGACGATGCTGGACCACGCGTGCTGCGGCAGCGACCCGTCGCCGGTCATCCGGTAGGCGGCGATCAGCACGGCATCCGGCGTCGGCAGGAAGTCGGCGCGCACGAAACCGCCATAGGCCAGAACGCACCACAAACCGACGACGGTGATTCCGCTCAGGACACTGAGCGAAAGGTATACGCGCGCCGGTATTTCCGTCTTCGGTGCGAGATACGCCGCGAGACGGGAACCTTTCACCGAATTGCCACGGGCGTCACTCGACGATGAAGTCGTAGTTGACCAAATCCTTGGGCGTCACCGGGACCTGCACCTTGCCGAGGTCCGACCAGATGTCGATGGCGTTCTGCACCGTCGTCGACATCGGTCCCGGGCTGTCCGAGGTGCCGAAAAAGGCTTTGGTCTTGGCGGCGTCGTAATAGACGATCCCTTGAAGCGTCTCGGCGAACACCTTCGGATCCTTTAGCCACCCGCCGACCCCTTTGGCCATGATGGCGTTGGCTTCATCGGGGTTGCTCTTGACGAACTGGACGGCGCGGTTCCAGGCGCGCGCCAGCGCCTTCAGATCGCCGGCGCGAGACTTAATCACGTCGACCGGCGCGAGGGCGATGTCGGTGATGAGGCCCGGAGTCGTCGAACTGTCGGTCAGCAGATGGCCTTGGGGCGCCATCTTGCCGCGCGTAAGCCAGGGCTCCCACGTCACGGCGGCGTCGACCTGGCCGGCAACGAAGGCGCTGCCGGCGTCGCCCGCCGTCATATTCACGCCGTCGATGTCGGCTTCCCTCAGCCCCGCTTTGCGCAACAGCACGCTCAAGTAAAAATGCGAGGTCGAGCCTTCGAGGAAGGCGACCTTCTTGCCCTTGAGGTCCGCGACCGATTTGATGTCCTTGTTGGCGACGACGCCGTCGCCGCCGTTGGAGTCGTCGATCGCAAAGAGATACTGGTACTTGATCCCGGGCTTCAGATAGAGCAGCAGCGTATCGACGGTCGTGCAGAGCGCGTCCAGACGTCCCGCGGCGAGCGCCGCGAACCGGAGCTTGGGATCTTCGATATTGATCAGCTCGACGTCGACGCCTTCCTGTTTGAAGTAGCCCTTTTCCTGCGCGATGAACCACGGGCCGTAACCGACCCAGGTGGAATAGGCGAGCTTGAGCGGCTTGGCGATCGCCGTTGCGGAGAAGGCGGATGCGGCGATCACGACCGCCGCGAACAACGGGATGAGCAACCCTTGAGACTTTCGCATTGATATTCCTCCCTGTTTCGGGAGACGCACGCGCGCCCGCGCCGGAAACGCGTCGGCGCCGCACAATCCTGCGGCGCTTCTCCCCGAACGCGCGATGCGTTCGGGACACGCGGACATCGACTCCCTCTTTCCCGGGCCACCCCGGGGATCGGGGCGATTGTAACCGAGCGCGTCTATTCGGTAAACCGACACGCAAACGCCACCGCCCCGGTGAACGCGCAGATCTTGGACACGAACGACCTCGCCGTGGTCCCCACCGGCGGCGCGGCTCGACCGGTCGCGGCGGACGCAAATCCGTAAAATTTTCCGTTTTGAAGATCTAATTTCGTTTTTGTTTTGGTTCGACATGTTCGTTATGGAATATCTGAGTAATTACACTAATTTGCTCTTCCCTATTAGGGGTTTGTTAGGAAATCGCTGCTTGAATGGTCATGCCCGAACGAACCGGGTCGCCCGATCCGGGGATCGTTGAAACGTTGTCGAGAGGCGGTTGCGGCAGATGCGGATGAAGACGAGCTTGCGGGTTGCCCGGGTCCTGGCGTTGTCGCTGGGTCTGATCGCGGCCGCCACGGGTTTCGGGGGGCGCGCGGCGGTTGCCGGCGAGGCGGTTCAGCCCGCGGTCGGCTCGGCGCCCTTCGAGGGCCGGCTCGTCTTCTCCATCTTCCGCAAGGGCGACGAAATCGGCCGTCACGTCATCGTCTTTAGGCGGCGGGGCGATGTGCTCGAAGTCACGACCCGCACCCGCATCGCGATCACGGCCGCATTCTTCACGCTCTATCGCTTCGAGCACCGGAGCCGCGAGGAATGGCGCGACGGCAAGCTGGTTGCGCTCGACGCCCGGACCGACGACAACGGCGAAGTGGTGACCGTCAACGCCCGCGCGGTGGGCGGCCGGCTTGAAATCAACGGCGGCGGCCGGCCGCTGTTCGCGCCCGGCGACGTGGTTCCCGAAAGCCTGTGGAGCCGGGCCTTCCTGGGACACAAGACCGTCATGAACCCGCTCGACGGCGCCCAGTCGGGACTCGCCGTCAAGGCCGCGGGCATCGACTGGATCGACGCCGGCGGCAGTTCGCTGCGCACCGAACGCTACGTCGTTTCCGGGACCCGCAATTGCGAGCTGTGGTTCGCTTCGAACCGGCTTCTCGCCAAGATGCGTTTCCAGGTCAAGGACAGTTCCTGGATCGAGTTCGTGCTGCGTTCGCCGGTCTCGCGGCATCTCGTCGACACCGCCGACGCGACCTTCCCCAACGGCTGATTTCCGCCGGCCTTCGAACGCGCTCCCTGGCCGAAGCGCGGTTGCGCCGTCGCCTCAACCGGGCAGGGCGCACATCTCCTCGCCGACGTCGAGTTCGTCGTCGGTGGGCGAAATGTCGATGCCGAGGCCATCGAGACCGGGCAGCGGATCGGCCAGCGCCGCCGCCGTCCCGGCGAGGCCCGCCGCCAGCGCCAACGCCACAATGATCGTCGCCTTTCGCATTTCTCTCCTCACGATACAACGAAACGACACGGAGAAAAGTATAACCCGGTCCCAACCCGCTCGCCGTTCACGTCTTCGCGACCGCGCAGCCTCCTAGACCCGCGCCAGCGCGCGGTCGAGGTCGGCGATGATGTCGTCGACGGTTTCGAGCCCGATCGACAGCCGGATGACGTCGTCGCCGGCGCCGGCGGCGGCGCGCTGTTCGTCCGAAAGCTGGCGGTGGGTGGTCGAGGCCGGGTGCAGGACCAGGCTGCGGGTGTCGCCGACGTTGGCGAGGTGGGAGAACAGCTCGCAGCCCTCGACCAGCCTGACGCCGGCGTCGAAGCCGCCCGCGACCCCGAAGGTGAAGACCGAACCGGCGCCGCGCGGCAGGTATTTCTCGGCGAGCGCACGGTAGGGGCTCGATGCGAGCCCGGCGTAGGACACCCAGGCGACCTTGGGGTGGGTTTCGAGGTATTCGGCGACGGCTTGCGCGTTGGTGCAGTGGCGCGCCATGCGCAGCGGCAGGGTCTCGACCCCCTGTAGCAGCAGAAAGGCGTTGAACGGCGCGAGCGTCGGCCCGAAGTCGCGCAACGCCACGGCGCGCGCCTTCATGGTGAAGCCGAAGTCGCCGAAGGTCTCGGCGAAGGTCAGGCCGTGATACGCCGGATCGGGCGCGGTCAGCGAGGGGAAGCGGCCGTCGCGTGCCCAGTCGAAGCGGCCCGATTCGACCACCGCGCCGCCCATGGTGTTGCCGTGGCCGCCGATGAACTTGGTCATCGAGTGGATGACGATGTCGGCGCCCCAGTCGAACGGGCGGCAGAGATAGGGGGTTGCCAGGGTGTTGTCGACGATCAGCGGCACGCCGCGGGCGCGGGCGATTTCGGCGATCGGTTCGAGATCGACCACCACGCCGCCGGGGTTGGCGAGGCCCTCGACGAAGATCGCCTTGCAGCGCGGCGTCATGGCGTCGGCGAAATTGACGGGATCGGCCGGATCGACGAAATGGCAGGTCCAGCCGAGGCGCTTGAAGGTGATACCGAACTGGGTGATCGAGCCGCCGTAGAGGTTGCGCGCGGCGACGAATTCGTCGCCCGGTTCCAGCAGGGTGTAGAAGGCGATAAACTGGGCGGCGTGGCCGGAGGCGACGGCGAGCGCGGCGCGGCCGTCCTCGAGGCTGGCGATGCGCTCTTCGAGCACCGCGACGGTCGGGTTGGTCAGCCGCGAGTAGATGTAGCCGAAGGTCTGGAGGTTGAACAGCGAGGCGGCGTGGTCGACGTCGTCGAAGACGTAGGAGGTGGTCTGGTAGATCGGCGTGGCGCGCGCGCCGGTCGCGGCGTCGGGCCGCGCCCCGGCGTGGATCGCGCGGGTCTCGAAGCCGAAATCGCGCGCTTCGTCCTCGTCCGCCGCGCGGTCGGGCGCGCCGGGAGCGTCGTCGGCCCGCTCGTTCATGGCCGGATCGGCCGCGGACGCCGGGCCGAGATGATGCGGGAGTTGACCCCGCTCCAGCTCAGCTCGCCCGAGAGCCGCCCGTACTCGATCTTGGGGCAGCGGTTCATGATCACCGTGAGGCTGGCGGCCTCGGCGCGCGCGGCGGCGGCAGGGTTGCGCACGCCCAACTGCATCCAGACCGCGCGCACGCCTTTTTCCGCGGCGAGCGCGACGGCCTCGTCGACGATCGGACCGACCGCCCCGGAATTGCGGAAGATATCGACCATGTCGAAGGGGTGGGGAATGGCGGCGAGGCCGGGGTAGACCGTCTCGCCGAGGATCTCGTCCCCGGCCGCGCGCGGGTTGACCGGGATGACGCGGTAGCCCTTGGTTTGCAGATACTTCATCGCGAAGTTGCTGGGCCGCACCCAGTTGGCGCTGGCGCCGACCATGGCGATGGTGCGGCATTCGGCGAGCACCCGGCGCAACAGCGAATCGGGGTAGTATTCGTGGTTCACGACGCGCTCGTCACCGCCCGCCCGGCTCACTTGTGGCGCCACACGGGCTCGCGCTTCTCGATGAACGCGTCGATGCCTTCGCCGGCGTCGTGGAACATCATGTTGAGCGCCATCTCCTCGGCGGCATAGTCGTAGGCTGCCTCGAGTCCCATCTCGATCTGGCGGTAGAAGACGCGCTTGCCCGCGGCGACCGCGGCCTGCGATTTGCCGATGATCGACCGCGCGAGTTCGGCGATGGTTTCGTCGAGCGTCTCTGGCGCCACCACCCGGCTGACGAGGCCGATTTCCTCGGCCCGCTCGGCCGGCACGATGTCGCCGGTGAACAGCATCTCGAAGGCGCGCTTGCGGGCGACGTTGCGCGACAGCGCCACGCCCGGCGTCATGCAGAATAGCCCGAGATTGATTCCCGAGGTACCGAAGCTGCTGTCCGATGCGGCCACCGCGAGGTCGCTGTTGGCGACGAGCTGACAGCCCGCCGCGGTGGCGACGCCGTGAACGCGGGCGATCACCGGCTGGGGCAGATGGATCATGCTGACCATCATGCGGCCGCACTTCTTGAACAGATTTTCGTAGTACTTGCGGTCCGGATTGGCGCGCATCTCCTTGAGGTCGTGGCCGGCGCAGAACGCCTTGCCGCGCGCCGCCAACACGACGACGCGGATCGTCGGGTCGTCGCGGAGCGCGTCGAAGGCATCCTGAAGCGCGCCGATCAGCGCCTCGGAAAGGGCGTTGTAGTCGGCCGGCCGGTTGAGCGTGAGCGTGCAGACGGCGCCCGCATCCTCACGCAGAAGCACCGGCTCGTTCGGGCGCGCCTCGGGCGACGGGGTTGCCGCAGTCATCGTGAGCCTCTCTTCACTCGCGTCGTGGGTCGGCTTGGCATTCTAGGCGCTTTTTCGCCGCATGGGCGCGGAAATGCAAGCCCTCCGCCGCGGCATTATAGTGTAGACAACGTAGTGCTGTAGTGCGATTCCCGACGCCGACGGGGAAACCATGGAAAACGCTGCGAACCCCTGCATCACCGTCGCCGAGTTCGAGCGCCTGACCGACGATCACCTGCCGATGGTGCGCCAGTTCGGGATCCGCATCGAAACGATCGAACGCGGCCGCGTGGTCGCGCGCATGGCTTGCGGCGACGGCGTGCTGCGCCCCGGCGGCACGGTCAGCGGCCCGGCGATGGTGGCGCTCGCCGATGTCGCCATGTACGCGCTCGTGCTCGGACTCGTCGGTCCGGTCGCGCTCGCGGTCACCACCAGCCTCAACGTTAACTTCCTGCGCAAGCCGCCGCCCGCCGATCTCGTCGCCGAGGGCCGCATCCTCAAGCTCGGCAAGCGCCTCGCGGTCGGTGAGGTGACGCTCTATTCGGACGGCGAGACCGAACCCGTCAGCCACGTCACGCTGACTTATTCGATCCCGCCGCGCGACGAGGGCGGGCTCTGAGCGCGCCGTCTTCGATTGCACGGTATTTCAATACCGTGTATCCAGATCGTTGATACAAAAGCATTTCACCGCGACAGGTGCGCATTTTTGCATTGACTGATCGCCGTTCTGTGGCATACTCCGCGCCCGCCGGGACGGAACGGTCATTCGCCCGACATCCAAGGAAATCGAACCGTAGCCGGATCATGAAGACTTATTCCGCGAAGCCCTCGGAGGTGGACAAAAAGTGGTACGTGGTCGACGCCGACGGCGTCGTCCTCGGCCGGCTCGCCGTCGAGATTGCGCGCCGCCTGCGCGGCAAGCACAAGCCCAGCTATACGCCCCACATCGACTGCGGCGACAACATCATCGTCGTCAACGCCGAGAAGGTGCACCTCACCGGCAACAAGCGCGACCGCGAGATGTTCTACTGGCATACCGGCTATCCCGGCGGCATCAAGGGGCGCAGCTTCGCCGAGCGCCTCGACGGCAGGCATCCCGAACGGGTGCTCAAGAAGGCGGTCGAGCGCATGGTGCCGCGCGGCCCGCTGGGGCGCCGGCAGATGAGCAATCTCCACGTCTACGCCGGTCCCGAGCACCCGCATCAGGCGCAGCAGCCCGAGGTGCTGGACTTCGCGGGGCAGAACCCCAAGAACAAGAGGACGGCGTGAGCATGGCCGAGGAAACCCAAACCCTTTCCGACCTCAAGGATCTCGCCGCCGCGCCCGAGCCGCCGCTTGAGGTCGAAAAGCTCGAACCGCAGATCGATGAACACGGTCGTTCCTACGCCACCGGAAAGCGCAAGGGCGCGGTCGCCCGGGTCTGGCTCAAGCCCGGCACGGGCCGCATCACGGTCAACAAGCGCGACGTGCTGACCTATTTCGCGCGTCCGGTCCTGCGCATGCTGATCGGCCAGCCGTTCGTCGCTACCAACCGGAACGACCAGTTCGACGTCTGGTGTACGGTTTCGGGGGGCGGGCTTTCGGGCCAGGCGGGCGCCGTCCGTCACGGCATCTCCAAGGCGCTGGCGCTCTACGAACCCGCGTTGCGCAGAACGCTCAGGACCGGTGGCTTCCTGACGCGCGATTCGCGCGTCGTCGAACGCAAGAAATACGGCAAGCGCAAGGCCCGACGCAGCTTCCAGTTCTCGAAACGCTAAGCGGACACGCCGGCCACGACGAACGGCGGTCCGCGCGGACCGCCGTTTTCGGTTGCGGGGACGGCGCGTTGGTGTCGCAATGGCGATTGCGGAAGGGAAGGCAGGCGATGACGACAGGCAAGGACAAGGTCAGGGTCGGAATCATCGGAGCGAGCGGGTATACGGGCGCCGAGCTTCTGCGCCTGCTCGCGACGCATCCCCATGCCGACGTGCGTCTGCTCACCGCCGACCGTCGCGCCGGCAAGCCCCTCGGCGCCGTTTTTCCGCACCTCGCGCATCTCCGGTTGCCCGGTCTCGTCGCCCTCGGCGATGCCGACTGGGACGCGGTCGACGTCGTCTTCTGCTGTCTGCCCCACGGCACGACGCAGGAGGTCGTCGCCGGGTTGCCGCGCCGTCTCCGGGTAGTCGATCTTTCGGCCGACTTCCGTCTCGCCGATCCCGAACTCTACGCCAAGTGGTACGGGCACCGGCACCGCGCGCCCGAACTCCAGCGCGAGGCGGTCTACGGCCTCACCGAGCTCGCCCGCGAGGAGATCGCCGCCGCGCGGCTGGTCGCCAACCCGGGGTGCTATCCGACGGCGGCGCAGCTTCCGCTGGTCCCGCTGATCGAGGACGGAGCGATCGAGGCCGAAGACATCATCATCGACGCCAAATCGGGGGTCTCGGGCGCCGGCCGCGCCGCCAGGGAGGCCATGCTGTTCGCCGAGGTGGGCGAAGGCGTGCAGGCCTACGCGGTCGCCGCCCACCGCCACGGCCCCGAAATCGAGCAGGGCCTGACGGAAGTCGCCAACCGCCCGGTCGCGGTCAACTTCACGCCCCACCTCATGCCTATGAACCGCGGCATTCTCGCCACCATCTACGTGCGTCTCGGCGCCGGCCACGACGCCGAGGCGCTGCGGCGCATCCTCGCCGCGCGCTATGGCCGCGAGCCTTTCGTCCGTGTGCTGCCGGCGGGCGGCGTCCCGTCGACGCGCCACGTGCGCGGCTCGAACCTGTGCCTCATCGGGGTCTTCGCCGACCGGCTCCGCAATCGCGCGATCCTGCTGGCGGCGATCGACAATCTGGTCAAGGGCGCTGCCGGCCAGGCAATCCAGAACATGAACCTGATGTGCGGTCTGGACGAGACGGCGGGTCTCGCCCAGGCGCCGATATTCCCGTGAGCGTCACCGCGACGGGCGGCGTGATCCTGCCCTTGGGCGACCGCGCGCCGCGCATCGCCGCGGACGCCTTCATCGCGCCGACGGCGACGCTGATCGGCGACGTCGAGATCGGCGCCGGGAGCAGCATCTGGTTCGGCTGCATCCTGCGCGGCGATATCAACTTCATCCGCGTCGGCGCGCGCAGCAACCTGCAGGACGGCACCATCGTCCACGTCAACAGAATAGCGGAGCACCGCACGGTCATCGGCGACGACGTGACCGTCGGCCATGCCGCGTTGATCCACGCCTGCACGCTCGAAAGCGGCTCGTTCGTCGGCATGAGGGCGACGGTGATGGACGGGGCAGTCGTCGAATCGGGAGCGATGGTTGCCGCCGGCGCGCTTGTGACTCCCGGCAAACGGGTACCTGCCGGCGAGCTATGGGCGGGCGCCCCGGCGCGCCGGGCGCGGGTGCTCAACGACGACGAGCGCGCATCGCTCACCGATATCGCCGGGCTTTACGCGTCGCTCGCCCGCGAATACCTCGATCTCGACTAG
>JBHHZM010000016.1:0-34817 GCA_046758065.1 Alphaproteobacteria bacterium | reverse complement strand
ACTTTTAATCAGACGGTCACAGGTTCGATTCCTGTCGCGCCCACCAATGATTGCAAGCAACTATGATTCGTTTTGGGGCTGCCCCAGATAAATTACTTTGAAGCCAGCTTGCCCATCTGCGGAGCGTCCGCAACTGATCGCCTGGCGCGCCGTAGTTGAAGCGGAACCCGCACTCCTTGATGAACAGGGGGAAGTGGGTTTAAACGCATCCAACCATCCTAAATTTCTTCAGGATCCGGGACAGTCTCTTTCACTGTTGCGACAGGATATTGATTAATACTTAACGAATATTAACATTAATTGCGATGCTAAAAATAATGTGATCTTCATCACTGAATTTAGCGAAAATTTACTTTAGTTATTGCGCGGGTTTTGCAGGGAGCGATCGTTCCGCTCTGGAGAGGACGTCGCTGCCATGTTTAATTTTGCCGCCTTTGCTCCCGCCTCCTCTTATGGAGATCCGGTCGGAGTTGCCACATCGAAGCAATCGCGCGCCGCACGCCGCATCGCGCCCGCGATCCTGTCCGCCCTGGAACGCGCCTGGTTCGAGGGGAACGGGACCGACAACGTGGTGAACTGCGAGTTTCCGAGCACGGTGGCCAAGGTCCGCCGCTGGCTCGGCCGCCTTCTGGTGCTCGCGGCGATCGTGCTGGGCAGTTTCAAGATGGGGTTTCATCCCGACCCCAACGAGCTTCTTATCATTACGGCGCTGCTGTTCGTCGGCGCCGGACTGATCGGCCGCATCGACCAGCTCACCTGGCGGCAACTCTTGCAGGACATCAGCCTGCGGAGCACCAACGCGTTGATGCACAATGTGGTCGAGAGCAGTTTCGACGGCGTTCTTCTGATCACCGGGGAAGGGGTGATCGAGAAGGCCAACCCGGCCGCCGCGCGCATTTTCGCTTTCCCGTTGGAGGAAATGTCGCAGCGCCGGGTCGCGACTTTGCTTCCCGAAGTCGCCGACGATGCCGCCGCGGTCGACGCGTTCTTTGCGGCGGCCCGTGCCCCGCGCGAAGTCGTCGGCCAGCGCAGCGACGGCGAGACCTTTCCGCTGGATTTCGTGGTCAACGAACTGAAGGTCAACGACCGTCGCCTGTTCGTCGCCATCCTGCGCGACATCACCGATCGCAAGGCGCAGCAGGAACAGCTCGAATATCTCGCGCTCCACGACGGCCTGACCGGCCTGGCGAATCGCATGCGGCTCAAGGACGACATCAACGACACGCTCAAGGTGGCGCGGCATTCGCGCCAACCCTTCGCTCTTCTGCTGCTCGATCTCGATCGTTTCAAGGAGATCAACGACACCCTCGGACACCAGGTGGGCGACGCCCTCCTGGTCGAGGTGGGGCAGCGTCTCAGCAATACGGTCGCCGGCGTCGGCACCGTAGCGCGTCTCGGCGGCGACGAGTTCGCGGTTCTGCTGCCGGTCGGCACCGAGTCGGTCCAGGCCGAAGACGTCGCCAAGCACATGATCGAGGTGCTTCAGGTGCCGTTCAACGTCGATGGGCTGACTCTCGAGATCGGTGTGAGCATCGGTGTCGCGCTCTATCCCGAGCACGGCGAGGACACGAGTCGTTTGCTGCGCAGCGCCGACGTCGCGATGTACATAGCAAAGCGCGAGCAGTCGATGTTCGCGCTCTACGATTCGGAACGCGACCACAACAGCGTCCGCAACCTCGCCATGAGCGGCGAGCTGCGTCAGGCCATCGAGACCGACCAGCTCAGCCTCTACTATCAGCCGCAGATCGATCTGGCTTCGGGCCGGGTCGTCGGCGTCGAAGCGCTGGTGCGCTGGAACCATCCCGAACACGGCTTCGTTCTGCCCGAAGAGTTCGTCTCCGTAGCCGAACATATGGGCCTCATCCAACCGCTTACCCATTGGGTGTTGGACAGTGCGCTGCGCCAGGCGGCGGCGTGGCGCAGCGACGGTCTCGATATCGGCGTATCCGTCAACCTCTCGTCTCGCAATCTGCATGAGGAGGATTTGCCCGAGACCGTCGCCCAACTTCTCGATAGCCACGGGGTGGAGCCGGGACGGCTCACTCTCGAGCTCACCGAGAGCGCGCTCATCATCGACCCGGCCCGCGCCCTCGGGGTCATCGAACGCCTCAGCATCATCGGGGTGCGGCTCGGAATCGACGACTTCGGCACCGGATATTCGTCGCTCGCCTACCTCAAGCGCCTGCCCGTCGACGAGCTCAAGATCGACAAGTCGTTCGTCATTCACATGACCGAGGACGGCAACGATGCGGTCATCGTCCGCTCGACCGTCGATCTCGCGCACAACCTCGGTCTCAAGGTCGTGGCGGAAGGCGTTGAAGGAGATGAACAACTCCATTACCTTGAAGCGCTTGGCTGCGATCTCGGCCAGGGACACTTCGTCAGCAGGCCGTTGCCGGTGGAGGATTTCGCGGGCTGGCTCGAGGCATCGCCGTGGCGGGCGAACTCGGTGCAGTCGCAGGTCGACACCAACGTCATCGAACTGCCCGAGACCTGGTGCTGGTCGTTGAACGACGCTCCGCACCAGCCGAAGACATCGTCGGTCCGGCGCGCGCAGATTTCGACTCGCAGCGGGCGCTGATCGATTGGTCTTTTACGGTCCGCCGGACGCACGCCCGTCGCGCGTCCGGCATCGCCGTATCCGACGGCAGCGAAATCCGGCGGTTGATCTCGGGAGGCGGGGAACGGTATAGAACCGGCGAAACGGTTCAACGACAGGGTGTCGTCGAATGGATGCGAGAAAACCTTCCGTTGTCGCGCTCGCCCTCTCGGACGGCGTCCCGAGGCAATCGTTGATCGCCGCTGTCGTCGTCGGAACGGTCCTCAACCTCATCAATCAGGGCGACATAATGGTCGCCGGCGGCGACCTCGACTACATCAAGATCGTTCTGACCTACGCCGTCCCCTATTTCGTCGCTTCCTACGGCGCCGTGACGGCCCGTCTCTACCACATCCGCCGCCAGGGCGACGGCGCACCCGACGCCTGAACCGACGCGCGATCAGGTCTCTGCGGCCGGTGCGATGGCGAACTCGAGCCGTCCATGCGCGGCGCGCAATGCCTTCTCGACGGCTGCGGTCGTCGCCGCACGCGCAAAGATGAACCCGAGGTAGCGATCACCCTCGGGCAGGGGAACCACCGGCTGGCCGCAGGGAATCGTGATGGTCACGTCCTCGACACCGGGGACGCGCCGCGCCGCGTCGAGCCCGTGTACTTGGTGCAGCACACCGGCGGCGGGAATCGGGATCATCATCACGCCCGCAGGCCGGCGTTCGCGTTCGCGCGACCCGGCGGGCAGTCCCAGCGCGTGGCGCAGGACGAGCTCTTCGAGGCTCATGCCGGCGCCGAAGCGCAGCACGCGCGAACAGAGCCCGCCGATCGAGCGCGCCGCGACCTCGATCACCCATGCGCCCCGCTCGTTGAGCCGCAATTCGGCGTGAACCGGGCCTTCGCTGAGGCCGAGGGCGGCAGCGGCGCGTTTCGTGGCCTCGGCGACCGCGGCCTGGGCGGCCGCCGGCAGGCGGGACGGGGTGAGGTAGATGGTTTCCTCGAAGTACGGGCCTTCGAGCGGGTCGGGCTTGTCGAACAGCGCGAGGACCCGAAGATGGCCGTCCTCCAGCAGTCCTTCGAGCGCCACCTCGTCGCCCGGAACGTAGCTCTCGACAAGAATTTGCCGCGCCGTAGCGCCGGGCAAGGCGGCGTCGGGTCGGGCAAGAATCGCCGCGATGCGGCGGAAGGCGGCGACGAAGGCGGTAGGGTCATCGGCGCGAATGACGCCACGGCTCCCCGCGAGCGCCAGCGGCTTCAGCACGCAGGGATAGGGCGCCGCACGCGCGGCCTCGACGGGATCGTCGGCGAGCGTGACGAGGCGGAACTCGGGCGATGCCAGCCCGGCCTGGGCGACGATATAGCGGAAGCGGTGTTTGTTGCGGCTCGCCGCCACCGCGTCCGGGTCGTTATGGGGCAGGCCCAGTGCGGCGGCGGCCCGCGCAGCGAGCAGCGTGGTTTCATCGTCGACGCCGACGATCGCGGCGAGCGGGTGGGGCTTCGCGTACGCCGCAATTTCGGCCACGCCCTTGTCGAGGTCGCGGAAGTCGATCCGGACCGTGCCGCCCTCGGCGAGATTTTCGAGCACTTGGCGGCGGTTCGAGCCGACCACCACCTCGACGCCGAGGCGCTCGGCCGCAGCCATGAAATCGGCGACCCGGTACGAGGTCGTGGGGATCAGCAGCATCAGGCGCGCGGGACGCGCCTCGCTCGTTACTGCTCCGTCGTGCGGATGCGCGCCCAGTGTCCCGCGAAACGCCGGCTCAGACCGGGCTGACGCCGCCCTTGCCGGGCTGGTAATAGGGGTTCGTTCCGTCGGCGTGATCGGTGACGTCGAGCACCGCCGCGATCGACGGTACGGCGCGCCTGATCGCGACCTCGACGCCCTGCTTGAGGGTGACGTCGGCCATGCCGCAGCCCTGACATCCTCCTTCGAGACGGATATAGACCTTGTCGTCCTGGACGTCGATCAGGGCGATGTGGCCGCCGTGCGAGGCGACGGCCGGGTTGACCTCCTCATCGAGCAACCGCCGGACGGCAATCGCCTCGGGCGTGTTCATCTCGGGCCGTTGCATGCGCAAATGCTCGTCGTAGGGACGAACCGACGTGACCTCGGGCAGGTAGTGCTGCAGCATGTTCTGGATCGGCTGCTTGAGGCCGATCGCCGGTCCCTGCAGGTCGAGGATGACGACCCCTTCCTCGTAGCCCTGGAAAGCGACCTCGCCGCCGCCCTGGACCACGGCGGGATGAATGCGCGTCTCGATCAGTTCGCGAATCTGCTCGACGATCTCGGATTCGGCCTC
This sequence comes from Alphaproteobacteria bacterium, assembly GCA_046758065.1. Taxonomy (GTDB): domain Bacteria; phylum Pseudomonadota; class Alphaproteobacteria; order JAAXGF01; family JAAXGF01; genus JBHHZM01. The sequence goes on along the minus strand of JBHHZM010000016.1, from coordinate 29,969 downwards.
GTCATTCCCCGCGGCTGCGCCGGCGGCGGCGAGAAGCGCCGGGCCGCCTTCGACGAAATGTTCCATGATCGCGCGGAGCACCGCCGTCTTGATCATCGCCCATTCGGCCTCCGCGGTCTTGGTGACGGCAATGTAGTCGGGCCCCAGTGCGACGCCCGCGACCGATCCGATTCCGAACAGGCGCTCGGCGAGCGGCGAGCGCTTCGCCGATTCCGCATCAGCGAAAGAAATCGTGCCGGAACCGGTCACACTCCGACCGGGCAGGAACCGCAGGGTTTCCGGGTCCGCCGTGGTCTCGGTCTGAATGAACATCTCTCTGCTTTCCCATAACGGGTTGCCGTTGTTTCTATGATGGATCATTTCTCGGTGAGTGCAAGTCCCGAAGCCTGGAAGCGGCGCAGGGTATCGATACGTTGCTTGCATCACGGTCAAGCCCTATGTTGGAAAGAGTAACCGCGCAAACAGCCCCTCGGGTGTTTGGTCTGTTGCCGCATTGACGCCAGCGCCGACCTTCGAATCGGGTCAAAACACGAGCAAGCAAACAATGCAGATCCTCCTCGCCGACGATCACCGTCTGGTGCGGGACGGCTTGAAGTTCTACTTCGACCGTTTGGGGCCCGACGTCGATGTGATCGAGGCGGAAACCTTCGACGAAGCCTTGTCGAAGGCTTCGGAACTCGACGGCCTTGATCTCATCATTCTCGATTTGAAAATGCCGGGGATGAACAGGCTCGTGGGTCTCGAGGTCATGCGCGCGCGTTTTCCCGATGTTCCCGTCGTCATTCTGTCGGGCTCGTATCACCGTAGCGACGTCATCAACGCGCTCGAACGCGGCGCTCACGGCTTCATTCCCAAGACGTTGAGCGGCAAGGCCATGCTCAACGCGCTGAAGCTCGTCATCTCGGGTGAGAAGTACGTACCCGCGGTCATTTTTTCAGAAGCGAAGCCGGGGCTGGCGGGAGCCCGGAGCGGCAACGTCGCGTTTTCGGACGACAGTCCCTTGCAGCGCCTCACCCCGCGCGAGCGCGATGTCCTCGCGCTGCTGACGAAAGGCCTTTCCAACAAGGAAATCGCCCGGGGGCTCGAGGTGCAGGAGGTGACGGTCAAGGTGCACCTCAAGGGGGTCTTCCGCAAGCTCGGCGCTTCGAACCGGACGCAGGCGGTCAAGATCGCGATGCAGCTCGGCTGGGAGGTCTGAGGCCGCCTATCGCTTGGGTTCCGGTTGGTCGAGCGGACCGCTACACTTCTTCCAGGCGTCGATCCCGCCTTTGATGTGGAAGGCGTCGGCGATCCCGGCGCTCCGCGCCGTCTGCACGGCCATTGCCGAACGCTCGCCGTAGGCGCAGTAGAAAACCAGACGCTTTCCCGTGGCTTCCGCGAGTTCGTAAAGCAGGCCGCCGGGTCCGACATTGGCTTCGAGGTCGGCGTAGGGCGCATGCACCGACCCGCGGATGACGCCGTGCCGTTCGCGTTCAGGAACGTCGCGCAAATCGACCAGCACCAGATCGTCACCGTCAAGCAGCGGAATGGCGTGCTCGCAGGTGAGCGACCAGCCCCGCGCCTCGATCTCGTCCTGCGACAGGCCGATCTTGAGATTGGCCGGAACCGCGACATCCATCATCTTGGGGTTGGGCAGGTCCAGCTTGTCCATGATCGCGGCGTACTCGTCGGCCGAAGTCACCTGCAGGCGCGGGTTGAACGCCTTTTCCTCCCGGATCGTGCTGACCGTATCGCCCTTGTAGTCGTGGCCCGGGTAGACGAGCGTTTCGTCGGGCAGTTCGAGCAGCTTGTTGAACAGCGAATCGTAGGCGGCGTAGGGGTCGCCATTCTGGAAATCGGTACGGCCGGTCCCGCGGATGAACAGCGTATCGCCGGTGAACACCCGGTCGCTCATGAGGTAACTGTACGAGTCGTCGGTGTGCCCGGGGGTGTGCATGACATCGAGCGCGATTCCTTCGACTTCGACGCGGTCACCGTCCGCGACCCGCATCGAGACCACGTCGACCGCGCTCTCGGCACCCATCACGGTGATGCATCTGGTGCGATCGCGCAATGCGCCCAATCCGGTGATGTGGTCGGCGTGAACGTGGGTGTCGATCGCCTTGACGAGCCTGAGATCGAGCTCTTCGAGCAACCGCAGATAACGGTCCACCTTGTCGAGCACCGGGTCGATGATCAGCGCTTCTCCGCCCCGCCGACTGGCGAGCAGGTAGGTATAGGCGCAGGAAACGCTGTCGAACAATTGGCGGAATATCATCGCATCCTCTCTGCCTATCTCCGCCGTCGCCTGACGATCGCACCGTTTCGGGCCGTGGGTCGCGGCTAGCGAACGGCGATATAGATCTGCGCGTCTCCGCGCCGGATATTGAGCAGCATCGCGCCGCGGCGCCGGGTCACGGCGGCCTCGAATTCCTGAAGGTTTCGCACGCGTTTGCGATTGACCGCGACGATCACGTCGTCCTTGCGCAGACCGATGCGCCAGGCGGGACTTCCCGGCTCGACTTCGGCGACGAAAACGCCTTCGACGTAACCGAACAGGGGAGAATCCTCGCCGAGCGGCGCGAACATCGCGCCCGAAAGCCGCCGCGCCGCGCCTTTCGCTTCGACCTTCACGCGCGTGGGCTCGGCGATCTCGGCGCGGATCGTCATCGGCTCGCCGTCTCTCAGTATGGCAAGCGCGACCGTTTCGCCGACCCTGAGCAGGCCGACCTTGTTGCGCATTTGGGTGGCGTTGTGAATCCGCGCGCCGCCGACGGCGGTAATCACATCGCCGGCCTTTAGGCCGGCCTTGGCGGCGGGCGATCCGGGAACGATGCTGGTAATGATGGCGCCTTCGGTGCGATCCAGGCCCATCGCTTCGGCGAGATCGGGCGTCAGGTCCTGCGCCTGCACGCCGAGCCGTCCGCGGCTGACCTCGCCGTAGGCGACGAGCTGCTCCATGATCCGGCGCGCCATGTTGATGGGAATCGCCAGGCCGATGCCGACGTTGCCGCCGCTCGGCCCGATGATCGCGGTATTGATGCCGATCAGCTCGCCGCGCAGGGTGACGAGCGGCCCGCCCGAATTGCCCGGGTTGATCGACGCATCGGTCTGAATGAAGTCCTCGAAGCCCTCGATGCCGAGGCCGCTGCGGCGCAGCGCGCTGACGATGCCCGAGGTCACGGTCTGACCGATACCGAAGGGGTTGCCGATGGCGATCACGAAGTCGCCGACTTCGAGGGCGTCGGAATCGCCCATCGGCAGCGCCGTGAGGTTCTCGGCGGGAATTTCGAGTACGGCGATATCGGTATCCGGGTCGGTGCCGACAAGCTTGGCCGCGAACTGTCGTTTGTCGCGCAAGGTGACGACGATTTTATCGGCGTTGGCAATGACATGATTGTTGGTCAGCACGATGCCGCGCTCGGCGTCGACGATCACGCCCGAGCCGACGCTCTGAGTCTGGCGCTGGCGCGGCATATTCGGCAGGTCAAAAAAGCGGCGGAAGAACGGATCGGCGAACAGCGGATTCTGGCGCACGCGCACGTGACCCCGGGTCGCGATGTTGACCACCGCCGGCGTCGCCTCCCTGAGCATCGGGGCGAGCGTCGGGACCTTGCCGTCGCTGAATTCGAGGGGAAGCGCCGCCTGCGCTGCAGGGAGCGACGCGACGACATGCGTCGCCAGAATCGTGAGCGTCGCGAGAACCGTGATCGAAAATCGTTTGGTCATGTTCCGTCCTGATGGGTCGTTAATTGCCCGGCGCGCCGGACGAGCCGGAAGTCGGAAACTTAACCCAATTCGCAGCCTTTTCCCAAGCAAGCCGTATCTAAGAAAGCCGCGTCGCCGTCAGGGAGAGAGACCGGCGTCGCGCCAGAGCGCGGCCCGGGCGGCGATCTCGTCGCGCATGGCGGCGGCGGCGAGCGCGCCTTTTTCGGTGAGATAAAGGTCGACATAGGCGCCGGGGACGATCTCGAAGTAGACGTTGTCGCAAATCTCCGCCCGCTCGGGCCAGACCTCGCCGCCCTCCATCGCCTCGAGCCGCGCGTCGTGACTGGTGTGTCGCGGGTCGATCTTGAAGCCGTCGCAGGCGACGTAACAGGGCTTGCCGGCGGCGCGGGCAGCAAGCGCCGCGAACAGACTCCCGGTCTTGTTCACCACCCCGAGGTCGGCGAGAACGGCGTCGGCGCCGAACAGCGCCATGTCGGCGCCGTCGAGCGCCAGCCCGATCTGGGCGTCGGTAATGCAGCGCACGCGCCGTCCGGCGGCTTCGAGTGCGGCGCAGAGCCGGCGTCCTTCGAGCCGCGGCCGCGATTCGGCGACGACGATCCGGCAGTGCTGCGGCGCTGCATCGGCGAGCACCGCCTCGACGGTCGAGGAATGGCTCAGCGTGACGATGCACCCCGCACCCGCGAGCACGGGACACGCCGCGGCGACGAGCGCGTCGCGTTGGGCGGCCTTGCGGTCAAGCAGTTCGGCGAGCACCGTGTCGCAGAGTTTCGGCTCGACGGTTTTCGCGACGGCAAGGCGCTCGCGCAGGGCGGCGTAATAGGCGACGGCCCAGTTGCCGAGCCCCGCCATCGACGGCCTGAGTTCGGCGAGGCGACGCACCAGCCCGGCCGCCTCGGCCAGCAGTGCCTCGCCGCTTGGCGCGCGACTGTCGCCCAGCGCTTGCGCGAGCAATCGCAATCCGTCGTCGGCGAGCTCGGCGGCGCCGCGGTCGTGGTCGGCGGCGATCCCGGCGAGCGCGTCCTCAATCACGACTCAAGCCCGCGCTGCGCCGACGGCTAGGGATAGACGCGCGCGAGCGCGTCGGCGAGGCCGGGTACGGTATCGAGCCCTTCGATCTCTGCCGGCCAGACCCAGCGGCGTTGCACGTGCTCGCGGTCGAGGCGGATGCGCGCCGGGTCCCGTACCGCGAAGAGAAAGGGGTGAACCCGCCACAGCAGGTCGTTCTCGGTATCGTGGACGTGGAGCGGCGCGCCTTCCTTGAGGAGCGTGACGTCGTCGCGGCCGAGCCCGGTCTCCTCGGCGATCTCGGCATAGGCCTGATCGAGCGGCGCCCGTTCGAGGTAGCCGCTGACCCCGGCCCAGCGCCCGCGGTAGGTGCTCACCTGTTCGCTGCGCCGCAGGACGAGGATGCGGCCGTCGTGGATGAGAAAGGCGGTAACGACTTCGGTCGCCGGCATGGCGGTTCCCCGCGACGTGGCGTCTCCGGTGTGCGTTCGCGACATGGTAATCAACCACGGGCGATTCGCCAATCGGTGTTCGCGACCCGCGGCGGGACTCAGTGCGACATCAGCACCGGGACGGTCATGTGCGCGAGCAGATGGCGGGTCACGCCGCCGGTCACCCATTCACGCGCGCGGGAGTGGCCGTAGGCGCCCATGACGATGAGGTCGGCGCTCAGGTCGGCGGCGCGCGACAGGAGTACGTCGCCGACCCGTATCTCCCCGCTGCTCGTCTCGCTCGCTTCGGCGCGCACCCCGTGGCGGGCGAGCAGCGCGGCGATATCGGCGCCGGGTATGTGGCGCCGTTCGCCCGGATCGATGCTGAGGACGACGACCCGTTGGGCCTTTTCGAGAATCGACAGCGCGTCGTGCACGGCCCGCGTCGCTTCGCGACTGCCGTTCCAGGCCACGACCACCCGTTTGCCGATCTCGGGGTAGCCGCCGATATAGGGCACCACGATCACCGGCCGTCCCGCGGTGAGCGCGACCTGCTCGGGTATCTGGAGGAAGAATAGCCCTTCGGGATCGTTCGGTGGGGTCTGGCCGACGATCGCCACGTCCACGTAACGCGCGTGCCGCGCGACAAGGTCGTAAACGTCGCCTTTCTCGCATCGCCACTCGGCGGTGACCCCGGCGCGTTCGGCGCGGTCGAGGAACTCGGCCTCGATCCTGGCCGCCGTCTCGCTCGCGACGCGCTCCTGCTCGGCGATGAAATTCGTGCCGACGTAAGCTTGGGCGACGGACCGGATGTCGACCACGGGCCGGATATGGAGCCCGATGAGCCTGGCACCGTGATCCCGGACGAGCGCAATCGCCGTCTCGAGACGGGCCCGCGTCGCCTCGCCGGTATCGAGATGGACCAGAACCGTGGTTATCGCCATTTTCCGCTCTTTCCTGTTGTCTGGCCTGTTGTCTGGCCTGTTGCCCGGGGCGGCGGAACAAGGACCGTCGCTCGCTCACCGAATTCTCGCGCGGCCGGCGGTGTCGCGCGTTGACGCAGATCAAGAAGCCTTCCGGCAAGGCGCTGATCGGGGAGAGAAAATGGCCGTGCGCGGAGGTTTTTCGGCATGTCGGGAGAGGGGCGCCGGACCCGGCCGGCCCACCCTGAATCGGTTTGACAAGGCCGCTCGCGTCCGTATAGTACGCGCTCTCGTGCAAGCCCCCTTACCGTCAAGATTTGCGAAGAGTCGCGCATGACCAAGCGCCTGTCGTCGAAGTACAAGATCTGCCGCCGGCTTGGCGTCAATCTCTGGGGTCGGCCCAAGAGCCCGACGAACAAGCGGGACTACCGCCCCGGCGAGCACGGCCAGCGCCGCCGCAAGCCCTCGGACTACAGCATTCATCTCGCGGCCAAGCAGAAGCTGCGCGGCTATTACGGCAACATCAACGAGCGTCAGTTTCGCCGGATCTACGAGGAAGCGGTGCGTCGCCGGGGCGACACGGGCGAGAACCTCGTCGGTCTCCTGGAGCGCCGCCTCGACGCCGCGATTTATCGCATGAAGTTCGTGCCCACGGTGTTCGCCGCGCGCCAGTTCGTCAATCACGGGCACGTCCGGGTCAACGGCCGCCGGGTCAATATCCCGAGCTATCGGGTACGCGAGGGCGACGTCATCGAGTTGCGCGAGAAGTCGCGTGAGCTTCCCCTGGTGCTTGAGGCGGTCGAATCGCCCGAGCGCGATGTCCCCGATTACGTCGAGGTCGACTACAAGCGGATGCGCGGCACCTTCATAAGGACGCCGGAACTCGCCGACGTGCCCTATCCGGTGCAGATGGAACCCAACCTCGTCATCGAGTACTATTCGGCCCACTGACGGGTTCGCCGCCGGCGTCGCGCCGGTTTCGATCGGAAAAGCCGCAAATCTCCCGGGGTTGACAGCGCCTCGCGCGCCCGGTCACGCTTGCCGCGAAGCAGTGGGGAGAGAGCCGTCGGCCATGCCGGAGCGCTGGGTCAAGGCGATCAACCGCGACGCGCTCAAGCGCAAGGGGCGCGCCGTGGTGCGTCGCGGCGGCAAGCAGGTCGTCCTGTTCGATACGGCCAAGGGCGTCTTCGCCTGCAACAACCGCTGTCCGCACGAAGGCTATCCGCTCAGGGACGGCACCGTCGACGACCACTGCGTCGTCACCTGCCACTGGCACAACTGGAAGTTCGACCTCGCCAGCGGCGACAACCTCTACGGCGGCGACCGGCTGCGCGTCTATCCGGTAGACCTGCGCGACGGCGAGGTCTGGGTCGACCTCGGCGACCCGCCGTTCGAGGCGCGCCGCGCCGAGATCATGGCCAGCCTGCGCGCCGCTTTCGACGACCACGAATACGACCGCATCGCCCGCGAGATCGCACGCCTCGGGCGCGCCGGCGCCGATCCCCTCGAGGCGGTCGTCGCGGCGATCGACTGGTCCCACGACCGCTTCGAGTTCGGCTGGACCCACGCTTACGCCGTGATCGCCGACTGGCTCGCGCTCTACGACGAACACGAAGGCGATGACGCGGCCCGCCTCGTCTGCCTGCTCGAAAGCGTCGGCCACGTTGCCGACGACGTGTTGCGCGAGAAAACCTTCCCCTATCCGCCGGAACCTTTGCCGTGGGACGAGGACGGCTTCGTCGCCGCCATCGACGCCGAGGACGAGGCGGCGGTCGGGATGATGCGCGGGGCGCTCGATGCCGGGTTCGGCTTTGCCAAGGTCGAACGCGGGCTCGCGCGCGCCGCTCTCGCGCACTATAACGATTTCGGCCATTCGCTGATCTACACGGTCAAGGCGGGACGGCTGATCGCACGCCTGGGGGCGGGCGTGGCTCAACCCCTGTTGCTGTCACTCGTCCGTTCGCTCGTTTTCGCCTTCCGCGAAGATCACATTCCCGAGTTCCGCGGCTATACCGGCGCGCTCGCCGCCTGGAGTGGAAAGGCAAGAAGGGTGGCACCCGAGGCGGCGGCGTTCCGGGGCCTCAACGCGCGGCAGGCGCTCAGACTGACCGCGGCTCACGGCGGCGCCGAGCCGCTCGTTCTCTACCGCGCGCTGCTGGGCGCCAATGCCGCCAACATGCTGGCTTACGACACGTCGTATCAGGAAAGAACCGAAGGACCGATCCGCGACAACGTCGGCTGGCTCAGCTTCACCCATGGCATCACCTTCGCCAACGCCGTGCGCGCCGTCTGCGAGGCATACCCCGAGCTGTGGCCCGCCGGGCTGTTGCAGATGGCCTGTTTCGCGGGCCGAAACGCCGCCTATACCGACGAATCTCTCGACGGCGCGCGCTGGCGGGTCGCCGAGCCGGAGGCGTTCTTCGCCGAAAGCGTCGCGGGGTTGTTCGACCACGGCCGCGACGAGTACATCGTCTCGGCTCATTTTCTCAAGACCCTGACGGCGGCGCGCGAGGAACTGCGCTCAGGGGCCGCCGGCGAGGCCGCCCCGGACCTCGTCGCCGCCCTGAACCGGCTCATCCACTCGCCGCTCAGGTTCAAGCACGTTCGCCGCACTGCCGAGCAGGCGTTGGCCTTCGTCAGGCTCGACGGATAGGGATGCGCGGCCCGCCGTGCGATGTGAGGCCGCAAACTTAACCGACATCAAGGCGCAAGCGGAACGGTCCGGGTAGATCGGCCGCGTGACGATCGGTCCGTGGAGTGGCGATGAACGAGACGCGCCATCGGGTTCCCCCTTTCTCGCCGGTGCTGCTCGCCGGCCTTGCCGTACGGCCCTTGCCGTTGGCGCTGCTGCGGCCCTTCGCGAGCGCCGCAATGGCTGCGACCCGCCGCGGTCATCCGGAGGTGTTCGAGCGGCTCTCCGATCTGGGCGACGCGGCGTTTCTGATCGATCCGGTGGATTTGCCCTTCGGCTTCATATTGCGGCCGGGGCTGCCAACGCCGACCCTCGCACCGACCGCCGACGGCGAGGACGCCGGGCCTGTGGCGGCGACCATCCGGGGACCGCTCGATGCGCTGATCGACCTGCTCGAAGGCCGGCTCGACGGCGATGCGCTGTTCTTTTCTCGCGAGCTTGACATCGAGGGCGATACCGAGGCGGTGTTGACGCTCAGAAACGCGGTGGACAGCGCCGAGATCGACGTGCTGGAAGATCTTCTCGCTATCCTCGGGCCGCTGCGCCGGCCGGCGCGTCTCGCGGTTTCCCTGGGCGGCGCCGTGCTCGGCCGGGCCGCGAGCGATCTCGCAATTCTGCGCGACGCGATCGTGGCGCCCGTCGCCCGGCGCTGTGAGCTGCAGGCCGCCGATCTGGGCGCGCTCGAAGAGGCGTTGACGACGCTCCGGCGCGAGGTCCGCCGGGCAAGACCCGCCGGGCGGCGGGCGGCCGAAACGGAGGCCGGCGAGACGTGAGCGCGGCGACCCTCGAGCTCGTCTGCCCGGCGGGAACCCCGGCGGCCCTGCGCGCCGCGGTCGATGCCGGCGCCGACGTCGTCTACCTTGGTTTTCGCGACGCGACCAACGCGCGCAACTTTCCCGGCCTGAATTTCAGCCGGCCGGAACTGCGAGACGGCCTCGCCTATGCCCACGATCGCGGTTGCCGGGTCTACGTCGCCGTCAACACCTTTCCGGCTGCCGGCAATCCCGCCCCCTGGCATCGCGCCGTGGACGACGCCGCGGAACACGGCGCGGACGCGATTATCCTCGCGGATATCGGCCTGCTCGACTATGCAGCGCGGTCGCATCCCGAAACCCGCCGCCACCTTTCGGTTCAGGCGTCGGCGTCGAATGCCGAGGCGATACGGTTTTTTCACGAGGCCTTCGGGGTCAGACGGGTCGTCTTGCCGCGGGTTCTGACCCTTGCGGAAATCGCCGCGCTCAACGCCCGGATTGCGGTGGAAACCGAGGTGTTCGCTTTCGGCGGGATGTGCGTGATGGCGGAAGGGCGGTGCAGCCTCTCGTCCTACGTCACCGGCAAGTCGCCCAACATGACCGGCGTCTGTTCGCCGGCCAGTCACGTCCGTTACGAGCAAAGGGGGAGCACAATGGTATCGCGGTTGGGCGCGTTCACGATCGACAGCTACCGGGCCGACGAGCCTCGGGGTTATCCGACCCTGTGCAAGGGTCGGTTCGTCGCCGGCGGATGCGCCCGCTATCTGTTCGAGGAGCCGACCTCGCTCAACGTCATCGGCATGCTGCCGGAGATCATCGCCGCCGGTGTCAGGGCGCTGAAGATCGAAGGGCGCCAAAGGGGGCGGGCCTACGTCGGTCGCGTCGTCTCCACCTTCCGCTGCGCGCTCGACGCCGCGGCGCGCGGCGAGCCGCTTCCCGCGACGGCGCTCGATGACATGACCGAGGGCCAGCGCGCTACTTCGGGCGCTTATCTGAGGTCCTGGCGATGACGGCGGCGAAGGCGAGGAGAGTGAAGCTGACCCTGGGCCCATTGCTTTTCAACTGGCCCGCAACGAAGAGACGGGATTTCTACTTCGGGATCGCCGACGAGGCCCCCGTCGATGTGGTTTATCTGGGCGAGGTGGTGTGCTCGAAACGCACGCCGTTGTTCGAGGCGTATCTATCGGAGGTGGCCGAGAGACTCGTTCGCGCCGGCAAGGAGGTGATCGTCTCGACGCTCGCCCTGATCATGAGCGAGCGCGAAATGGAAGCGGTGCGCGCCATCGCCGAAGGGTCTCGTTACCTGGTCGAAGCCAACGACATGGCTTGCGCCGCCATGCTCGCCGGCCGGCCTCACGCGGTCGGCCCCTTCGTCAACGTCTACAACGAAGCCACGCTGGGGTATCTGGCTCGCAACGGGGCAATCCGCATGACGCTTCCGGCGGAACTGCCGGCGCCTGCGCTGGCCGTGCTGGCACGGGCGGCGGACGGCGTCGAACTGGAGGTGCAGGCGTTCGGCCGTCTGCCGTTGGCGATCTCGGCCCGATGCTATCATGCGCGCGTCAACGACCTGCACAAGGACAGTTGCCGGTACGTTTGCGCCGACCATCCGGACGGCATGCCGATCGAGACCCTCGATAACGAGCCGTTCCTCGCCGTCAACGGCACGCAGACCATGTCCCACGCCTTGTGCAGCCTGATCCGCGAACTCGACGATCTCGTCGATGCGGGACTGAACTGCTTCCGGCTGTGGCCTCATGCCATCGACATGATCGCGGTGACCGAGACTTTCCGCGACGTGCTGGACCACCGTCGCTCGGCGGAAGAAGCCGAAGCCCGGCTTGGCGATCTGGTGACGTTCGCGCCGTTCTCCAACGGCTTCTACTACGGCCGCGAGGGCGCCGCACGGATCGCGGCATCCCCTTTCGCAGGGCGCGGGGACGGCTTAGCCTGAACTCTTCCGGCCCTCTACAAAACGAAAGGGCTGCACCCGAAGGTGCAGCCCTTGTCTTTGCCACTCTTCTTGCCAACCTCTCGACCGTTGGGTCAGAAGTCCATGCCACCCATGTCCGGCGCGCCCGGCGTCGCGGGCTTCTTCTCCGGCTTCTCGGCGACCATCGCCTCGGTGGTGATGAGCAGACCGGCGACCGAGGCCGCATCCTGGAGCGCGGTGCGCACGACCTTGGTCGGATCGATGATGCCGGCCTTGACCAGATCGCAGTAGGTGTTCTTCTGCGCGTCGTAGCCCCAGTTCCTGTCTTTGGACTCGAGCAGTTTGCCGGTCACCACCGCACCGTCGACGCCGGCGTTCTCGGCGATCTGCCGCGTCGGCGTCTGGAGCGCGCGACGAACGATGTCGATCCCCACCTTCTGGTCGTTGTTGTCGGGCGTGAGCCTGTCGAGCGCCTTGAGCGAACGCAGCAGGGCGACGCCGCCGCCGGGAATGATGCCTTCCTCGACCGCGGCGCGGGTCGAATGCATGGCGTCTTCGACCAGGTCCTTGCGCTCCTTCACCTCGACCTCGGTGGCGCCGCCGACCCGGATCACCGCGATGCCGCCGGCGAGCTTGGCCAGCCGCTCCTGGAGCTTCTCGCGGTCGTAATCCGACGTGGTCTCCTCGATCTGGGCGCGGATCTGGCTGCAGCGGCCCTGGATTTCGGATTTCTTGCCGGCGCCGCTGACGATCGTGGTGTCGTCCTTGTTGATGATGACCTTCTTGGCGCGGCCGAGCATGTCGAGGGTGACATTCTCGAGCTTGATGCCGAGGTCTTCCGAGATCACCTGAGCGCCGGTGAGGATCGCCATGTCTTCGAGCATTGCCTTGCGGCGATCGCCGAAGCCGGGCGCCTTGACCGCCGCGACCTTGAGGCCGCCGCGCAGCTTGTTGACCACCAGCGTGGCGAGCGCTTCGCCCTCGACGTCCTCGGCGATGATGAGCAGCGGCTTGCCCGACTGCACGACCGCCTCGAGCACGGGCAGCATCGCCTGCAGGCCCGAAAGCTTCTTCTCGTGGAGCAGAATGTACGGGTCCTCGAGCTCGGCCTTCATCTTCTCGCTGTCGGTGATGAAGTAGGGGCTGAGATACCCGCGGTCGAACTGCATGCCTTCGACTACCTCGAGCTCGGTTTCGAGCGACTTCGCCTCTTCGACGGTGATGACGCCTTCGTTGCCGACGGTCTCCATGGCCTTCGCCAGCATTTCGCCGATCTCGCGGTCGCCGTTGGCCGAAATGGTGCCGACCTGAATGATCTCGTCGTTGGTGGTGACTTTCTTCGAGCGCTTTTCAAGTTCGGTTACCACGGCGCCGACGGCCGCCTCGATGCCGCGCTTGAGGTCCATCGGGTTCAAACCGGCGGCCACCGCCTTGCACCCTTCGTGTATGATGGCCTGGGCGAGAACGGTCGCCGTGGTGGTGCCGTCGCCGGCGATATCGCTGGTCTTCGACGCCACCTCGCGCACCATCTGGGCGCCCATGTTCTCGAACTTGTCCGGAAGTTCGATCTCCTTGGCGACGGTCACGCCGTCCTTGGTCGTGCGCGGTGCGCCGAACGACTTGTCGAGGACCACATTGCGGCCCTTCGGCCCCAGCGTCACCTTGACCGTGTCGGCGAGAATGTCGACGCCGTGCAACAACCGTGCGCGCGCGTCGGTGGAAAACTTGACTTCCTTTGCGGCCATTCCTGGAACCCTCCTTGCTCAAGCGGCTCTCTTCGACACCTTGGCGTCTTCGAGCACGCCCATGATGTCCGATTCCTTCATGATCAACAGCTCTTCGCCGTCGATCTTCACCTCGGTGCCCGACCACTTGCCGAACAGAATGCGATCGCCCACCTTGACGTCCAGCGGCACGATCTTGCCGTTCTCGTCGCGCGCGCCGGGCCCTACCGCGATCACCTCGCCCTGCATGGGCTTTTCCTTCGCGGTATCCGGGATGATGATGCCGCCCACCGTCCTCTCGTCTTCTTCGACGCGGCGGACCGCCACTCGGTCGTGTAAAGGCCGAAATTTCATGAATCTGACCTCCTCTGCTGGAAAAAAGGCTATCGGGCCATTCATTGGACGCCGCGCATCAGCACTCTTGCCTTGAGAGTGCTAAGGCACGACGGCGATGTGGGAATCGCCGTTTCCCCTGTCAAGGGCCGCTCCTAAATTTTTGTTAGCCACCTGACCGTGTGGCTGCTAATAGCCTGAATATAAACGTTTTTTTAAGCAAAATAGGGTTGCATTGGGTGGCGGAGTCCGGCAGGATTCCGATGGAACGTTATGACGGGAGTGTACCGCATGACGAAGAACCGGAAACCACGGGTTAGCGATCTCGAGCGCAGGCTCAGGGGTTACCGGCTTGCCACCGCCGAGATCGTCTATTTCCTGCCCGATCATCCGCACCTGTTGCAAAGCTATATCTGGCAGGACTTCGACCTCGCTCCCGAGTTCCCCGTGTTGCGCCGTTTCCTCGCCTTTTGGCAGCGGCGTCTCGACGGGCCCCTGCACTCGGTGCGAGTCGCCAGCAGCGGTCTCTTCGGGCCGGGAGAATTCCGCGCGGTCGACGGCGTCTTCACGATGCAGTAGGCCGTTCCGCCGTGGCGTTCGGGCCGTCGGTCGAGCAGACCGTGACCACCGCCTTGAGCGCCTTGGGCCGGCGCGCCGCGACCGCGGCGAGAACCCCGGGTCGACGGGTTAGCAATTCCTTAACCGTAATTAAGGCTAATCGGCAATCAGCGATCTGCGCCCGACGGAACGAGGACGCGCGGACATCGGCAGCACCGGGAGCCCGATTGCGATGAACGTGACAACCAAGATTCTCGACGACGTCAGGGTCAAACGGTCCCTGAGCTTCCAGGGCAATCTGAAAAGCTGTCTCGAGAGCAGCGGCAAGAAGTATGGCGCGCAGATGTCCGAAATGCTCAGGCTGATGATGGGGCCGGGCAAGATCGACCCGTGGGAATACTACATGTACGGACTGTACGACGACGGCCGTTACTCGCCGGAGGACAAGCGCAGGTTCATCGGCCACAAGTTCGCGCGGGGTCTCACGAAGAAATATTTTCCCGACGCGGTTTCGGATGAGACGATTGACAAGGCCCTGTTCTACGAGCGCATGGCCGCAATCGGCGTTCCCGTTCCGAAAACCTACGCCGCCTATTGCAAGGAAAAGAGCTACGCCGCAATCCGCACCCTCAGCGATCGCGAAGAGGTCGCGCGCTTCGTGCGCGAAGAGGTGTCGTACCCGTTCTTCTCCAAGCCGATCCGTTTCACCAACAGCCTTGGCGTCGCGCCGGTCCGGTCCTACGACAAGGCGAGCGACAGCCTCGTTCTCGCAGGCGGCCGTTCGGTGGGCATGACGCAGTACCTGAGCGAGATCGAGGGGATGTCGGACAAGGGCTACATGTTCCAGGAGCCGTTGAAGCCGCATCCCGGGATTCGCGCGCTCAGCGGCGACAGCGTCTCGACGGTGCGCGTGCTCGTGATTCTCGAGCAAGGCACGCCAGCAATCCTGCACGCCTCATGGAAGATTCCGGCAAGCGGGAACCCGGCGGACAACTTCTGGCGCGAAGGCAACATGCTCGGCGCCGTCGAGCCCGAAAGCGGCCGCGTCGTCCGC
Source organism: Alphaproteobacteria bacterium (assembly GCA_046758065.1). Lineage (GTDB taxonomy): Bacteria > Pseudomonadota > Alphaproteobacteria > JAAXGF01 > JAAXGF01 > JBHHZM01. The sequence continues at coordinate 14,856 of JBHHZM010000016.1, read as the reverse complement.
GTGGTCGATCGGGGCTTTCCGGATCAGATCGAGATCGAGACCCATCCCGATACCGGGGCGCGCCTGACCGGCGCCACGCTTCCCGACTGGGCCGCGCTCCGCGATCTCTGCCTCGAAGCCGCGCGGACCTTTCCGGCCAGCCCGCTTCAGGGCTGGGACATCGCGCTGTGCGAGGACGGCCCGGTCGCCGTCGAGGTCGAGGGCGACGGCGGCGAACCCTTCATGACCCAGCTTCCCTCGGCCAGGGGCCTGCGCGACGAACGCTTCGAAGCGCATATCAAATCGAGCATCGCGCGCTACAAGTCGTAAGGGCGCCCGATCAGATCAGCCCGAGCGACTTGAACGAGGCGTAACCGCCGCGCCCGACGACGACGTGGTCGTGCAGCGCGATGCCCAGTTTGTGCGCTGCCTCGGCGACGGCGCGGGTCATCTCGATGTCGGCGTTCGAGGGCGTCGGGTCGCCGCTTGGATGGTTGTGCACCATCACGATGGCCGAGGCGCCGAGATCGAGCGCCCGTTTGACCACTTCGCGCGGATAGACCGGGGTGTGATCGACGGTCCCTCTCTGCTGCAACTCATCGGCGATAAGCACGTTCTTGCGGTCGAGGAAAAGGATGCGGAATTCCTCGGCGGCGCCGTAGGCCATGCTCGCCCGACAGTAAGCGAGCACCTTGTCCCAGGCGTTGAGCACCGGCCGCTCCATGATCTCCTCGCGCATGAAGGCGAGCGCCGCCGCCTGCACCGTCTTGAGCGTGGCGATCGCGGCGTCGCCGACGCCCTTGACCTCGCGCAGGCGTTGGGGTTCGGCGCTGATCACCCCGGCGAAACTGCCGAACCGCTTGAGCAAAGCCTTGGCCACCGGCTTCATGTCGCGCCGCGGCTGGGCCTGGAAGAGCAGCATTTCGAGCAGCTCGTAATCCGCGAGGGCCTGCGGACCGGCGGCGAGGAAGCGCTCGCGCAGGCGCTTGCGGTGACCGGCGTAGTCCGGCCTGTCGTTGCGGGATGTGTCGCGCGCGGCCATAGCGGCGTGCTCAGTCGTAAGGCGGGCGGTGCTTCCCGGTCGGCGAGACGGTGAAGATCTCGTGCCCCGTCGCGGTAACGCCGATCGAGTGCTCGAACTGTGCCGAGAGCGAGCGGTCCTTGGTCACCGCGGTCCAGCCGTCCTTGAGGATCTTCACGTCGAAGCGGCCGAGGTTGATCATCGGTTCGATGGTGAAGAACATGCCCTCGCGCAGCGCCGGTCCCTCGCCCGCTTCGCCGAAATGCACGACGTTCGGGGCGTCGTGGAACACCCGGCCCACGCCATGGCCGCAGAAGTCGCGAACCACCGAGCAGCGCTCCGCTTCGGCGTAGCTCTGTATGGCGTAACCGATATCGCCGAGCGTGGCGCCGGGCTTTACCGCTGCGATGCCGCGCATCATCGCCTCATAGGTGACGTCGCACAGCCGCCGCGCCTTGCGCGAGACCTCGCCGGCGAAAAACATACGGCTCGAATCGCCGTGCCAGCCGTCGAGGATGGGGGTCACGTCGATGTTGAGGATATCGCCGTTCCGAAGCCGCTTGTCGCCCGGTATGCCGTGGCAGACCACGTGATTGACCGAGGTGCAGATCGATTTGGGAAACCCCCGGTAGCCCAGCGGCGCCGAGGTGCCCCCGTGGTCGCGGATGAAGGTGTCGCACAGCCGATCGAGCTCTGCCGTGGTAACCCCGGGCACGATGTGGGGCGCGATGAAATCGAGTGTTTCGGCGGCGAGGCGCCCGGCGCGACGCATGCCTTCGAAATCCTCGGGCCGGTGCACGGCGATGCCGTCGGGCGTGCGCTGCAGGCTGGCGATGTAGTCGTGAGGGGCGTGCAGGTATGACGTCATGTTTGCCGGCTGGACACCTTGTGGCTTGGAACGGCAAGGCCATCGAGATGGACGGGCAGGGGTTTGTCGAGCGTGATCGACTCGGTGGTCAGTTTACAACAATAACAAATCGCTTCAACGCCCGCCGCGCGCGCCGTCCCGAGGGCTTCCGCGTACCCGGGGTCGATGTCTCCCGCGATGGTAAATCCCGGGCAATCCTCGCGCTGCACCAGATAGAACATGACGGCGCGGTGGCCGGCCGCCGCCATGTCGCTCAGTTCGGCCAGGTGCTTGGCGCCCCGCGCCGTCACCGCATCGGGGAATTCGGCAAGGCGGTCGCGTCTGAGATGCACGTTCTTGACCTCGACATAGCAGGGCGGCCGGTCGCCGCCTTCGAGCAGAATGTCGATGCGCGAGTTCCTGCCGTACCGCACCTCGCGTCGCAACGAACCGTAACCGCTGAGTTCAGGCACCCGCCCGGCCTCGATGGCCTCGGTGACGATGCCGTTGGGATGCGCCGTGTTGATGCCGACGAGCGAATCGCCGACCCGCAACAGCTCCCAGCTATAGCGCAGCTTGCGCGCCGGATTGCGCGCCGGTGAAAGCCAGACCTCGGCGCCCGGCGTGTCGAGCCCCAGCATGCTGCCCGGGTTGGCGCAGTGCGCGGTAACCACCTCGCCGCCGTCAAGCTCGTGGTCGCTCAGGAAGCGCTTGTAACGCCGCACCAGCCGGGCGTGAATCAGGGGGTCGGGAAAACGCATGGATCCCGATAGGTAGGGGAGGGCCGCGGGCCTGTCAACGGCGGGCTCGCAGGCGGCGGCAACCGCAAACCGGTCGGCGTTTAGCCGCGTCGTGACCGTCGTCGCGCCGACTTCACTTGGCGCCGCGCCGTTCCGCGCCGTGCGCGGGCCTGCTTCCCGGTGATCTCGACGCCGCCCGAGACGAGTTCGAAGACCAGGCTGCCGGTCGCGACTTCGGCTTCCCGCAACCGCACCTCGACCGGATCGCCGAGCCGCAGAACCAGCGCGTCGCCGATGAGCTCCTGACGTTCTTCGTCGTGCAGGAAATCGCCGGGGAGCGCCCGCCGTGGCACGATGCCGTCGGCGCCGGTCTCGTCGAGGGTCACGAACAGGCCGAAGCGGGTGACGCCCGAGATGCGGCCCGCGAACACGCCGCCGACGCGCTCGGCCATGTAGAGTGCGGTGAACCGATCCATCGCATCGCGCTCCGCCGCATCGGCGCGACGTTCGGTCGCGGAGAGATGCTCGCCGAGCGCGTCGAATTCGGCCTCGCCATCCTCGGGAAGGCCGCCCGGCCCGAGTCCGAGGCCGCGGATCAGCGCCCGGTGGACGAGCAGATCGGCATAGCGCCGGATCGGCGAGGTGAAGTGGCTGTAGCGCCCGAGGCTCAGCCCGAAGTGGCCGAGATTGTGCGGGCTGTAGGCGGCGCGCGACTGAGTGCGCAGGATCGCCGTATTGACCGCCGCCGCGTGAGGCAGGCCCTCGACCTCGCGCAGGAGCCCGGCGAAGGCTTCCGGCCGCGGCGGCCCGCGTTCGCTCAGGCGGTGGCCGAGTCCGCGAAGAAAGGCGCCGAGCTCGACCAGTTTTTCGGGCGCGGGCCTGTCGTGCACGCGGTACATCACCGGCGCGCGCAGCGTTTCCAGGGTCTCGGCGGCGGCGACGTTGGCGGCGATCATCAGCTCCTCGATCAGCCGGTGACTTTCGAGCCGCGGTCGCGGGCGGATCTCGACGACCCGGCCTTCCGGGTCGAGAACCGCTTGGTATTCGGTGAGATCGAGGTCGATCGTCCCGCGCCGCTCGCGCGCCCGTTTAAGCGCGCGGTAGACGCCGTAGAGCGGCGCGATCACGCGCTTGCGGAGCGGTCCGTCGCTGGCGTCGCCGTTCTCGGCGGCCTGCACCTGCTCGTAGGTCAGTCGCGCTTCCGAGCGCATCAGCGCGCGCACGAAGCGGTGACGGCGAAGCCGGCCGTCGCCGTCGATCCAGAGCCGCACGGCCAGACAGGGACGCGTTTCGCCCGGCTTGAGCGAGCACAATCCGTTCGACAGCGCCTCGGGCAGCATCGGGACCACGCGGTCGGGAAAATAGACCGAATTGCCGCGCTCCCGGGCCGCCCGGTCGAGCGCGCTGCCGGGCCGCACGTAATAAGCCACGTCGGCGATGGCCACCACGGCGCGCCATCCGCCGGACCGTTCGGGATCGGGCTCGGCCCAGACCGCGTCGTCGAAATCGCGCGCGTCGGCGCCGTCGATGGTCACCAGCGGCAGCTCGCGCAGGTCGTCGCGACCGTCGGGGGCGACGACCGGCCGCGCCGCTTTCGCCTCGGCGAGCGCCCGTTCCGGGAACGCGACGGGGATGACGTGGCTGTGGATCGCAATCAGACTGATCGCCCGCGGCGCTTCGAGCGACGCACCGAGCCGTTCGACGATCTTCGCCCGGGGCAGGCCGAGACGGCGGGCGGGCAGCGACTCGGCGAGCACCACCTCGCCGTCGTGCGCGTCCATCGCATCGACGCCGGCCACGGCGAATTCGCTCTTGAGCCGGCGGTCGGTCGGAAGCAGCCGGCCCTCGTCGCCAAGCTTGCGGAAGATGCCGAGGATGCGGTCGGGGCTGCGGGGCAGGCGGCGGATCGAACGGCCCTCGTAGGCGCGGTCGGAGATGCGCTTGAGGCGGGCGAGCACGCGGTCGCCGACGGCGAGAGCCCGCCGCTTTCGCGCCTCCGGCAACATGACGATTCGCGGCGGATCGCCCTCGCCGCGCCAGGCGAGCGGCCGGGCGAGGGGCTCGCCGTCGCCGTCGATGCCGGTGACTTCGACCACGGCGATCCTGGGCAATCGGCCCGGCGGCGCGACGCGGCGGCGACGGCGCCCGACCAGCCCCTCGGCTTCGAGGTCGCGCAGCATGTCCTTGAGCAGGGCGCGCTCGCCGCTGCCGCGGATATTGAAGGCGCGCGCGATCTCGCGCTTGCCCACAGGTCCGGGGCTCTCTTCGATGAAGGCGATCAATTCCTCACGACCGGGCAGCGGCGCCGGCTTGCGGGGCGGCTTAGCCAACGGGCGGCGGACTCGCTGTCTTCTTGGCGGGTGGTTTGGGCGCCGGGGCCTTGCTCGCGGACGCTTTCTTCACCGCTGCTTTCTTGGCACTCTTTCTCGGCGCCTTCGCCGTCGCTTTCTTGGCGCCGCCCGATTTCCTGGCGCGACCGCGCGCCGGCTTGCCGTGCGCCGCGATCTGCGCCACGGCTTCCTCGAGGGCGATCGTCTCCGCCGAGGCGCTCTTAGGCAGCGGCGCGTTGACGCCGTCGTGCCGCAGATAAGGGCCGTAACGGCCCTTCATCACGGTCACCGGCTTGCCGTCCTTGGGATGGGGACCGATCTCGCGCAACGGACCGGAGGCGCGCCGGCGCTTCTTGTTTTCCGCGATCAGGGCGACGGCGCGGTTGAGACCGACGGCGAGCACGTCGTCGCCGGCCGGCAGGGAAACGTAGGCGCCTTCGTACTTAAGATACGGGCCGAAACGGCCGATGCCGGCAAGGATGGGCTCGCCCGTCTCGGGATGCCGGCCGATCTCGCGAGGCAGCGCCAGCAGGCCCAGCGCCTTTTCGAGGTCGATGTCGTCCGGCGGCAGCCCCTTGGGCAGCGTCGCGCGTTTGGGTTTGCCGTTGCCCGCCTCGGCCTCGCCGAGCTGGACGTAGTAGCCGTAGGGCCCACGCCGCACCGACACCGATTTGCCCGTCGCTGGGTCGTCGCCCAGCATTCGCGGACCCGCATCGGCGCCATTGCCACCGTCCGCTCCGCTTCCCTCGCCGGTAAAGGCCCGGGTGTAGCGACAATCGGGGTAATTCGAGCAGCCGACGAAGGCACCGAACTTGCCGATCTTGAGGTTGAGCCGACCGTCGGCGCAGGCCGGGCAGGCGCGCGGGTCGCGACCCGATCCGTCGTCGCGAAAGACATGCGGGCCGAGCACCCGGTTGAGCGCGTCGAGCACCTCGGCGACGCGCAGATCGCCGGTCTCCGCCACCGCCTGCTTGAAGGCGATCCAGAAGCTGCGCAACACGTCCTTCCAGTCGAGTCGGCCGTTCGAAATCTCGTCGAGTCTGTCCTCGAGCCGGGCGGTGAAGTCGTACTCGACGTAGCGGCTGAAGAAGCTCTCGAGGAAGGCGGTGACGAGCCGGCCGCGGTCCTCGGGCACGAAGCGCTTCTTTTCGAGCCGCACGTAGTCGCGGTCCTGGAGCACCGAGAGAATCGAGGCATAGGTCGAAGGACGGCCGATGCCCAGTTCCTCGAGTTTCTTGACCAGCGTCGCCTCGCTGTAGCGCGGCGGCGGTTCGGTGAAGTGCTGGGCCGGCGTCACCGCGCCGCGGGCGAGCGCCGCGCCCTTGTCGACCGGCGGTAGGCGGCGGCCTTCGTCGTCGCCGTTGCCGTTGTCGTCGCGGCCTTCGCGATAGAGCTTGAGGTAGCCGTCGAAGGCGACGGTCGAGCCGGTCGCCCGCAAACGCACCGCGTCGTCGGGCGAGGCGATATCGACCGCCACTTGGTCGATCACCGCGCTTTCCATCTGGCTGGCGACGGCGCGCTTCCAGATCAGCTCGTAAAGACGACGCTGCTCGGCGTCGAGGTGGCGGGCGACGTCATCGGGCCGGCGGCCGAACGCGGTGGGACGGATCGCTTCATGCGCCTCCTGGGCGTTGCGCGCGGTCGCGCGGTAGCTGCGCGGTTTGGCGGGCAGATAGGCGTCGCCGTAGCTGCGTCCGATCATCTCGCGGCAGCCGCCGACCGCCTCGCGCGCGAGATGCACGCTGTCGGTCCGCATGTAGGTGATCAGGCCGACCGTCTCGCCGTTGAGCGTGATGCCCTCGTAGAGCCGCTGCGCGATCTGCATGGTGCGTCGGGCGCCGAAGCCGAGCTTGCGCGAGGCTTCCTGCTGCAGGGTCGAGGTGGTGAACGGCGGCGACGGGTTGCGCCGCGTCTTCTTGCGCTCGACCTCGGCGACGGCGAAATCGCGCGCTTCGACGGCGGCGACCGCGGCACGTGCGGCAGCCTCGTCGGCGAGGTCGAACTTGTCGAGCTTGTTGCCGTGCAGATGGTTCAGCCGCGCTTCGAGCGCCGCGCCGGCGGGTGTCGCGAAGCCGGCATCGATGGTCCAGTATTCGCGCGGCTTGAAAGCCTCGATCTCGATCTCGCGGTCGCAGATCAGGCGCAGGGCGACCGACTGCACGCGCCCCGCGGAGCGACTGCCCGGCAATTTGCGCCACAACACGGGCGACAGCGTGAAACCGACGAGATAGTCGAGCGCGCGGCGGGCCTGCTGGGCGTTGATCAGGTCCATATCGAGATCGCGCGGATGCGCCATCGCCTCGCGCACCGCACCCTTGGTAATCTCGTGAAAGGCGACGCGCTTGACGGGGATGTCCCTGAGCGCCTTGCGGCGCACGAGTTCTTCCACCACGTGCCACGATATGGCTTCGCCCTCGCGGTCGGGGTCGGTGGCGAGGAAGAGGTTGCTCGCGCCCTTGACTGCCTCGGCGATGGCGGCGAGGTGTTTGGCGGCGCGCGCCTCGGTTTCGTACACCATGGCGAAGTCCTCGTCGGGCTTCACCGAGCCGTCCTTCGCGGGCAGGTCGCGGACGTGACCGTAGCTCGCCAGAACCCGGTAGTCCGGTCCCAGATATTTTTCCAGGGTCCTCGCCTTCGCAGGCGATTCGACGATGACGACGTTCGCGGTCATGAGTAAGGCTCGGCTGTACTCTCGGGTAAGGCGGTTAAGAACCTCTATACCCTGAGGGAGACCTGGTTCCCGGGGTGGCGGTCGAGGCGCCCGGCCAATTCGAGCTCCAGCAGAATAGTTAACGCTACGGCGGCAGTTACTTGGCACTGCCGGATGATTTCGTCAACCGTCACCGGCGTCGGGCCGAGTTTTTCGACGACTGCCCGGCGCGCCGCGCCGAGCGCCGCCTCGTCGGACGGCGCGGCCGGCAGGGGCTCGAACTCGGGCGTTTTGCGCTCGTCCAGCGGCTGCCTCAGCACGCCCTCGAGCGCCTCGATGACGTCGGCGGCGCCTTCGGTCAATACCGCGCCCTGACGGATTAGGTTGTTGGCGCCGCGGCAGCGCGGATCGAGCGGCGACCCCGGCACCGCGAAGACTTCGCGGCCCTGCTCGAGCGCGAGACGCGCGGTAATCAGCGAGCCCGAGCGCGGCGCCGCCTCGACCACCAGCGTACCGAGCGCAACCCCGGCGATGATGCGGTTGCGCCGCGGAAAGTGACGCCCCTGCGGCACCATTGCCAAAGGCTGCTCGCTGATCAGCGCGCCTTCTTCGGCGATGCGATGGTGCAGGGTCTCGTTCTCGGCCGGGTAGACCACGTCGACGCCGCCGGCGACCACGGCGATCGTACCGTGAGACAATGCACCGACGTGCGCGCTCGCGTCGATGCCGCGGGCCAGCCCGGAGACGACGACGAGGCCCTCGGCGCCGAGATCGGCGGCGATCTGGCGGGCGAAGCGATTGCCGCTGGCCGAGGCGTTGCGGGCGCCGACGATGGCGACTGCGTGCCGGCGCAGGAGGTGCGCGTGGCCGTGCACGGCGATCAGCGGCGGCGCATCGGTGACGGCGGCGAGCGCTGGCGGATAGTCGGCCTCGCCGAGGGCGACGAAGCGACCGCCAAGCGCCGCGAGGGCCTCGGATTCGCGCTCGGCTTCACCCCGGGGAAAGACGCGCAGCGACGCCCGGCGGCCGCCGCGTCGCGCGAGTTCGGGCAGCGCCGCGAGCCCCGCTCCCGCCGAGCCGTAGCGGCGAAGGATCTGGCAAAAAGTGATCGGCCCGACGTTCTCACTGCGGATCAGCCGCAACCAGTCGAGCCGTTCGCTCTCGGAGAGTTCGCGCGGTGCGGGTGACATGGACGCACCCTACGGTGAGCGCCGCGCCGCGGTCAATGCGACCGGAACGGATCTCAGCGTTTGCGAAAGACGAGCTTCGATTCCTCGCCCTTGATCAGGCGGCGGATGTTGGCGTGATGGCGAATGGCGATGAGCAGGGCGAGAAGCGCCGCGAGTTCGGCGCGCTGCACGTCGGCGAGCCACCAGGCGAAGAGAGGCGCCGCGGCGAAGGCGGCCAGAGCCGCGAGCGACGAGTAACGGAAGGCGGCGGCGACAGCGAACCAGGTGAGGCAGGCAAGCAACCCTGCCGGCCAGGCGATGGCGAGCAGCACGCCGATCCCGGCCGCCACCCCCTTGCCGCCGCGGAATTTGAGCCACACCGGGAACATGTGGCCGATCACCGCCGCGGCGCCGGCGATCACCGCCATGTCGGGGCCGAAACGCTGGGCGATCAGCACCGCGACCGCGCCTTTGGCCCCGTCGAGCAGCAGCGTCGCCGCGGCGACACCCTTGCGCCCGGTGCGCAGTACGTTGGTGGCGCCGATGTTGCCCGAGCCGATATCCCGGATGTCGCCGAGCCCGCAGAGGCGCGTCAGCACGAGACCGAACGGGATCGAGCCGAGCAGATAGGCGATCAGCGCGCCGGCGTAGAGCGGCCAGGTATAGGCGAAGTCTCCGAGGGGGTCGGGCACGGCTCAGCCGTCGAGCCGGTAGACGGTGCGCCCGCCCACCACCGTCCGCAGCACGCGCCCTTCGACGGAACGGCCGTCGAACGGCGAGTTCTTCGACTTGGAATGCAGTGCGTCGGCGTCGATCACCCAGGGCCGATCGGGGTCGAAGAGCACGAGATCGGCGGGCGCGCCGACGGTCAGGCGACCGACGTCGAGACCGAGCAGCACAGCCGGCCTCACGGTCATCGCCGCCATGACCTCGATCAGCTCCATCTGCCGGTTGTGGACGAGTTCGAGCGCCAGCGGCAGCAGCGTCTCGAGCCCGACGACGCCGTTGGCGGCGTGGGCGAACGGCAGGCGTTTTGAATCCTGGTCGTGCGGCGCGTGGTCGGTGGCGATGGCGTCGATCGTGCCGTCGCCGAGCCCTTCGATCACCGCGCGGCGGCTGTCATCGTCGCGCAGGGGCGGCGCCATTTTGGCGAAGGTGCGGTAATCGCCGATCGCGGTCTCGTTGAGCGCGAAGTGATGGGGCGCGGCCTCCGCCGTTACGCCGAGGCCCCGCGCCTTGGCTTGCCGCACCGCTTCAACCGCTTCGACGGTCGAGATATGCGCGACGTGGTAACGCCCGCCGGTGATCTCGGCGAGGCGGATGTCGCGCTCGACGATCACCGCCTCGCTCGCGTTGGGGATTCCGGGCAGGCCGAGCCGCGTCGCCGTCTCGCCCTCGTTCATGCAGCCCGCGCCGCTGAGCGACGGGTCCTCGGCGTGCTGGATGACGAGCGCGTCGAACGCCGAAGCGTAGCTCAGCGCCCGGCGCATCACCATGCTGTCGGAAACCGGCAGCCCGTCGTCCGAGAAGGCGACGGCGCCGGCCTCGGCAAGCATGCCCATCTCGGTCAGTTCCCTGCCGCCGAGGCCCTTGGTGATCGCGGCGATCGGGTGGATGCGCACGATCGAGGTCTCGCGCGCCCGGCGTTCGATGAACTGCACCAGCGAGACGTCGTCGATCACCGGGTTGGTGTTCGGCATGCAGGCCATGGTGGTGACGCCGCCCGCGGCCGCGGCGCGGCCGCCGCTCGCCAGGGTTTCCTTGTGTTCGTGGCCGGGTTCGCGCAGGTGGACGTGCATGTCGACAAAGCCGGGGGCGAGACAATGGCCGCCGCAGTCGACCACCTCGACGCCCTCGGGTGCGCCGTCGGAGAACAGCGACGGTCCGAGGTCGATGATACGACGCCCGTCGGTGAGCAGCGCACCCGACGCATCGAGGCCGCTCGCCGGGTCGAGCAGGCGCGCGTTGACATAGGCGACGCGTCCCGGCGGCGACGCCTTCGGGTCGGGCTCGGCAAGGAACTCGGTCATCGGCGCCTCAGAGATTGTGGTCGAGGGTCGGCAACCCCCGGCCGAGCACGTCGAGGCAGGCCTGGCGTACGGCGACGCCCATCTCGACCTGATCGAGGATGACGGTGCGGGTGATGTCGTCGGCGAGCATGCTGTCGATCTCGACTCCGCGGTTCATCGGTCCGGGATGCATGATCAGCGCATCGGGTTTGGCGGCCGACAGCTTCTCGTAGTCGAGGCCGAAGAAGTGGAAATACTCGCGTACCGAGGGCACGAAGCTGCCCTGCATGCGCTCGGTCTGCAGCCTGAGCATCATGACGATGTCGCAATCGGCGAGACCGTCGCGCATGTCGGTGAAAACCTCGACGCCGAGCCGTTCGATCGCGGTGGGCAACAGCGTCGGCGGCGCCACGAGGCGGACGTGCGCGCCCATGACGTTGAGCAAGTGGATGTTCGAACGCGCCACCCGGCTGTGCATCACGTCGCCGCAGATCGCCACCGTGAGACCGGCGATGGCGCCGCGTCGGCGGCGGATGGTCAGGGCGTCGAGCAGCGCCTGTGTCGGATGCTCGTGGCTGCCGTCTCCGGCGTTGATCACCGCGCAGTTGACCTTCTCGGAGAGGAGCTTGGCGGCGCCGCTGTCGGGGTGACGCACGACGAGGACGTCGGGGTGCATGGCGTTGAGCGTCATCGCCGTGTCGATCAGCGTCTCGCCTTTCTTGATCGACGAGGCGCTCGCCGACATGTTGATGACGTCGGCGCCGAGGCGTTTGCCCGCCAGTTCGAACGAGGTGCGGGTGCGGGTCGAATTCTCGAAGAACAGGTTTATCTGGGTGCGCCCGCGCAGCAGGGTCTGCTTCTTGTCGGCCCGCCGGTTGAGGGCGACGTAGGAATCGGCGAGGTCGAGAAGAAAACCGATCTCGTCGCGCAACAGCCCTTCGATGCCCAGCAGGTGGCGATGCGGAAATTCGATCGGCGACGGAACGGCGGTCATCAAAACGCCATAGTAGCCATCGCTCCGGGCTGCCGCAACACGTCATGCTGCCCGCGCACCGCTCAGGCGGCGATCAACAGGACGAAGGGGAGCGTGAACGCGGCGGCGAGGTGAGTGGCGGCGATGACCTGGGCCATGAGCGGCGCGTCGCCGCCCATCTGACGGGCGAGAATGTAGGCGCTGGTCGCGCTCGGCAGGGCGGTGAACAGGACGGCGACGGTCGCGCTCGCGCCGCCGACGCCAAGCAGCCGGCAGGCGGCGGCGGTGGCGAGCGGCACCAGGAGAAGCTTGACGGCGCAGACCGCCGCGAGCCCGCGTCCCGCCTTGTGCAGGCCGCCGAACGTGAGGGCGCCGCCGACGCAGAGGAGACCGAGGGCGAGAGCGGCGCGTCCGAGGATGTCGAGCGCGGCGTCGAGACCCGGCAGCGAGTCGAAGCCCGAGAGGTTGAGCACAAGCCCGGCGAGGCAGGCGATGATCAGCGGGTTGCGGACCAGCGCGCGGACCACCGTTCCCCAGTCCGAGCGCGTGGCGTGACGGCTCAGCACCGCGACGCTCAGGACATTGACCAGCGGCACGTAGGTGGCGACGGCGATCGCGGAAAGGGCGAGACCGACGCCGCCGTAAAGCGCAAAAGCGACGGCGATGCCGATATAGCTGTTGGGCCTGATCGATCCCTGGAACAGCGAACTGAACGCCGGCCCGTCGACGCCGAGGCCGCGGCGCAGCGCCAGCATGACGCCGGCGCCGAGCACAAGCCCGCCGGCGATGGCCAGCGCCATCGGCGGGGCGGCGAGTCCGGCGAGATGCGCCCGGCCGAGACTGCCCGCGAACAGGGCCGGCAGCAGCAGGTAATAGGTCAGCGTTTCGGCGGGCGCCCAGAAGCCGTCGTCGAGTATCGCATGGTGTCTGAGAACCCAGCCGAGGGCGACGATGGCGGCGACCGGGGCGAGCGCTTCGAGGATCGCGCTCATCCGCCGGCCAGCGAATCGAGCGCGCCCTGAAGGATATAGGCGGCGGCCATCTTGTCGATGACCTCGCCGCGGCGCTTGCGCGAGACGTCGGACTCGATAAGCGTTCGCTCGACCGCCACGGTCGAGAGCCGCTCGTCCCAGAAAGCGACGGCGGTGTCGAGCCTTTCGAGCAGGTTGGCGGCGAACTGGCGCACCGACTGGCAGCGCGGCCCTTCACTGCCGTTCATGTTGATCGGCAGGCCGATGACGAGACCGCCGACGTCGTTGGCCGCGATGATCGCGGCGAGCAGGTTCGCGTCGTCGCGGAATCGGCGGCGGCGGATCGTCGAATGCGGCGTGGCGATGCTGCGGCCGATATCGGACAGCGCAAGGCCGATCGTTTTGGCGCCGACATCGAGACCGAGCAACCGCTGGCCCGGGCGCAGGTCTGCGGCGAGATCGCGGATGGTTTCGGCGGGCTTGCGACGGTCCATGGCGGGTGATAACGTGCCGGCGGAATCAGGCCCGAAAGCCCCGGTCCCCGGGCTTTCGGGTCTCAATTCAGGGGGCAGACAATGTCATATGTCGATCGATAAAGCCACCGTGGCGCGGATCGCCCGGCTCGCCCACATCCACGTGCCCGAGGCCGACCGGGACGCGCTCGCCGGCGAATTGTCCAACATCCTCGGTTGGGTCGAACAGCTCTCCGAGGTCGATACCGAAGACGTCCCGCCGATGACCAGCGTCGTCGAGGTGACACTGCCGCGGCGCGCCGACGAAGTGACCGACCGCGGCACCGCCGACGACATTCTCGCCAACGCGCCACGGCGCGACGACGGCTTCTTCGTCGTGCCCAAGGTCGTCGAATGACGGCGGCGCTGACCGGGCTTACGCTGGCTGAAGCCCGCGACGGGCTCGATGCGCGCGACTTCTCGGCGCGCGAACTCGCCGAGGCGCATGTCGCGGCGATCGAAGCGGCGCGCGACCTCAATGCCTACGTCCGCGAAACCCCCGAGCGCGCGCTCGAAATGGCCGCGGCGTCGGATGCGCGCATCGCCAAGGGCGAGGCGGGAGCGATGGAGGGCATCCCCATCGCCGTCAAGGACCTGTTCTGCACCGCGGGCGTCAGGAGCACCGCCGGAAGCCACATTCTCGACAGCTTCACGCCGACCTACGAATCGACCGTCGGCGCGAATTTGTGGCGCGCCGGCGCGGTGATGCTCGGCAAGGCCAACATGGACGAGTTCGCCATGGGCTCGTCGACCACGACCAGCTATTTCGGTCCGACGGTCAACCCGTGGCGGCGCGCGGGCGACAACCGGCCGCTGGTCGCCGGCGGTTCGTCGGGCGGGTCGGCGGCGGCGGTCGCGGGGCGCATCGCCATCGCGGCCACCGGCACCGACACCGGCGGTTCGATCCGGCAACCGGCGTCGTTCTGCGGCATTGTCGGGCTCAAGCCGACCTATGGGCGTTGCTCGCGCTGGGGTATCGTCGCTTTCGCCTCGTCGCTCGATCAGGCCGGACCGCTGGCGCGCACGGTCGAGGACTGCGCCATCATGCTCGGCGCCATGGCCGGGCATGATCCGCGCGATTCGACCTCGGTCGACCGCCCGGTGCCCGACTACACGGCGGCGCTGACCGGCGACGTCAAGGGGCTCCGGGTCGGCGTCCCCGCCGAGTACCGGGTCGAGGGCATGCCCGACGAGATCGAGCGGCTCTGGGAACGGGGCGCGGCCTGGTTCCGCGAGCAGGGCGCCGAGGTCATCGACATCACCCTGCCGCACACGCGATACGCGCTGCCCACCTACTACATCGTCGCGCCGGCCGAGGCGTCGTCGAACCTCGCGCGTTACGACGGCGTGCGCTACGGCCTGCGCGTCGAGGGCGACGACCTCACCGAAATGTATGAAAAGACGCGCGCCGAGGGCTTCGGGGCCGAGGTCAAGCGCCGCGTGCTGATCGGAACCTATGTGCTCTCGGCCGGCTATTACGACGCCTATTATCTCAAGGCCCAGAAAGTACGCACGCTCATCGCCCGCGACTTCCGCGAGGCGTTCGAGAAGGTCGACGTGGTGCTGACGCCGACCACGCCGTCGGCCGCCTTCGTCGTCGGCGAGAAAGCCGACGACCCGATCGCCATGTACCTGAACGACGTGTTCACCGTGCC
>JBHHZM010000015.1:0-36457 GCA_046758065.1 Alphaproteobacteria bacterium | reverse complement strand
CCCGCATCGCGCCGCGCGCGCCTCCTGGCGGATCGCCTCGCCGCCCGGGAAATAGAATTGATCCGATCTCATCACATCTCGCTCTAGATGATGGCGCAGGTTGACACACCAAACCGCCGGTGCGATGTATCACCCTAGAACTAAGCATCGGCGCCGGGTCCGTCAATCGACGCGGAAGGGGGCTCGGCAACGGGTGGTCATGACCGGGATACGCCGAAACGGCTCAATTCTTCTCATCAGTACGACCACGCGGGCGCTGCTCGTCACGGTGTTTGTTGCCGCGGCAAGCGCCTGCAGCCCCACAGTCAGCCAGCGCGGTAATCTCCCCGATCCGGTGACGCTCGAGAAGATTCTCCCCGGCGAGGCGACCCGGCGGGACGTCGCCAGAACGCTCGGCTCGCCGTCGAGCGTTGCGACCTTTGGCGACGAGGTCTGGTACTACATCTCCTCGCGTGTCGAGCGCTTCGCCTTCTACAGCCCGAAGGTGACCGAACAGCAAATCGTCGCCATCGCCTTCGACGATACCGGGACGGTGCGTTCGATCGAGCGCTACGGTCTCGAAGACGCCCGCAAGATCGACCCGGTCGCCCGGACGACGCCGACGAGCGGCAAAACGCTCACGATCCTGCAGCAGCTCGTCGGCAACGTCGGGCGCTTCGTGCGCAAGGACGACACTTCCACGCCCTGACGCTCGCTCGGCGTCGTTCGTCAGGCGGCGAGTACGGTGAGCAGCAGCAGGGCCACGATGTTGATGATCTTGATCATCGGGTTGATGGCCGGCCCGGCGGTATCCTTGTAGGGGTCGCCTACCGTATCGCCCGTCACGGCCGCTTTGTGCGCCTCGGAGCCCTTGCCCCCGTGGTTGCCGTCCTCGATGTACTTCTTGGCGTTGTCCCAGGCGCCGCCGCCCGAGGTCATCGAAATGGCGACGAAGATCCCGGTGACGATGGTGCCGACGAGCATCGCGCCGAGCGCCGAGAAGGCGGCGCCCTGTCCGCCGATGGCTGCGATCACGTAATAGACCACGACCGGTGCCAGAACCGGAAGCAGCGAAGGTACGATCATCTCCCTGATCGCCGCCTTCGTCAGCAGGTCGACGGCGCGACCGTACTCGGGCTTGGCGGTGCCCTCCATGATACCGGCGATTTCCCTGAACTGGCGGCGCACCTCGATCACCACGGAGCTGGCGGCGCGGCCCACCGCCATCATGCCCAGCGCACCGAACACGTACGGCAACAGACCGCCGATGAACAGGCCGACGACAACGTACGGATTCGCGAGGCTAAAATTGACGCCTACTTCCGGAAAATAGCGGCCCAGATCATGAGTATAGGCCGTGAACAGCACCAGCGCCGCGAGCCCCGCCGAGCCGATGGCGTAACCCTTGGTCACCGCCTTCGTGGTGTTGCCCACGGCGTCGAGCGCGTCGGTCGTCTTGCGCACGTCGGCCGGCAGATCGGCCATCTCGGCGATGCCCCCGGCGTTGTCGGTTACCGGCCCGTAGGCGTCCAGCGCCACCACCATGCCGGCGAGCGCGAGCATCGCCGTAACCGTAATGGCAAGACCGAACAGCCCGGCGTTGATGTAAGCCACGATAATACCGGCGCAGATGACGAGAACCGGAAGGGCCGTCGATTCCATCGATACGGCGAGGCCCTGGATGATGTTGGTGGCGTGCCCCGTCTCCGAGGATTGGGCGATGTTGCGCACCGGCCGGTAACGGACCGAGGTGTAGTACTCGGTGATCCAGACGAGCAGCCCGGTGACCACCAACCCGATGAGACCGCAATAGAAAAGCTGGCGGCCCGTGAAGGTCGCGCCGGCGGCGCTAAGCTCGGTGTCGAAACCGACGACGATCTCCGTAACCGGCCATAACGCGATTGCCGAGATCACGGCGGTGGCCACGAAGCCCTTGTACAGTGCCCCCATGATGTTGCCGCTCGAACCGAGGCGCACCAGAAAAGCGCCGACCACCGAGGTAAGGATGCAGACGCCGCCGATGACCATCGGATAGAGCAGAAGCGATTCCAGCGTCTCGCCGGTGAAGAAAAGCGTGGCAAGCAGCATCGTGGCGACCACGGTTACCGCGTAAGTCTCGAACAGATCGGCCGCCATTCCGGCACAGTCGCCGACGTTGTCGCCGACGTTGTCGGCGATAACGGCCGGATTCCGCGGGTCGTCCTCGGGGATGCCGGCCTCGACCTTGCCCACGAGATCGGCACCGACGTCGGCGCCCTTGGTGAAAATTCCGCCGCCGAGGCGCGCGAAGATCGAAATCAGCGAACCGCCGAAACCGAGCGCCACCAGCGCCTCGAGCACATGCGCGATGTCGACGCCGGAGGCCCGCAGGATGCCGTAATAGCCCGCGACGCCGAGCAGCCCCAGCCCGACGACCAGAAAGCCCGTCACCGAGCCCGCCCGGAAGGCGATCGTGAGCGCCGCGGCGAGGCCGTTTCGCGCGGCTTCGGCGGTGCGTACGTTGGCGCGCACCGAGACGTTCATCCCGATATAACCCGCCGCGCCCGAGAGCACCGCGCCGATCAGGAAGCCGATGCCCACACGCAGGCCCAGCAACGCCGTCAGGATGACGAAGATGATCGCGCCGACAAGGGCGATCGTCATATACTGCCGGTTGAGATAGGCGCGTGCGCCCTCCTGCACCGCGCCGGCGATCTCCTGCATGCGCTCCGTACCGGCGCTGGCCCCCAGCACATTGCGTGCGGCAAAGACGCCATAGAGCAGTGCGACGACGCCGCTGACGACGACGAACCAGTAAGCCGTAGGCATCGGAAACACCTCTCGAGACTTGATCGGAAAACGTTCCGGGCCGACGCTCCAGGGGCCCGGAAACGGGACCACCGCGGCTCCGGCGGAAAGGCCGCGCGGAACATGCCAGAGATGACCGGATAACGCAACCGCAAGACCACGGGCGCATCGCACCCGCGGCCTCCTCAGTGAGCGAGCTGCACCAGGACGTCGCGCACCACGTTCGAGCCCATGATTTCGTTGGCGCCGGCAAGCAACCGCGCCTTGACCCGGGCCAGATTAATCAGCGTCTGATCCGGCGGACGCCGCGCCGCGAGCGCGTGCAGTTCGGTGACAAAAGAATCGCGCAGGCGGGGTTTGCGCTGGCGCACGATGTCGGCGTCGCTCTCGCTCCACACCTCGAGGTCGACGACCAGTACGACGTATTGAGCGAACTTTCCGTCCTTGATGAACGGCACCGTCAACGGCTCCATCTCGACGTAAACGGGATTATCTGGACGCTTCCTCACCTCAGTGTGGTCACTCGCGGCGTCGCCGCCGGCAAACTGCGTCCAGGCGAAAAAGCCGCCGCCGCCCAGCAGGCCGAGCGCGGCGATGATGATTACGAGTTTTTTCATGATTCCGCCCCCGCCTCGACCAAATCGCCGAGCACGGTTGTTTCCCACCGCTCCGTCGCGGATAGTTAAGGAAACAATCGTCAAGAATCGATGAACGGCAGGGCCCGGACTTGCCGGTAACGGTTAACGTAATGGTTCAGGCGCAGCCGGCGACGGCTTGCGAAAATCCCGTTACCCGGTAAGACTGAACGCAATCGGCATCGCTGGCGACGGCGCATTCTTCGTCGCGCCACAGGCTCAGCCGGGCGATCTCCCAGCGATCGGGGTCGATCATCACGACGCGGGCGTGCAGTCCGGGAGCCTGGAGCGCGGCGCGATGGGCTTCGGCTTCGCGGCGGGCGACGAACCCGAGGCATTCCTCTACACGCAGCGCGTCCACCTCGCGCACTGCGAAGGTCGGCGAAATCTCGGGCTCGGCGCGATCGAACTCGAGCACGTTCCAGGTGCGCACTCGCGGCCGGCCGCAACTCTCGACCACGTCGGTAAACGAGTTGCCGAGTAGGAACCCGCGTAAGTCCCCCGGCGACCGCCATACATAGAACGGCGCACAAATCCGGGCCGCGTCGTCGAGAAGACATGAAGCATGGATGATTTGCTGCCGCTCAATGAAGCGGCGGGCACATTCCCCGAGATGGGCGTGAACCGCGGCGTCGTCACGGTCCATCCCGAGGCGTATCGACATTTGCATGGCCAGCATGGCTGCCCTCCCCGAGTAAATATTCCCGATCCCCGAGCCCACGCTAGTCGTCGGCGAGCCGGCTGACAATTGCACATCGCGCATGCAAGCCATGCGGATACGTAAGGATGGCGGAATCGCCTAGAGCGAGATGTGATGAGGTAGAACCATTCTGACGGAGCGCATTTGCGACAAGGTCAAGGGGTTTGGCGCCGCCCATACCAGGAGGTACGGGCCAGCCAAAGCCCGCAGGATTTGGCGCCAATGCGCCCGTCCCTTCGGGTTTCCGGGCGGCGGACGCCCGCGGCGTCGGCGCGCTTGCCCGATGTCCCCGCATCGCGCCGCGCGCGCCTCCTGGCGGATCGCCGCGCCGCCCGAGAAACAGAATTGATCCAATCTCATCACATCTCGCTCTAGAAATGCCTCCAGCCGGCTAAAGGCAGCGCGAGCGGCGCGCCGGTTTCGTCGAGGACGGTGACCCCACTGCCCGCAACGACGCGGCCGATCGCCGTGAGTGACAGCCCGAGCCGCCGGGAAAGCCCGGAAACAGCGAATTCCGGCGATGCGGCGAAGGCGAGTTCGTAGTCGTCGCCGCCGCCCAGAATCAGAGGCAGGAGCCCCGAATCGGCCTCGAGCGCCGATTTCACCGCCGGTGAAAGCGGTATGCGCGCGACGTCGATTTCGGCGCCGACGCCCGAACACCGGCAGATGTGATCGAGATCCGCAACCGGTCCGTCAGAGATGTCGATTGCGGCATGGGCCGCGCCGCGGAGCGCGTGTCCCAGCGCCAATCGGGGTTGCGGAAGACGATAGCGCCCGATGAGGGTCGCCCGCCCGGAGGCGTCGACATCCGGGAGCTCGCCGCGCAGCGCCCGCAAACCCAAGGCTGCATCGCCCAGCGTCCCCGAGACGAAAATCCCGTCCCCCGGACGCGCGCCCGCCCGTCGCAACACGCAGCCCGCGTCCACCTCGCCCAGAGCGGTGATCGATGCCGCAAACGGTCCGTCGGTCGCCACGGTGTCCCCGCCGACGAGGTGGAGCCCGAAAGCCGCCTGATCCTCGGCGAGGCCGCCGGCGAATGACCTTAGCCAATCCTCACCGGTTCCACGCGGCACGGCGAGGGCGAGCAGATAGGCGCGCGGCTCCGCGCCCATCGCCGCGAGGTCCGAGAGGTTGATGCGCAGCAGCTTGCGCCCGAGAAGCTCCGGCGGATCGTCGGGCAGGAAGTGTACGCCGGCAACCATCATGTCCTTGGTCACGACCAGTTCCCGACCCGGCTGCACGCCGATGACCGCGGCGTCGTCCGTAAGACCGAACGCACCGGGCGCACCGCGCGCAAGCGGCGCGAAAAGCTCTTCGATCAGGGCGAACTCGTCCACCTAGTCCGGGCTGTCCGCGACGCCGAATTCGGCCGGACGCAGCTTGCGGGCGAGGTGGTCGAGGACGCCGTTCACCAGCGCCGGCTCGGCGCGCCCGAAGAAGGCATGGGCAACTTCCATATACTCGTCGATCACCACCCTGGCCGGCACCTCGGGGGACGCCATCAGCTCGAACACGCCGGCGCGCAGAATGGCGCGCAGCAGGAGCTCCAGCCGATCGATGGTCCAGCCGGCGGCAAGCGCTCCATCGATCAGCGAATCAATTTCGCCGCGGCGGGCGTCGGTTCCGCGCACCAGTGTCGTGAACGGCTCGGCGGTTATCGCGATTGGCGGCGCATCCCCGGCGGTAGTGACGCTGCGGTGTTGCAGAAACTCGGCGATGGCCGCTTCGGCGTCTCCCCCGGCGATATCGATCTGGTAAAGCGCCTGGACGGTGGCGAGCCGCCCCGCGCTGCGCTGATCGTGGCCCCTTCGTGGGCCCGAACGCGGGTCGCCGGCGGTCATGGCGATCGAATCCCGAAAGAGCGTTTGAGTTCGATCATGGCGAGACAGGCCTCGGCCGCAGCGCGTCCCTTGTTACGCTCCTCGACCGCAGCGCGCGCCGCCGCTTGGGCGTGTGTCTCGCAGGTGAGTATGCCGTAGCCGATTGCCGCGGCATGGCCGATCGCGAGGTCGGTGAGTCCGCGTGCGCTTTCGCGACAGACGTACTCGTAATGGCTCGTCTCGCCCCGGATGACGCAGCCGAGCGCGACGTAGCCATCATAACGCCCGCTCTCGATGGCGAAGCGGATGGCGGCCGGAATCTCGAAGGCACCGGGCACCGATACCCGTTCGTAACGCACCCCCGCCGCGTCAAGCGTCTCGGTCGCGCCACGCACCAGCTCGTCGGCAATATCGGAGTAAAAGCGCGACTCGACGATGAGCACTCTGGACGGTCGGGCCATTTCAGTCGCCGTCGAGAGGAATCGGGCGTTGCTCGACCACCCTGAGCCCGTAACCTTCGAGCCCGACGAGCGGACGCTGCGTGTTGGACAGCACAATCATCTCGCGCACCCCGAGATCGAGCAGGATCTGGGCGCCGATGCCGATCTCCCGCAGGCCGCGGCCCGAATCGCCCAGGTTCGTTTCGGGCGGTTGACCGAGGCGCTCGCGCACCCGGTCCGAAAGACTGGTGGCGCGCGCCTCGCGGATCAGTACGACGACGCCGCGCCCCGCCTCTACGATAAGCCGCATCGCCGCCTCGAGCTCGCCCCCGTGCCCGGTCGAGCGAGCGCCGAGCAAGTCATCGAGCATGTTGAGCACATGAACCCGCACCAGCACCGGTCCCGGCGCAGTCAGGTCGCCTTTCACCAACGCCACGTGTTCGGCGTAGACCACGGTGTTGACGTAGATCACCATGCGAAGCTCGACGCCAAATCGGCTGTCGAACGTGGTTTCGAGCGTGCGGCGGATGATCCGCTCGTAGCGCAGGCGATAGGCGATAAGATCGGCAATGGTGGCGACCTTGAGCCCGTGGTACTGCGCGAACTTGATGAGGTCGGGCAGGCGCGCCATGGTGCCGTCGTCGTTCATAACCTCGCAGATCACTCCCGCCGGATTGAGGCCGGCGAGGCGCGCGAGATCGATCGCCGCCTCGGTATGTCCGGCGCGCACCAGAACACCGCCGTCGCGGGCAATGAGAGGAAACACGTGGCCAGGGCTGCCGATGTCGTTGCGATCCTTCGTCGGGTCGATGGCGACCGCGATGGTGCGGGCCCGATCCGCCGCCGAGATCCCGGTCGAAATGCCCTCCTTGGCTTCGATCGACACCGTGAAGGCGGTCTGATGGCGCGCCTCGTTACGCTTCGTCATCGGCGGCAGACCGAGCTGTTCGACCCGTTCGCCCGTCAGCGAGAGACAGATCAGTCCGCGACCGTACTTGGCCATGAAGTTGATCGCCTCGGGGGTGGCGAGTTGCGCCGGGATGAAGAGGTCTCCCTCGTTCTCGCGGTTTTCGTCATCG
Organism: Alphaproteobacteria bacterium; assembly: GCA_046758065.1. Taxonomy (GTDB): domain Bacteria; phylum Pseudomonadota; class Alphaproteobacteria; order JAAXGF01; family JAAXGF01; genus JBHHZM01. The sequence goes on along the minus strand of JBHHZM010000015.1, from coordinate 29,017 downwards.
ACAAGGACGATCATGCGCCCGTTGCGCGCCTCGTCGATGATCTCCTCGATGGACGACAGGAATTCGCGATCGGAGCTCACGGCACACCTCTATCGGCCAGGCGCGCAACATAACGCGCCAGCACGTCGACCTCCAGATTGGCGCGATCGCCCCGCCGTAGGCGACCCAGGCTGGTACTGCGCAGGGTATGGGGAATGAGGTTGACGTCGAACTCCGCGCCGGCGACCCGGTTGACGGTGAGCGAGACGCCGTCGAGCGCGATCGAGCCCTTTTCCGCAACCAAGTGAGCGAGACCGTCGGGCGCGGTGAAACCGAGACGCAGCGAGTTGCCCACGGCCTCGCGCCCGATGACCCGGGCGACGCCGTCCACGTGGCCAAGCACGAGGTGCCCGCCGAGTTCGTCGCCGAGCGCGAGCGGGCGTTCGAGATTGACCGCCCGCCCCTCGCGCCAGTCGCCGAGCGTGGTGCGTCGCACGGTTTCGCCCGACACGTCGACGGCGAACCAATCGGCGTCCTTGTCGACCACCGTGAGGCAGGCGCCCGAGCACGCAATCGAAGCGCCGATGGCGATCGTTTCGACCGCGTAGCCCGTGGCGATGGTGAAGCGCAAGTCGCCGTGCTCCTCGATCGAACGCACCTCCCCGAGGTCGGTGATGATGCCGGTGAACATAAGGTGACCCTAGGGCATCCGCACGTAGGTTTCCATCAGATCGTCGCCCACCTCGTCGACCGCCATGCGGCGGTAGGCGGGCGCGTCCGCAAGCGAATCCACCCCGAAGGCGACCGAGGCCGGTACCCCGTCGCCGCCGATCAGTCGCGGCGCCCGGAACCACAGGATGCGGTCGATCAAGCCGGCGCGCAGCAAGCCCCCCGCGAGGCGGGCGCCGCCCTCGACCAGCACGCGGGTCAGGCCACGCGCGGCCAGCGCCCCGAGCGCGGCGGCGAGGTCGAGATTGCCCTCGGCGTCGCGATTCACCTTGATGAGCTCGACGCCGGCGTCTCGATACGCGGCGTGGCGTTTGCTCTCGCTATCGCGAAGCGTTACCAGCCACGTCGGTTGACCAGCCACCGTCGCGACCAACCGGCTGGTCAGCGGCAACCGGAGCCGGCCGTCTATCACGACGCGCACCGGCGAGCGATGAGCGAGCCCCGGCAGGCGGCAATCGAGCCGCGGGTCGTCGGCAAGGGCGGTGCCGACGCCGATCATCACCGCATCATGGCTCGCGCGCAGGAGGTGCGCGCGGGCGCGCGCAGCGTCGCCGGTGATCCACTGGCTCTCGCCGCTGTGGGTGGCGATGCGACCGTCGAGCGTGGTCGCCGTCTTGAAGGTCACCAGCGGTCGGCCTTCGGTGACGCGGAGGAAAAAGCCCGCGTTGAGCACCTCGGCCTCGTCGCGGCGGACCCCGCTCTCGACCGCGACGCCGGCGTCGCGCAGCCGTTTCAGCCCCTTGCCGCGAACCCGCGGGTCGGGGTCCTCGACGGCGGCGACGACCCGGGCGATTCCGGCTTCGATGAGGCGGTCGGCACAGGGCGAGGTCCGGCCGTGATGGGCGCAGGGCTCGAGGCTCACGTAGGCCGTCGCTCCGACGGCGGCCTTGCCCGCGCGGCGCAGCGCTTCGCGTTCGGCGTGCGGCCGCCCTCCGGGCTGGGTCCAGCCGCGCCCGACGACCCGCGCCTCGCGCGCGATCACGCAGCCGACGGCGGGGTTCGGCCAGACCGAACCGAGAGTGCGCCGGGCCAGGCTCAGCGCCGCGGCCATGTGCCGCGTGTCGTCGGAATCAGTCGGGATCGCCACTCAGCCGGCCAACGAAGTCCTCGAAGTCCTTGGCTTCTCGAAAATTACGGTAGACCGAAGCGAAACGAACATAGGCCACCTGATCGAGCCCGGCCAGCGCAACCATTACCATCCCGCCGATCACTTCCGATTTGACGTCAGGCTCACCTGAATTCTCAAGCCGACGTTGTATTCCATTGACAAGTCTTTCTATTCTTTCAGGATCGACGGGCCGCTTGCGCATCGCCACGCTGATCGAACGCGCGAGCTTGTCGCGGTCGAAGGGTTCGCGCGCACCGCTCGATTTGACCACCGTGAGATCGCGCAACTGGACGCGCTCGAAGGTGGTGAACCGCGAGGCGCAGTCGAGGCAATGCCGCCGGCGCCGAATCGCGGTGTTGTCTTCGGTCGGACGCGAGTCCTTGACCTGGGTGTCGTCGCTACCACAGAACGGACAGCGCATGTTTCCTCCCTGCCCGCGCTCTCGTCAGTCGAGATTGCGATAAACGGGAAACCGCCGGCATAACGCGGCGACCTGTTCCGCCGCCGTGGACTCGGCGGCGGCGTTGTCTTCGCCGCACCGCTTGAGACCATCGAGCACGCTGGCGATTAGTTCGCCGACGCGGCGGAACTCGACCGTGCCGAAGCCGCGTGTCGTCGCCGCGGGCGTGCCCAAACGAATCCCTGAGGTAATGGTCGGCTTCTCGGGATCCAGCGGCACGGCGTTCTTGTTGCAGGTCATGCCCGCGCGCTCGAGGCTCGCTTCCGCGGCCTTGCCGGTAAGGCCCTTGGAACGCAGGTCGACCAGCATCAGATGGGTATCCGTGCCGCCCGAAACGATATCGTAGCCGTGCTCGACCAGGGTCGCGGCAAGCGTACCGGCGTTGTCGACCACCGCCTGCGCGTATGCCCTGAAGTCGGGGCCGAGCGCCTCGCCGAAGGCGACCGCCTTGGCGGCAATCACGTGCATCAGCGGCCCCCCTTGCAGACCGGGGAAGATCGCCGAGTTGATCTTCTTGCCGATATCCTCGTCGTTGCTTAGGATCATGCCGCCGCGCGGTCCCCGCAGGGTCTTGTGGGTGGTGGTCGTCACCACATGAGCGTGGGGCAGCGGGCTGGGATGTACGCCGCCGGCGACAAGACCGGCAAAATGCGCCATGTCGACCATGAACCACGCCCCTACATCGTCGGCGATCTCGCGGAAACGGGCAAAATCGAGGATCCGCGGATAAGCGGACCCGCCAGCAATAATGAGCCGCGGCCGGTGCTCGTGCGCGAGCTTTTCGACCTCGTCGAAGTCGATCCGCGCGTCCTCGCGGCGCACGCCGTACTGGACGGCGTTGAACCACTTGCCCGACTGGTTGGGTCTGGCTCCGTGGGTGAGATGACCGCCGGCCGCAAGCGCCAACCCGAGGATCGTGTCGCCCGGTTGGAGAAGCGCCATGAATACGCCTTGGTTGGCCTGCGCGCCGGAATGGGGCTGGACGTTGGCGAACGCGCAGCCGAACAGCTTCTTCGCCCGGTCGATCGCGAGCGCCTCGGCATTGTCGACGAACTCGCAACCGCCGTAATAGCGGCGTCCCGGGTAGCCTTCGGCGTATTTGTTGGTCAGCACCGAGCCCTGCGCCTCGAGCACGGCGCGGCTGACGATGTTTTCCGAGGCGATCAGCTCGATGCCATCGTCCTGGCGGTCTCGTTCGCGGTCGATCGCCTGCATGAGAGCGGGATCGCACTCGGCGAGGCGTCGGGTGAAGAACGGGCTATCGGAAGTCGCGACGTCGGTACGGGACATGGAGGTCTTTCCGGTGGTCTCTTTTTACGGACTTTACGGTTCGTCTGAAACAGGCCGTCTCGGGCCATGAACGACATCTGGCCCGACCGCCGTCGGAAGCAATCGGCCGCGCGTAGCACACCTGAGGCGCCGGACAGGCTCATTACGTAGCATATCTTGCGGTCGCGCACCACCCCGGCACAACACGACAGGCATCCGGTTCATTCGCTTCGGAAAGATCTCAAAACAACAACTTTGGCCGAACTCTCTCGTTGTTGTGCTTGCAACGGTTCCGGGGGTCCATTTCGGTAACCTTCGTGTAAAACGGCATTGAATCCAGGAATTTTTATTGACAGACATCCCGAGTCATGCGAACCAGTTTTGCAAACGGGACTTCATGAAGGATTTGCGAAGATGGAACGCGAAAGCTCGCCCAAGATATCACGCGAGGATGTAATGCGCATGACCGCCCAGATCGTGTCCGCATACGTCAGCCACAACGAAATTCCCGGCTCGCAAATCCCCGACGTCATCCGCTCAGTCTATGCCACACTCAGCTCGCAGAAGAGCGGGGATGCCGCGGCAGCGCAGGAGCCCGTCAAGCCCGCGGTGTCGATCCGCAAGTCGGTGACCCCCGACTACATCGTCTGCCTCGAGGATGGCAAGAAGCTGAAAATGCTCAAGCGGCATCTACGCACCACCTACAACCTGACGCCCGAGGAATACCGGGCCAAATGGGGGTTGCCCGCCGATTATCCGATGGTCGCGCCGAATTACGCCGCGCAGCGTTCGGCGTTCGCCAAGAAAATCGGCCTCGGCCGCAAGCGCGCCGGCCGCGGTCGCCGCAAGTCGAAATAGACGTCGTAGCGGGAAGCACCCCACTCCCGCCATTCCGGCACATGGAAAAACGGCCCGGCTGACAGCCGGGCCGCATTCTTTTCGGGGGCTCTTCTATTCCCCGCACACCAAGGCTACATCGTCTTGACGTAATCGTACTGGCCGTTCTTCCATTCGTAGAAGACATAGCCGGGCGCGGTCACATCGCCCTTCTGATCGAAGCCGATATCGCCGAGCACCGTTTTGAACTGCTTGGTGCGCAGCGTCTTGACAAGCGCGTCGAGACTCGTGCTGCCGGCGTCCTCAGCCGCTTGGGCAAAAGCCTGGATCGCGCCGTAGGTATAGAGCGTATAGCCTTCCGGCTCGTAACCGCCGGCGCGGAATCTCTTGACCACGGGGGCCGCCACCGGGTTCTTGCGCGGATCCGGGCTGAACGTCATCAGCGTGCCTTCACCGGCCGAACCGGTGATCGCCCAGTACTCCTGGGTGACGAGCGCGTCGCCCGAAACCAACTGGGCGTTCAGACCCTGTGAGCGCATCTGACGAACAATCAGGCCCGCCTCGGGGTGGTAGCCGCCATAGTAGAGAACATCGATCTTGTTGGCCTTGAGTTTGCTGACCAGAGCGGAATAGTCCTGCTCGCCCGCGGTGACCGTATCGTACAGCGCTTCAATGATGCCGAGGGAATTCAGTTTCCTCTTGGTTTCGTCGGCCAGGCCCTTCGAATAGGCCTGCTTGTCGTGGACGATGGCGATCCGCTTGCCGGCGAAGTGGTCGGCGAGATACTGTCCAGCGACCTCTCCCTGCTGGTCATCGCGGCCGCAGGTGCGGAAAACGTTGTCGCCGCCTTCATCGGTCAGCTTCGGGTTGGTGGAGGCCGGCGAAATCTGGAGGATGCCCTCTTCCTCGTAAACCTTCGACGCCGGGATCGACGATCCCGAGCAGAAGTGGCCGGCGACGAAAATGACGCCCTTGCCGACGAACTCGTTGGCCACCGCCACGGCCTGCTTCGGATCGCAGGCATCGTCGCCGATTTCGAGCTTCACTTTCTGGCCGAGGATACCGCCGGCCGCGTTGATGTCGGCGACCGCCATCTCGGCGCCCCGCTTCATCTGCTCTCCAAAGGAGGCGTATTGACCGGTCATCGGGCCGGCGGTCGCGATCAAGATTTCGGCCTGCGCCGTGGCAACGCCGAAACCGCCCGCCAAGGCGGCGGCGAGTAATGCCGTATTGAACCGTTTCATATTTCTGTCTCTCCCTGAATTGTCCGACCTTGGGCCGGGACGTGTACCGGCCCCGCAGGCCGGAAGTTCAGCTGCGAATTGATCGCAACCAAGAACACTTAATACGGTTGTCTAATTTACCACGCACGCCGGTTCCCGCAAGTGGTCTTACCTTCCGGTATCTTGACTCGGGGACATGGGCTCACGTCTGCGCCCGCTTCCGGTAGCTCCACAGGCCAGCGCGTTCGTAAAGCCAAGGATACTGATTGACGATCTTGGAAACTTGCGTGAGGCGATAGCCCGCAAGACCGATCGCGATCAGCACCGCGGTGTTGACGAGAAAACCGCTGATCGAAAGCCCATCGCCGCCGAACAGACCCCAGCTCAGAAAGCGATTGACGAAGCCCAGCAGCACACAGAAAAAGATGGCCTGCCAGACCGGACGCCACGTCACCGCAACCGCTTGGCCGGTAAGGTAGCTGGCGCCGCCTACGACGAAAACGGTGAGCCCGAAAAAGACGGGCAGACTGTTGCCGAGTATGGCTTCCACTCGTCTTACTCCGCCTCAGTGGCCGCCTTCGAGATAGGCCTTGCGGACCTCCTCGTCGGCCAGAAGCTCTTTGCCCGACCCCTGGAGCACGATCTTTCCGTTGGCCATGACGTAGCCGCGGTGCGCAAGCCGCAGGGCGTGATAAGCGTTTTGCTCGACGAGAAACACCGTGACCTTCTCATTCTCGTTGATCTCGCGGATAACCTCGAAAATCTGCTTGACCAGCAGAGGCGCAAGGCCGAGCGACGGTTCGTCCAGCAGCAGAAGCAGGGGACGGCTCATCAACCCGCGGGCGATCGCCAGCATCTGCTGCTCGCCACCCGAGAGCGTGCCGCCGCGCTGATCCCGGCGTTTTTCGAGGATGGGAAAGAGCTTGAATACGCGTTCGATATCCTCGTCGAAATGTCCGTCGACAGCGGTTGTCGCCCCCATCTGGAGGTTCTCCATCACCGTCATGCGCGGAAAAATCCGTCTTCCCTCGGGCACCTGGGCGATACCGAGGCGGACGATCTCGAACGTCGGCAGATCGGTGATGTCCTGGCCGGAAAAGATGATACGGCCTTCTCGCGCCCGCGGATCGCCGCAGATGGTCATCAGCAGCGTCGATTTGCCGGCGCCGTTGGCCCCGATCAGGGTCACGATTTCGCCGGTCCGGACCTCGACGTCGACGCCGCGCAACGCTTGTATGCGTCCGTAGGCGGCATGAACCCCTGAGACCGAGAGCATTTAGCCGCCGCCTCCCGTTTCAGAGGCGTTCTCGTTTTCCTCTTCTTCCTCGCCAAGATAAGCGCTGATGACCGCAGGATCGCGGCGCACCTCGTCGGGCGTGCCGTCGGCGATCTTCCGCCCGTAATCGAGCACGATGATGTGATCCGAAATGCCCATGACCACGCTCATGTCGTGCTCGATAAGCAAAAGACCGATGCGGTGTTCCGAACGAATGAAGACGAGAAGGTCGTTGAGTTCGGCCGATTCGCGGGGATTGAGACCGGCCGCGGGTTCGTCGAGACACAGCAAAACCGGCTCGGTACACATGGCCCGGGCGATCTCGAGCCGACGCTGGGCGCCATAAGGCAAGTTTCCGGCATTGATGTCGGCATGATCGATCAGCCTCACCTTATTGAGCCAATACTTTGCAATATCAACTGCTTCTTCTTCTGCATTACGGTACCGCGCGAGGTTGAACAGTCCCGCGACGCTAAAGGCAGAGGCCCGCATCAGCTTGTTGTGCTGGGCGCAAATCAGATTTTCGAGCACCGACATACCGGGAAACAGGCGAATGTTCTGGAAGGTGCGCGCCACGCCCGCCTGGGCGATGCGGAAACCTTCCATGCGCTCAAGATAGCGGTTGCCGTCGGGAAGATGCAGCGTGAGCTGTCCGACCGTCGGGGCGTAGAAACCGGTGAGGCAATTGAACACGGTGGTTTTGCCGGCGCCGTTCGGGCCGATGATCGCCGTGATCTCGCAGTCGCGGGCGACGAACGAGAGATCGTCGATCGCGACCAGTCCCCCGAAACGCATGGTCAGGTGCTCGACGCTAAAGAGCGGCTCGTTTTCAGTCGGCCGGCCGGCGGCGGACGCGGTCATGTCGGCGACCTCGCCTTCTTGAAGGAACCCAGCAGGATAGTCGGATCGCGGTGCGCGAGCAGACCCCGGGGACGCCACACCATGATGCCGACCATGCCGGCGCCGAAGGCGAGCATGCGGAATTGCGCAAGCTCGCGGAACCATTCGGGCATGCCGATCAGCAGGATCGCGGCCACGATGACGCCGATCTGGCTGCCCATACCGCCAAGCACGACGATCGAGAGAATGATCGCCGATTCGATGAAGGTAAAGCTCTCGGGGCTGATAAAGCCCTGCCGCGTGGCGAAAAACGAGCCGGCGAAACCGCTGAACATCGCTCCGATGCCGAACGCCGTCAGCTTGGTATTGGTCGGATTGATGCCCAGCGACCGGCAAGCGATCTCATCCTCGCGCAGCGCTTCCCAGGCCCGCCCGATCGGCAGCTTGCGAATGCGCAAGGTGAAGAAATTGGTGACCAGCGCCATCGCCAGAATGAGATAGTAAAGGAAGATGATTCGGTGCAGCGAGGAATAATCCAGCCCGAAAAATTCGTGGAACGCGGTCACGCCTTCGCCCGGACGTCGCGTAAACGGTAAGCCGAAAAACGACGGTCGTGGAATGCTCGAAAGTCCGTCCGGTCCGTTGGTCAGATCGTACCAGTTGATCAGGATGATCCGGACCATCTCGCCGAATCCGAGCGTGACGATGGCGAGATAATCGCCGCGCAGACGCAGCACCGGAAAGCCGAGAAGGACGCCGGCGCTCGCCGCCAGGATCCCGGCGAGCGGCAGGCAAATCCAGAACGACCACCCGAAATTAAGCGTAAGCAGCGCATAGCTGTAGGCGCCGACCGCGTAAAACGCGACGTAACCGAGGTCGAGCAGGCCGGCGAGACCGACCACGACGTTCAGCCCCCAGCCCAGCATGACATACGTCATCACCAGGATCGCGAGGTCGAGAAAACGCCGGTCGGCAAAGGGCAGAAACGGCACCGCAATCGCGATTATCCCGGCGAGAGGCCCGAGCCACAGGGCGGAACGCTGCACCCTGGCCCCGATACGGTCCATAATACTGTCGGTATCGACCGTTGCCGCGCCTGCATCCGGGCGCCGCAGGAGCCAGAGGGCGCGCAGCGCGAATATCACTGCGGCAAGCGCCAGCATCCAGTTGACGATCGGTCCCTCGAACGGCATCCATCGGTCCAAGCCCGTGAGCAGCAACGCAATCATGACGCCGCCGACACCGCCGCTGCCGATCAGCACCGGCAGCGGATACCCTTGGCGCAGCAGCACCAAAGCGAGGCGCCCGAAGAAAACCAGCACGACGGCGTAGGCCACCGCGTCGAAGCGCAAGCGAATTCCGAGCCCGCCGTGCACCGCCACGGTCTGAAACCCGACCATGACCGCCGCCAGCGCAAACACGACCACGCCGGCGAGACCGCTTTCCTTGAGCGCGGCAGGAACGTCGAGGCTTCGCTGCGCCGGTAGGGTTTCGACCGCCATCAGTCTAGACTTTCTCGATCTCGGGTTTGCCCAGAAGCCCCGACGGCCGGAAAATGAGCACCAGCACCAGAACCGAGAAGGCAGCCACGTCCTTGTATTCAAGCGTGAAATATGCCGACCAGAAAACCTCGATCAGACCGATCAGCAGCCCGCCGAGCATCGCCCCCGGCAACGAGCCGATGCCGCCCAGCACGGCCGCGGTGAACGCCTTCATGCCGGCGAGGAAGCCGATGAAAAAGTGGACGACACCGTAATACATCACCACCATCATCCCCGCGACGGCGGCGAGGCTCGCACCGATCACGAAGGTGAGCGAGATCGTGCGGTCGACGTTGATGCCAAGCAGCCCGGCCATCACACGGTCCTGCTCGCACGCGCGCTGCGCGCGGCCGAGTGCGGTGCGGTTGATGAAGCCGTTGAAAACCAGCATCAGCGAAATCGTGAGAATGACGATGAAAATCTGCACGTAGCTGAGCTGAACGGTGAAACCGTCGGCTTCGGTGATGATGAATCCGCCCTGAATCACGGGCGGCAGCGGCTTGATGCGGGCGCCCTGAAGAAGCTGGGTGTAGTTCTGGAGAAAGATCGACATGCCGATCGCCGAGATCAACGGCGCCAGCCGGAACGAGCCCCGCAGCGGCCGATAGGCGACGCGTTCCACCGTCCAGCCGTAGATCGAGGTGAACACCATCGCGACCAGCAGCACGATGAGCAGTGCGAGCGGCAGCCAGGTAATGCCGAGGAGACCGAGGACCAGGAAACAGATCAGCGCGATGAACGCTCCGATCATGTAGAGCTCGCCGTGGGCGAAATTGATCATGCCGATGATGCCATAGACCATGGTGTAGCCGATGGCGATCAGGCCGTAGATCATGCCCAGCGTGATGCCGTTGATGAGTTGCTGAAGGAAATATACCATCCCCTCGGACCCTCGCTCGTCATTCGCTCGCAAGACGTCCGCGCGGCGCGCGAAGCCTTCCCTTTCAATCCCACCGCCGGGTTCGACACCACGACGCTTGCGACACCCCGTGTCGGCGACGGCAAAGTTTATTGTTGCTTTTACAACATGACAACTAACCAACCGGCGACGAGGCGGCAAGCAAAATCCCCGTGAAAAGGCGCATGCGTTCGCTCAACGAGGGTTTCGCGCCGGCCACGGTAGGCCGTCTCGGCGGTGGCGTCGACGAGCGATTTGCGTTACCATTCAAAATCAGGGAGGACGACAATGAACAGGCGAATGACCAGCGCCGCCCCGCTGGCCGAAGACGTGGTGTGGCCGGAGGTTCGGGCCGGTCAGCGGGTACGTCCGACCGCGACCCAGCGACGCTGGCTTCGACGCGGTCTCGATCAACCGGGCGGAAAGCTTCCGCTGTTCGACGAAAGCGGCCAGACCATCAACGCGCAGACCATCCGAAGTTGTATCCGCCAGGGCTGGGCGACGCCCTGGATCCGCAACCCGATCAAACCCGACTGGCTGGTCTGCAAGCTGACCGACGCCGGACGCGCCGCCGTCGGCGCCGATCTCCGATAGCCGGCCCGCCGATCAGCCACCTCGGCATGGATCTCTGGGCGCCGCAGGGGCTGCCGCTGTCGCGCGGCCTCATGTTGCTCGCGTACCTGCCGTTCCCCGTCGCAAGTCGGCTGGGCCGGCGAAGACGCAGTACTTGACAGGGATCGCGAGCCCGCTATCTTCGCCGCCCAGCGAGCGGCGGAACTCTTGAGAGGGCCAGGAAATGGCCAAGCCCAACACGATCCTGATCAAGCTCGAGAGCACTGCGGGCACGGGCTACTTCTACGTCACCAAGAAGAACCCGAGGAAGACGACCGAAAAGCTCTCGTTCCGCAAGTACGATCCGGTCGCCCGCAAGCACGTCGAGTTCAAGGAAACCAAACTCAAGTAGCCGCGCCTGCCGGCTTGGCAGGGGCCGGCTTCAACGCGCCGCGGCGACCTTGGTGGAAAATCCAGATTAGACGGCGGCGGCGATCACCCGGTTGCGACCGCCGCGCTTGGCCTCGTAGAGCGCCTCGTCCGCGCGTTTGAGCAGCGCCTCTGTGGTGTCGCCGCCATCCAGCAATCCGGCAACGCCGATGCTCACCGTGATCTGGAGGCCGCCCTCGATCATTTCGGAAACGAACGGCGCCCCGGCAATTTCGCATCGTAAGCGCCCGGTCACCGCCTCGGCCGTGGCGACGTCGGTGTCCGGCATCACGACGACGAACTCCTCGCCGCCGAGACGCGCGACAAGATCGCTCGCGCGGACAAATCGATTGAGACGGTCGGCGAGTTCTCGCAACACCCCGTCGCCCACGTCGTGACCGTAGCCGTCGTTGACCCCCTTGAAGTGATCGATGTCGAGCATCGCCGCGGAGAGCGGCTTGCCGCCCGTACGGTGGCGATCGATCAGCGAAGCGAGGTACGAGGTGAGATAGAGCCGGTTGTAGAGGCCGGTGAGGCTGTCGGTGACCGCCAACGACACCGAGCGCTGGTAGGTGTTGCGCAGCCGGTCCTGGTAATACTTGTGGCGAATCTGACTCCGCGCCCGCGCCAGCAGTTCGTTGCGGTCGATGGGTTTGTAGAGATAGTCGCTGACGCCGAGGTCGAACCCCTTGGTAAGCCGGGACACGTCGCCTTCCTCGAGCAGCATCAGGAGCGGCACATGACGTGTCTCTTCGCGGCTGCGCAACTGCGAGCACAGCCGGAGCCCATCGGACCCGGCCAGATCGAGGCTGACGATGATAAGGTCGTAGTTGCCGGATTTCGCGCTCTCGAGCGCAGCGCCGGGGCTTCCGAAGCAAGTCACGATGTTCTCGCGCGAGAGTTCGTCGGTGATCAGGCGGGCGTCACGCTCTAAATCCTCGGCCACCATGACGCGCGCGCCGGTGCCTTTGGAGACGTTGAACTGCCTGTCGTCGAGCACGCCGAGTTGCAGCGACGTGTGATCGCGCAGGCGCAGCTCGTCGAGCGCCATCTTAAGCCGCAGCAACGAACGCAGACGCGCGAACAGAGCGACATCGTTGATCGGCTTGGTCAGGAAATCGTCGGCCCCGGCTTCGAGCCCGCGCACCCGGTCTTCCGATTCGCTGAGCGCCGTGACCATGATGACGGGGATGTGAGCGAGTTTCCGATCGGCCTTCATGCGTTCGCACACCTCGAAGCCGTTCATGCCCGGCATCATGATGTCGAGAAGCACGATATCCGGGTGGCTCTCCTGTAACGCAGCGAGCGCGGAGGGGCCGTCACTGGCGGTGACAACCTCGTAGTACTCGCTGGCCAGTTTGGCTTCGAGAACCTTGATGTTCAGTGGCTGATCATCAACCACTAGAACCCTGGCCGTCATGATGTCATTACACCTAGGCTACAAAACGCCTGACCGTGTCGATAAACTGGGTCACCGAAATGGGTTTGGCGATATACGCCTCGCATCCCCCTTCCCGGATTTTTTCTTCGTCCCCTTTCATCGCGAACGCGGTCACCGCGATAATCGGGATTCCCTTGATGTCGTCGTCGTCCTTGATCCAGCGCGTCACCTCGAGGCCCGACACCTCGGGAAGCTGGATGTCCATGATGATCAGATCGGGATGGTTGTCGCGCGCGAGTTTCAGCGCCTCTTCGCCGTTTTTGGTTTGCAGCGTCTCGAAACCGTGCGCCTCGAGCAGATCGTGGAAGAGCTTCATGTTGAGATCGTTGTCTTCCACGATCAATACGGTTTTGCTCACAACTCCACTCCGCTCACCGTCCAAGGACGCTATCCGGCACGCCGCATCATGGCATCGGCGGTGCCGGCGCAGCGACCGGGTCACGCGCCAAACCTACGCGACCGAGGGTTACTTTAGTCTTATCGCGTCTTCTTAACCAACCGTACACGACTTCGTGAGCAACCCGACACGCGCCCGGCGCCGCGGGCCGGATACGTCCCCTTTTCCGACCGGGTTCGCTGCCGTACGATGGTTGGATGCCAAGCGTTAACGCATGGTTAACCGGCGCATTCGGGCGGCGGGGAATGCGTGGCTGAGAGCGAACTCCATGCCGAGGTCGCCCGACAGATTGCCGCGCTCGACATCCGTCGTCATCATCCGCTGATCGTGAGCGACGCCGACGAAGTGATCGTCAGGTTCATGGCGGGGTTCGAGCGCTATCTCGACGTTCGGGGGCTCTACTTCACCTGGCGGTCCTATCGGCTCGACGGCAATATCCTCGGAAAGGCCGATGACGCGGCGCTCACGGCTTCGGATATCCACGCTCTCCTCGACGATTTCTTCGCCGCGCATACCGACTCGCTCGAACCGGTGGCGGGCGCGGCCGCAGCCCTTGGCGCGCTCTCCGGACGGGCGCAGATCGTGGTCCTTTCCAACCTGCCGCTGGCGTATCGCGAGAACCGCCGGCGCTGGCTCGTCCACCATGGCATCGACTACCCGCTGGTCGTCAACATCGGGGCCAAAGGACCGGCGGTGCGCGCGCTTGCGGCGCGGGCCGCGGCACCGACCTGTTTCATCGACGACAGCCCGACGCATCACGAAACCGTGGCCCGCGACGCCGGGCACGTCCTGCGCCTTCATTTCACCGCCGACGACCGACTCGCCCGCCTCGTCGGCCCGGCGCAGGCGAGCCACCACCGGGCTGGAGACTGGGCCTCGGCGCGTGCCATCATCGAGGCCGAATTCGCGGCGCTCGGCCATTGAGCATGCGCATCGGCGTCGATCTCGGCGGCACCAAGATCGAGGCGATTGCTCTCGATGCGGCGGGCGAGGCGCTTGCCCGCCGGCGCATCGCCACGCCACGCGGCGACTATGACGGCACCGTCGCGGCCATCGTCGGCCTGGTCGGCGACATCGAGAGCGGACTCGGAATGCGCGGCAGCGTCGGCATCGGCATCCCGGGTGCCGAATCGCGCGCGACCGGTCTCATCAAGAACGCCAATTCGGTATGGCTTATCGGCAGACCGTTCGCCCGCGACCTCGCCGCCGCTCTCGGCCGTCCGGTGAGAATCGCCAACGACGCCAACTGCTTCGCGCTCTCGGAAGCGGCGGACGGCGCCGCCGCAGGCGTTTCGACGGTTTTCGGCGTCATCCTCGGTACCGGCGTGGGCGGCGGCGTCGTGATCGACGGCCGGGTGCACACGGGCATAAACGCCGTCGCCGGCGAATGGGGGCACAACCCGCTGCCCTGGCCCGGAACCGACGAACGGCCCGGGCCGGCCTGCTACTGCGGCCGGCGAGGCTGCATCGAAACCTTCCTTTCGGGGCCCGGGCTGGCGCGCGATTACCACGGCGAAGGGAATGAACGCCTCGATGCTCCCGAGATCATCGCCCGCGCGCGGGCCGGCGACCCGCTCGCCGAGGCCGCGCTCGGACGCTACGAAGAACGGCTTGCCCGGGCGCTCGCGACGGTGATCAATCTCCTCGATCCCGAGGCGATCGTGCTGGGCGGCGGGTTGTCGAACCTCGATCGGCTTTACAGGCGGGTTCCCGCGCTGTGGGGTGAGTTCGTGTTTTCGGATCGGGTCGAAACCCGGCTTCTTCCGGCGCTGCATGGGGATTCGAGCGGCGTGCGCGGTGCCGCCTGGCTGTGGCCCGAACCGGCCTCGCCGAGGACAACTTGTTGAAATCTCGCTCTAGCAGTCGCGCGGCGGCAGCAGAACGAGCTTGGCAAGCTCGCCACGCACCCGAAAGTTGCCGTAATCGAGGTCGACGCGGTGCGCTATCCCGTTGTCCTCGAGCAGCAGCCCGATCTCGACGTTGGGCTCGGGCGCCTGACCTTCGAGAAGGAAAAACGCGAGGCGCACCGGCCAGGCCGTCGCCGCCTCCGCTCCCGCACCGCTTTCCGGCACCTTCTCGGGCGCACCGATGAAGGCGCTCACCCGGTTCGGATTTTCGAGGGCCGATCCGTCGAAAACGACACGCAGGAAATGGGTTTCGCCCGCCCTGGCGCTGGCGATCAGTTCCTCGGTATGCCGCGTCGGGAAAAGCGTCCCGGGAGGAAGGGCGATCTGCATCACTTTCGGCAGCGTCAGGTAGGCAACGCCCCACTTTCCCGGCTCGATTTCGGCGCGACCGCTGATTTTCTCGGTGGTCAGGCCATTTTGTTGACTCTGCTGCTCGAAGCGGAACAAATCGCCGTCCTTCGACTCCCAACTCGCGAAGCTCGTCAGCGAGCGGACCTCGCTGCCGTCGGTGTTGACAATGCGCAGGGTGGTGCGTTGGTAGAGAATCCAGCCGTCACAAACGTCGGCGATCTCGAGCGCCATCCGGCCATCGAGATCGACGACGTTGCCGCCGGACCCGGTCATCTCGTAGATCGCGCGGTGTGAAACCAGACCGGCGCGGGTATTTCCCGCGGCGCTGACACAGGCGATGGCTGCCAGAACGATGCGAAACGCGGCATTCCGAGCGGCGGTAGGCATGACGAAAGGAAAACTCCCTTCATCGGTCTCGGCAACAGCCGGAACCTCGCCCAAGGATGGGAGCCCCGCAACGTTCCCGTCAACCCAAGAAAACACGACCGCCGCCGCCGGCCACGGTCGGCGCGGCCGCGCACGGTTTTCTCGCGATCCGTTGCCGCAACCGCGATGCCGCGTGCGCCGTTTGAAGAGAGGGGAGAAAAGCGGCTGGTAAATCCTGCCTCGCGGCAGTTTTTGCCTCTCTGTTCGTCGGCGCGAAGCCATAGCCTCCAAACGAAATCAATGCCTTAGAAGTTGGCACGGCGCTTGCTACGAAGATCGATGGCAGCCGCTGGCTTATCGTCGGTGGGACTTTGCCAACGGAGAAAAAAGGAATGTCGATTCGACAGAACCTCGCCCTGCAAGAGAACGCAGAGTTGATCGAGAACGTCGGCCTCATCGCCGAGCGCTTGCTGGCCGTTTGCCTGCCGGCGACGGCCGAGGCCGATTCCCGCGCGATCATCGAGCGCGCACTGCTTTTTGCCGCCGAGGCAGAACAGCGTATCGCCGCCCAAAAGGACCGTATCAACCGGCTCGAGGCGCTTTCGTTCACCGACGAACTCACCGGCCTCTACAACCGTCGCGGCTTCAACGAGGAGTTCCGGCGCGTGCTCGCCCTCGCCGACCGTCTCGACAGCACCGGGGTCCTCGCCTTCATCGACCTCGACCACTTCAAGGTGATCAACGACGGCCTCGGACACACCGCGGGGGACGCGGTACTGCGCGAGGTTGCCGAGCTGCTCAGCAAGAGCGTTCGCGCGACGGACGTCGTCGCCCGCATCGGCGGCGACGAGTTCGCAGCGCTACTGGTCCATACGGCGGCGCAATGCGGTCGCCGACGCGCCACCGCGCTTGAGCGGCAGCTCAATGCCGCGGTCGTACCGTACGGCGAGTTCGAGATTCCGATCTGCGCGAGCTTTGGCATCAAGCCGTTCGGATCCGGGGACGACGCCGAACGGCTGCTCGCGCAGGCGGATAGGGCGATGTACCGAAAAAAGCGCGCCAAGCCGCAAGTGCTTCATCCTTGGCGCCGCCGCTGGATAGCGAGCGCCGCCCCGTAAACCGGAAGTGACCGGTGCGGCGCCGGCCGGCTATACTGCGGCGCCATGCGGTTTCCGCGAACCATCCGCCTCGACGAGACCGACGTCCGGGTCTTCGAGCGCGCCGCTGAGCCCGGTGAATGGGCGGTGCCGGGGGCCTTTGCCTTTGCCGATCTCGACCCCGCAGGGTTGACCGGCAAGCTGCGCCAAGCCTTCGTCCACGGTTTTCTCGGTACAAGCAGCTTCGGCCGCAGCACGCTGGTCGAGATCGCCGAGATCGACGAGACGGCGTATCACGAGGTGACGCAGCGTCTCGCGCTCCATTTCATCGCCGACTACGGCGCCCCGGATCTCGCCGCGGCGCTGCCGGCGGCGCGCGAGGAGGCCGCTTTCGCCGCCGGTCTCTGCGAGCACGGGCTTCATACGCTCATCGCCGTCGAACGCGAACTCGGCGACGACGGCATCGTCGAACGCTTTCGCGTCATCGAGCCCGCACGCGCGACCGACCATGCGAAAATCTGGTCGATCATCGAGGAAAACTAGGGATTGGTTCCGGACCCGTCCGCGCGTTTGACAGGGGCCCGGGAAGGCTTTAGTACCGGCCTTCCAGGTCGCATGAACCGGACGGGAGGAAACACCGAACATGGCCGGCACCATCGACGCGCGACTCGCCGAACTCGGCATCGAGCTTCCCAATGCGGCGGCCCCGGCCGCCAATTACGTACCCTACACGATCACTGGCAACCAGGTGTTCGTCTCCGGCCAGGTGACGGTATGGAACGGCGAGTTCAAGTATATCGGACGGCTCGGCGCGGACCTCACGGTCGACGACGGCTACCAGGCGGCCCGCCTCTGCGCCCTCAACATCATTGCCCAGCTCAAGGCGGCCTGCGGCGGCGATCTCGACCGCGTGACGCGCTGCGTCAAGCTCGGCGGGTTCGTCAATTCGACGCCCGACTTTACCGATCAACCCAAGGTGGTGAACGGCGCTTCCGATCTGATGGTCGAGGTGTTCGCCGACAAGGGGCGGCACGCGCGCTTCGCCGTCGGCGCGCCGACGCTTCCGCTCGGCATTGCGGTCGAGGTCGACGCGGTCTTCGAGATCGCCTGAGCTACCCCACCGTGAACGGCGGCGGGGCCTGCGCCTCGCTACGCCGGCGCCGGCGCCCCCGATGACGTCTCCGCCGCGGGAGTCCATGCATGGGTGACAGCGAGCAGTCTCCCTTTCTCGCCGGCGTGCGCCACGCCATCCGTGACGTACCCGCGGCCGAGTGGGACGCCTGCGCAGGTGGCGACAACCCGTTCACCCGGCACGCGTTCCTCCTGGCGCTCGAAGAATCGGGCTCAGCCACGGCCGAAACCGGTTGGGCGCCGCATCACCTGGTGGTCGAGGATCCGACCGGCCGTATCGCCGGGGTCGCGCCGCTTTATCTCAAGTCGCATTCCTTCGGCGAGTACGTCTTCGACCACGGCTGGGCCGACGCCTTCGAACGCGTCGGCGGGCGTTACTATCCCAAGCTCCAGATGGCGGTGCCCTTCACCCCGGTCACGGGCGCCCGGCTGATGGCGCGGCCCGGTCGCGATGCGACGATGGCGCGCCGCGCCCTGATCGCGGGAGCGGTCGAACTTACCCGGCGCACCGGCGTCTCGTCGCTGCACGTCACCTTCCCCACCGAGGCCGAGTGGCGCCTCATGGGTGAAGCGGGCTTCCTCAAGCGCACCGGCTGCCAGTTCCACTGGCGCAACGAGGGCTATGCCCGCTTCGACGATTTTCTCGCCCGCCTTGTCGCGCGCAAACGCAAGGCGCTCCGGCGCGAGCGCCGCGCCGCACTCTCCACCGGGCTCACCATAGAAGTGTTGTCGGGAGACGACATAAAATCAAAGCATTGGGATGCGTTTTTCACCTGTTATATCGCAACCAGCGAACGCAAATGGGGTTATCCCTATCTGACCCGCGCGTTCTTCGAGCAGCTCGGAGCGACCATGGCCGAGCACATAGTGCTGATGATGGCGAAGCACGACGACCGCTACGTCGCGGCCGCCTTCAACATGCTGGGCGGCAACGCGCTTTACGGCCGGAACTGGGGCGCGACCGAGTACCATCCCTTCCTGCACTTCGAGCTGTGCTATTACCGCGCCATCGATTTCGCTATCGAACGCGGGGTTGCGCGCGTCGAGGCCGGCGCCCAGGGCCCCCACAAGATCGCCCGCGGCTACCTGCCGGCGCCTACCTACAGTGCCCATTGGGTTCGCCATCCGGGCCTGCGCGACGCGATCGCGCGGTTTCTCTCCGCCGAGCGCAAGGAAACCGGCGAGGAAATCGAATTTCTCGGCGGACACGCGCCGTTCCGCAAGACCGAGCCGTAACCGTGCCTACCCTGTCTTGCGTGTCGCGCTCGGCCGCAGCCGGTCGAGCCGCAAGCGGTGGCGGGCGTCGCTGAGGCGGCGGGTCCCGGCATAAACGGCGAGGAACACGCCGATCCCGGTGCCGCCGGCGATCAGGAACATGATCAGGATCTGGTATTTCACCGCCTCGACCGGGTCGGCGCCGGCGAGGATCTGACCGGTCATCATGCCGGGAAGCGCGATGACGCCGGCGGCCGACATGGCATTGATGATGGGCATCAACCCGGTGCGCAGCGCCTGCTGGGCCACCGGCCTGAGCGCGGTGCTCCGATCGGCGCCGAGCGCAAGCCGGGCCTCGATCGCGTCGCGTTCGCGCGAGGCCGCCGTCGCCAGTGAATCGAGCGCGAGACTGACGCCCGTCATGGCATTGCCCAGGATCATGCCGAGCAGCGGAATGGCGTAGCGCGGCTGGTGCCAGGGTTCGGGCTGGACCACGGCGATCAGCGCGAGCAGGGTCACCAAACCGGCACCGACGGCGACGCTCAGGGCACCGAGCCCGTATGCCCAGGCGCCGGTAAAGCGGCGGGCCTGGCGCGCCCGCACCTCGTAGCCGGCGGCCAGCACCATCACCAACGCCATAATGCCGGTCCACAGCGGCGACGCGAGCGCGAACAGCACCTTGATGACGAAGCCGACGAGAAAGAGCTGGACGGCGGTGCGGACAGCGGCGACCAGCAGCGGCCGCTCGAGCGCCAGCCCGA
Organism: Alphaproteobacteria bacterium; assembly: GCA_046758065.1. Taxonomy (GTDB): domain Bacteria; phylum Pseudomonadota; class Alphaproteobacteria; order JAAXGF01; family JAAXGF01; genus JBHHZM01. The sequence goes on along the minus strand of JBHHZM010000015.1, from coordinate 9,210 downwards.
GGCGGAACGACAGGGCCGCATTGAGCACCACGAGGAGCGCGGCGAAGGCGAGGTCGAGCGCGTCGAGGGGGACCGTGGTCATGAGCTGTCAAATTCAGCGTCACGCCCGAGGGCGCCGTCACGAATCCTCAGCCGGCGGTGCGCGAGGCGCTCGGCGAGCTGCAAGTCGTGGGTGACCAGCAGGATCGAGACATCGCCGGAAAGGCGTTCGGCGAGGATTGCTTCGACACGCCCGGCGGCGATGTCGTCGAGTCCCGAAGTCGGCTCGTCGAGCAGCAGCACGCGCGGTTCGAGGAGCAGGATCCGGACGAGGGCGAGCCGATGCCGCTCGCCGGTCGAGACCGTGGCGACGGATTGATCGAGCAGGTCCGGCGGAAGCCCCAGAAATGCGAGCAAGGCCATCGTCGCCTCGCCGTCCGGGAAATGGGGTGCGACGCGCTCCTCCCACCAGCCCGGCTCGGCGGAGAGATAAGCAACCCGGCGGCGCCAGTCGGGCGCGCCGACGGCCATCCGGGGCGCGCCGTCGAGCGAAACCTCGCCCTCGTTGGGATCGAGATCAGCCAGCGCCCTGAGCACCAGCGTCTTGCCCGAACCCGATGGCCCGGTGAGCGCGACGCATTCTCCGGAGTCAATGTCGAGATCGAAGGGGGCGATGCCGGCGACGGCGAGGTTGCGGACTGTGAGCACAGCGGGCCCCGCCCCGGATGGGCGTGCTACTCGACGGGTTCGAGGCTGTCGGGCTTGCGGCGTTTGGGTCGGCGACGTTTGACCTTGGGCGGCGGGCCGTCGGCGAATTCGAAGTCGAGCTTGTCCGCGGCGACGCGAACCGTGACGCGCCCGCCCTTGGCGAGACGGCCGAACAGAAGCTCGTCGGCGAGCGGCCTCTTGACGTGTTCCTGGATGAAGCGGGCGAGCGGCCGGGCCCCGTTCTGCTTGTCGTAGCCGCCCCGGGCGATCCAGCGCCGCGCCTCGGGCGTGAGCCCGATGGTCACGCCCTGGTCCGCAAGCTGACCCTCGAGTTCACGCACGAACTTGTCGACCACATGCTCGACGATCTCGGGCGCAAGCCCGGCGAAGGCGATGACCGCATCGAGCCGGTTGCGGAACTCGGGCGTGAACATGCGCTTGATCGCCTCGTCGTCCTCGCCCTCGCGTTCGCTGCGCGCAAAGCCCATTGCCGGCCTTGCCATATCGGCGGCGCCCGCGTTCGTGGTCATGATGAGGACGACGTTGCGGAAGTCGATGTTCTTGCCGTTGTGGTCGGTGAGCCGGCCGTAATCCATGATCTGGAGAAGAATGTTGAACAGGTCGGGGTGCGCCTTTTCGATCTCGTCGAGCAGCAGCACCGCGTGCGGCTGCTTGTCGACGGCGTCGGTCAGCAGCCCGCCCTGGTCGAAGCCGACATAGCCGGGCGGCGCGCCGATCAGGCGCGAGACGGTGTGGCGCTCCATATATTCCGACATGTCGAAGCGCACCAGTTCGACCCCCATGACGCGGGCAAGCTGGCGCGCGACCTCGGTCTTGCCGACGCCGGTGGGTCCCGAGAAGAGGTAGCAGCCGATCGGCTTCTCGGGCTCGCGCAAGCCCGCGCGAGCCAGCTTGATGGCGCTCGCCAGCATCTCGATCGCGCGCTCCTGGCCGAATACGACCTGCTTGAGATCGGCGGCGAGTTCGCGCAGCGACGCCTTGTCGCGGCGCGAAACGCGCTTCGATGGAATGCGCGCCATCTTGGCGACGATGCCCTCGACCTCCTTGACGCCGATGGTCTTGCGGCGCCGGTTCTCGGGCTTGAGCATTTCGGCCGCGCCGACCTCGTCGATGACGTCGATCGCCTTGTCGGGCAGCTTGCGATCGTTGATATAGCGCGCCGACAGCTCGACCGCGGCGCGCAGCGCGTCCGCCGTATAGCGCACCGCGTGGTAATCCTCGTAATAGGGCTTGAGACCCTGGAGGATCTTGACCGTATCCTCGACGCTGGGCTCGTGAATGTCGATTTTCTGGAAGCGCCGCACCAGCGCCCGGTCCTTCTCGAAGTAGTTGCGGTACTCCTTGTAGGTCGTCGAGCCGATGCAGCGCAGGTTGCCGCTGGCGAGCGCCGGCTTGAGGAGATTCGACGCATCGAGCGACCCCCCGCTGGTCGCGCCGGCACCGATCACCGTATGGATCTCGTCGATGAACAGGACCGCCCCGTCATGCCCTTCGAGTGCGCTGATGACCGCCTTGATGCGCTCCTCGAAGTCGCCGCGATAGCGCGTCCCGGCAAGCAATGCACCCATGTCGAGCGCGTAGATCACCGCGTTTTTCAGCACCTCGGGCACCTCGCCCTCGACGATGCGGCGGGCGAGTCCCTCGGCGATCGCCGTCTTGCCGACGCCGGCGTCGCCCACGTAGAGCGGATTGTTCTTGGTCCTCCGGCACAGCACCTGAATGGTCCGTTCGACCTCGTTCCTGCGTCCGACGAGCGGGTCGATCTTGCCTGCGACCGCCTTCTTGTTGAGATTGACGCAGTATGCCGCGAGCGCCTCGGCGTCGTCGCCGGGCGCCGCCTCGGATTCCTCCTCGCCGACTCCGTGGACCGGCGGGCTCTCCTCCTGACCGGGCACTTTCGAGATGCCGTGCGAGATATAGCTGACCGCGTCGAGCCGGGACATATCCTGCTGGTGCAGGAAGTAGACGGCGTGCGATTCGCGCTCGGAGAACAGCGCCACCAGAACGCTGGCGCCGGTCACCTCGCTGCGTCCCGACGACTGCACGTGCATCGCCGCGCGTTGCAGCACGCGCTGGAAACCGGCGGTCGGCTTGGCGTCTTCCAAGGTGTCGACAACCAGCCCCTGAAGCTCGACGTTGAGGTAGTCCTCGAGGGTTTCGCGCAACTCGTCGAGCTCGACGCCGCAGGCGCGCAGGACCGCGACCGCATCCTGGTTCTCTGTCAGGGCGAGAAGCAGGTGTTCGAGCGTGGCGTATTCGTGATCGCGCTCATTGGCGAGCGCAAGCGCCCGGTGCAGGCTTTGTTCGAGAGTCGGCGAAAGCATGGGTTGGCGGCTCCGCTCAATCCTTTTCCAGCGTGCATTGCAGGGGGTGCTGGTGACGCCGCGCGAAGTCTATCACCTGGGTCACCTTGGTTTCCGCAACATCGTACGGATAAACGCCGCAGATGCCAACGCCCCGTTGATGGACATGCAGCATGATATGGGTCGCCTCCTCGGGGCTCTTGCGGAAGAAGCGTTCGAGAACCAGGACCACGAACTCCATCGGCGTGTAATCGTCGTTCAGGAGAAGCACCTTGTACATCGCGGGCTTCTTGGTCTTCGGCCGCGTCTTGGTGACGACCGAGGTGCTCGGTCCGCCCTCGTCGCGCTTGTGCTCACTCATTTTCGCCGCACGACCCCCGAACTTCGTCGCTACAGGCAATGATATCGGATTTCCAGTCTGCAATTAAAGGGGTTAAGGAAGGTTAACACGCATCGCCCTTTCGCCCGCGATCGGCGCGAAATAAAAAAAGCCCGACGGTCATGGCCGCCGGGCTCCGTCACTCTGTGCGTTCCGCGCCGGCTCAACGTGCCGTCGGCGGGTTCAAAGTCTCGACAGTCTGTTTGAATGCGGCGCCGAGCGGCGCAAGCGCCTCGCTCGCCATCCTGAGAGAAATCTCGGAAAGCTTCGTGCTCTCGCTGAGATAGCCGTCTACGGCGTTCTTGACGTAACGGTTCTGAAGGTCGAATGCCTCTTCCACGGTCGTGCATTCCATCAGCGCGTGCGAGACCGACATGCCGTCCTCGATCGTGGACTTGGCGTAGTTCATCCACTCGGCGCCCAACTCCTCCCAGCAGCGAAAGACGGCCGTCGCGGCATCGACCACCGTCTCGACGTTCTCGCGCTTGACCGGGACCACATCCTCGACGTCCCGGGCGGCCGTCTTGCGCGACGCCGTTTGGGGTTTCGCCTTCTCGGTCACTTTCGCTTCCGTCGCCGCCGGCTTGTTCAGGATCAGTTCCCGCGAGATCTCATCGACGGAAACGGCGGCGGTTCCGACCATCGCCTCGACCTCGGTGTCCTGCCGAACGGCGGGCTCGACGGTGACTGTCGCCTTCTCGACCTTCCGAGCCGGCTTCACCGGCGCCGGCTTTCCCCCCGCAACAGATGCAACCTTGTTGCTCTTCATCGCCACACTCCATGACCAGGGTTGAATTGAATGCCCGGAACTCTGCGGCATTTCACGAAAATGATGCGCCGCAGCATCCGCGAATCTACGCTAGAGCATTGCCCTGTCAAGCAATCAATTGTGCAGCGCACAAAAAACTTTCGGAAGGCGCTTTACAACAGCGCCGAGCCCTTCAGACCGTCCTCTTCGACCTCGAACACGAACGGTGGATACAGGCATTCGGGAGGAGGGTCGCGACGACTGCCGCATTGCTCCGGAAGACGCAGCGCACCGGCGCCGGCGATCGGCGGGTTGAACGGAATGCCGCTCGGATCGAGACGCGACAACGGGTCGTCGAAGGCGATCCGTTCGAAACGGCGCGACGGGTAGAGGAAGGCGTTGAAGCTGAAATGCCCGCCGCGGCAGGCCGCGACCACCCAGTAGAAGGCGCTGGAATGAAGGCGCAGGCCCGCAGGCGCGGGACCGAACGCGCCACTCGCAGCCATCATATCGACGAGGATGCCGAACTCCTCGGAAGACAGGCGACGGTGGAACGGAGTGGCCTGCCAGGGCGTGAACGGCGCGGTCAACCGCAAGGCGCCCAGACGTACGGGCGTTTTCACGCGAACCGTCATCACCGCGCCGCCGTCCATGGGCAAGGCGCGGATATCGTAGCTTCTCACTTGTTCGGTGAAGTTGGCGTTGTAGATCAGGCGGTAGCTGTCAGCGCCGCCGGCTTCGCAGGCGGTGCGGATATCGTCGGCGGCAACGTACGAGAACCAGGTGAGGTTGCGCGCAACCGGGTTGTCGACGGGCCCCGAAGACGCACAGCCGGCAAGAAGCAGCACCGCGACCGCAAGGCCTGCGAGGCGAACGACCCGGCGACGGTTAGCGACCGGGAAATGCGTCGAACGGAACATGGTGCTCATGCCGAGATGCCATTGCGAACGAGGGGACAGTGTGAAGCATAGCCCGGCGGGCGGCGCCGGCAAGCATTACCCGGGCCAAGCGTGCAGAATTGGAAAATAACGGGCGCCTCGCGGGGCGCCCATCACAAGAAACCGCGCCGTCTCGCGACTACTGGGTGAGCGCCACGGTATCGGCGTCGGGAAGGTGGCGCACGACTTCGCAGGGGAGTTTCCTCCGGACGAGAATACGACAGCCGCGTTCGGCCTGCTTGAAGCGTACGCCGACGAAGCGGGCCCGGAAGAGCCCCCCGTCGCCTTCCTCGACCGGCACCACCACCGCCGCGGCCCTGGCGACGATACCGGGAATATGTTTCCTGCCTTCGGTGAGGGCGGCATAGGCCGACTCGACACGGGCGTAGGCCCCCACTTGTATCGCCCAGGGCGCGGCGGCCATCACCGACGGCTTCTCCGTCGGAGGCGGTGGCGGTGCGGCGGGGCGCTCGTGGATCCGGGTAAAGCCACGGTCGAGCAGCACCGCCATTTCACGGTCGCGCAACTTCGGCGTTCTCGCCCCGAACACGACGGCGACCAGGCGGCGGCCGCCGCGGCCGACCGAGGTCGCAAGATTGAACCCCGAGGCGCGGATATAGCCGGTCTTCAGGCCATCGACCCCGGCATACTCGCCGACCAGCCGGTTGTGCGTGCGAAAGGTCTTGCCCCGGTAGCTGAAGCTTTGGGTGGCGAAATAGTGGTAGTAATGAGGAAAATCGCGGTAGAGCGCCCGCGCGAGCGTCGCCATGTCGCTCGCGGTCGTTACCTGGCGCCGGTTGGGCAATCCCGATGCATTACGAAAGCTGGTGCGGCGCATGCCCAGCTCCCTCGCCTTTCTCGTCATCTGCTGGGCGAAACGCCATTCCTTCCCGCCCAGCGCTTCGGCAACGACGGTGGCGACGTCGTTCGCCGACTTGACGATGAGCGCGAGAATGGCGTCGTGCACGGCGATTTTTTCGCCTCTGCGCAGGCCGAGCTTCGATTTCGGCTGACCGGCGGCGCGGGCTGACACGGGCATCCGGGTGGCGAGCGTGATCCGGCCCTCGTCGAGCGCCTCGAACAGCAAATAGAGCGTCATCATTTTGGTGAGTGACGCCGGGTAATGGCGCTGGTTCGCCCGCTTCTGGTACAGGACCGCCCCAGTATCGGCGTCGATAACGACCGCCGCGCGCGCGGCCAGCGCCGGCGAACCGGGAACGGCGATTGCGATGATTATCAGACACAGGCTTACGAACGTCGCCTTGAGCATCGATCCGACGCCGCACCGCCCCCGCCCCTTGAGTGAAGAAATCACGACGTGAAACCTGTATAGACTGAAAATTAACGTTAACGAGCGGCGCAGACCCTAACTAGTTTGTTTCCCCATGTCCATGCCCAAAAGCAAAGACCTTGCATCGGACAAGACTCGATGTACGAACTGCAGCGTTATGCTTTGCCATCCGGAGACCGTATCCTCCTGCTTGTTGTCGCTGCGGCGGATGAACCCTCGATCAACAATCAGTCATGGGCGAGCGGGTTCGTTCACCAAAACCTGTCGCAAGATATTTGTTATTTTTACAGATAGTTACCAGGAGTTACTAAAAAGTTAAATTAATATCGTTCGATATCCTTTCAGACGGGATACCGGCCGTGTGTCGCCCCCGTGCGGCAAAACCCGCCACTCGCGGACGAGTCCAACCTCCCCGCTTCCCCCATCGTTACGGACCGCGTCCGAGGCGTCAGGCCTTCGGACCCTTGCTCACGGGCGGAAGCACGTTCTCCCAGCTCTCGCCCGAAGCGATGCCGCAGGAGATGCCGTTCGGCATGGTGACGATGATGGTCCACGACCCGTTGTCGGAAGCGGTGATTTCGAGTACCCGGCCGCTCGCCGTCACGCCCATCGCGACGGGTGCTTCATCGTAGTTCGTGGAAAGATGCTTGAGAAAGTCCGACCGTTTCACGCAGGGCGCGGCTTCCTGCGCCATCGCGGGGACGGCGGCAAGAAGCGCAACCATAAATGCAATGCGAAACATCGTTGGCTCCTTTCAGGTCTGAGCCCACTGGCGCCTCAAAACGGAAAATTCCGTACCAGGCCGAGGTGTCGGAGTGGACGCCCCAGTCCACCAGTCTAGGAACCGGAAGTGAAAAAACCGTTAACCAATTATTGGCGGATTCCGAGGCCTCGCGACGAATTCCGAGCTAAAGCGGGGGGTGTTGCCATGCCGTCGGAGCGGCGTTTTCGTAAGCCCTCGCGGCCCGCAAAACAAGGGAGTCGGCATAGCGCGGACCGACGATCTGCAAGCCCACCGGCAGGCCCTCGTCGGTAAAACCGCACGGCACCGAGGCCGCCGGCTGACCGGTGAGGTTGAAGGGGTAGCTGAACGGCGTCCATTCGATCCAGCGCTCGACGCCCGAGCCGGGCGGAACCTCCTCGCCCGCGGCGAAAGCGGGGATGGGCAGCGTGGGCGTCAGCAGGAGGTCATGGTCGCGGTGAAACTCGGCCATGCCAAGGCCGAGACCGGCGCGCGCGTTCTCCGCCGCCAGCAGGTCAAGCGCCGTCAGCTTGGCGCCTTCCTCGGCGATCGCGACGAGGCCGGGGTCCATCGCCGCGCGCCCCGCCGCGCTGATCGCGCGCAGGGCGTTGGCCGCCCCCGCATACCACAGGGTGCGAAAGCATTCCTGCGGGTTGCGGAAGCCGGGATCGACCGCCTCGACAATGGCGCCGAGGGTCTCGAACGCCCGCGCCGCCTCGGCGACGCACGCGGCCACCTCTGGATCGACCCGCGCGAAACTGAGATCGGCGCTAAAAGCGATCCGCAGCCCCGCGACACCGGCGTCGAGTTCGGCGAGCCAGTCCGACGGCGGCGACGGCAACGCCAGCCAGTCGCGCGGATCCGGTCCGGCCATGACGTCGAGCATCAGCGCGGCGTCGGCGACGGTGCGCGCGATCGGGCCGACGTGCGACAGCGTACCGAAAGGACTCGCCGGATAGACCGGCACCCGGCCGAAGCTGCCCTTGACGCCGGCGAGGCCGGTGAAGCCGCAGGGGATGCGGATCGAGCCGCCGCCGTCGGTGCCGATGGCAAGCGGCGCCATGCCGGCCGCCACCGCCGCCGCCGAACCGCCCGACGAACCGCCCGGCGTGCGCTCGGGGTTCCACGGGTTGCGGGTGATGCCGCAGAGCGGGCTGTCGGTCACGCCCTTCCAGCCGTACTCGCAAGTCGTCGTCTTGCCGAGCAGCACCGCGCCGTGCTCGCGCAGCCGGGCGGCCGCGGGCGCGTCGGTTTCCCAGGGCTGGTCGGCCGCGATCGTTCGCGAGCCGCGCAGCGTGGGCCAGCCCTTGGTCAGCAGCAGATCCTTGACGCCGACCGGCACGCCGTCGAGCCGGCCCAAGGGCTCCCCGGCCGCCCAGCGCGCTTCCGATTGACGCGCCGCGGCGAGCGCGCCCTCGCGGTCGACCAGACAAAAAGCGTTGAGCCGCCCGTCATGAGCGTCGATGCGATCGAGCGCTGCCCGCACCGCCTCGACGGGCGAGAGCCGCCCGGCGCGATAGGCGGCGACCAGATCGACAGCCGGGGTATATGCCAGATCGTCGTCGGACACGTGCGGGTCTCCCTTTAACTTCCGGCGCCCGTTCCTCAACGGGGCACGCGGCCCTCGATGGGATAGGCCGGATCGCTGTAGCCGGGCGTCGAGGGATGGCCGGGAGCGACCAGACGGTCGATCAGCGCTTCGTCCTCGGCGTCGAGCGCGATCACGGGCGCGCCGAGATATTCGGCCATTTGCTCCGCGGTGCGCGGGCCGGCGATCGCCGCCGTTACCAGCCGGTTGTGGATCACCCAGGCGAAGGCGAACTGCGCCGCGCTCATGCCGCGCGCCTCGGCGTGCGCCTTGACTTGCTGCGCGAGGACCAGCGATTCCTCGCGGAACTCGCTCTCCAGGATGCGCTTGTCCTTGCGTCCGGCGCGGCTTCCGGCGGGCGGCGGCTGGCCCGGCGGATACTTGCCGGCGAGCACGCCGCGCGCGATCGGGCTGTAGGGCACGACGCCGAGGCCGTAGTGCGCGCAGGCGGGCAGCAGCTCGACCTCGGGCATGCGGTTGAAGGCGTTGTAGTAGGGCTGGCTCGCCACCGGC
>JBHHZM010000014.1:0-37513 GCA_046758065.1 Alphaproteobacteria bacterium | reverse complement strand
GCCCAGTTGTCGGACCCGTCCACCGGATCGAGGACGAGGCGATATCGTGGCGTGCCGCAACCGATTTCCAGGCGCCCGCTTTCCTCGGAATCGACGACGACCGGCATCTGGTGTTCCTCGAGGACAACCAAAGCCGCGTCGTTGGCGGCAAGGTCGAACACCTTGACGTCATCGCCCTTCGCGTTCCTGGTCCCGGCGCCCGCGTGGCTGGCTTTCGCGACCGCTTGCCGCACCTTGCGGTGGAGCATGAGCAGCCGCTCTACCCAGGGCGGGTCTACGGTCCGGTCAGAGATCCCAGCAAACGAACCGTTGTCTGCCGGCTGACTGGTGGAGTTACTCACCAGCGGCCGTTTGAGAGGCCTCCTCACCGACGGCTCCTCCGGCATCACTCCCTTGAATAAACGAATCCGCTAATTCACAAGCCAGCGAATCGCGCATCTGCTTGGGAGGACTCTTCATGTAATAGGCGGAGGGCGCCTCCAAAGGACCGCCGATGCCGCGCTCCAACCCCAGCTTGGCACAACGGATCGCATCGATGACCACGCCTGCGCTGTTGGGGGAATCCTGGACCGACAACCTGAGTTCGAGTTCCAACGGCACGTCCCCGAAGCCGCGGCCTTCCATCCGGATGAATGCGACCTTGTTGTCGTCCTGCCACGGCACGTAATCGGAAGGTCCGATATGGATGTTCCTGGAATCCAGCCGCTCGTCCAACTGCGACTGCACGGATTCCGTCTTGGAAACCTTTTTGGACTTTAGGCGGTCGAGGGCTTTCATGTTGAGGAAGTCCGTGTTGCCGCCGGTGTTCAACTGGTAGGTCCGGTCAAGCACCACCCCCCTGTCACCGAACAAGCGCGTGAGCGTCCGGTGCACGATGGTGGCGCCGACTTGGCTTTTGATGTCGTCGCCGACGATGGGCAGGCCGGCGTCACGGAATTTCTCAGCCCATTCGGGATTGGAGGCGATAAACACCGGAATGCAGTTGACCATGGCCACGCCGGCCTCCAGGCAAGCCCGGGCATAGTGCCGAACCGCCTGTTCCGAGCCGACCGGCATGTAGCAGACCAGAACTTCGGCCCTAGCGTCCTTGAGGACTTGGACGACGTCGACCGGTTCTTCGTCAGAGGGGCGGAAAGCCTCGTCATCCGGGTAGTCGGCCATGTGAGGCGCGACGCCATCGAGAACCGGTCCCATCTGCACCACGACCTCGGATACGGGCAGAGCACTCTGGAAGACTTTGGTGCAGTTGGGTTTGGCGAAGATCGCTTTTTCCAACCGCTTGCCCACCTTACGCCGGCCGCCTACCTCGCGGCAAGGGCAGCTTCGCTTGAGCTACGCAAGGGCTCCGCTCAGCTGCCCTTGCGATCTATGATCAACAGAGAGGACTCTCAGACCACGTGGCCCTAATCCAGGGGGAAGGTCACGTTCATTAGCCCGCTAAATGACGCCTCGTTGCGGCCCCGGTAGTATTCCAACCCTTGTACCAAGGAACTCGCGCAGTTACCGACACCGGCGATGGCCACCCTGATTTTTTTCATCGAAGACACATCCTCCTTAACATTGTTCTGAGCCGCAAACCCGTCTCGTGCCGGGACCGCGGCCGTTGCGCAACGACACATCCAGCGTAGCTCGCACAAACGCGCGCTGGAGCGGCCGCAGTTTTCTTGAAAGCACAACGGTTATGTCGCGAATACGGGAGAAGACAGCCCCTCCGGGGATTGCCCCTTCCCCGACGATTCCTTCAGCGGCCAGAGCCCGTAGACACGTTTCCACTCGGCCGATTCGTGCTGGACCCTGCGGTCCGCTCGGCGAGTCTTTCCTTGAATACCGTTGTGGCAAGAGGCGTAGAGATGGACCCCTTGCGGCCGAAACTTACTCTCTCCGCGAGCTATTGTCAAAAGTTGGCGACGCGGGTTTCAGGCGGCGCGTTCGATTGGTTTTTCTCCGTCCTTGAATTTGACGCCTCGAACGATCGCGGCGAGCTGGTGCGAGCCATCCAGGTGGCGTTACTTGTTGCTGGCCGACTGGCGCAGCTTGAAGACCATGGTGAACGCCGTTTTGCGGTTAAGGCAGCCCTTGGTCTTGGCGGTCCTGAGCCGCACGGTCGCAAAGGCGCTTTCAATGGGATTGGAGGTGCGAATGTGCTTGCAGTGCTCGGTCGGGAAGTCATGGAAGGCGAGCAGCACATCGCGGTCCTTGGCCAGGCAGGCGACCGCTTTGTCGCACTTGGGGCCATAGGCATCGAGGAAGAAGTCGAAGGCCTTCTCCACCGCTTCGTATCGCACCGGCCGGGGCATCGGTTATTCGTTTCTCGAAGTCCCGCAGATCAAGCTGGGCGATCGGACCGTGATCGAACCGGGCATGACCTTCGCTGTCGACGGCGGCGTCACCGTGCCGGGGCGTTTTGATGCGCGCGTCGGTGACTCGGTCGTCGTCACCGAGACGGGTTTCGAGTATCTTACGCCCTATCCCTAGGATCTGCGCATCCTCTAGAGCGAGATGTGATGGCCGACTACGACTGGCCGGCATGCGACGACGGGCGCATCGACGCGCCAACCCCCTGGCGCAACCGCGAACCCATCCTCGAAGTCTTGCGCGGGGTCTTGCCGGAACGTCCGCCGGCGTCTGCCGAGCCCCGGCCGCTGGTGCTCGAGGTCGGCAGCGGCACCGGCCAGCATGCGGCCTTCATGGCCGAGGCCCTGCCGCATATCGACTGGCTGCCGAGCGAGCCCGACCCGCGTCTCCGCGAGAGCATCGTCGCCTGGAGCCGCCATGCGGCGCCGCTCCATGGCCTCGCGAATCTGCTGGCGCCATGCGCCATCGACGTCTGCGCGGCGGACTGGGGCTTGGGCGACATCGAAGCCGGAAGACTATGTGCGATCTTCTCCGCCAACATGGTGCATATCGCGCCCTGGGCGGCGGCGGTCGGTCTGATGGCGGGAGCGGGGCGGCTGCTCGCCCCCGGGGCGAAGCTTTGCCTTTACGGTCCGTTCAGCCGCGGCGGCCGCCACACCGCGCCGAGCAACGCCGAGTTCGACGCCTCGCTGCGCCGCCGTGATCCCGCCTGGGGCGTCCGCGACCTCGACGACATGGAAACGCTTGCCCGCGCGAACGGTCTCGGTCTCGACGAGATCGTCAATATGCCGGCGAACAATCTCACGCTGATTTTCCGCAAGAATCGATTGCCGGGGTCATCGTGAGCGCTTCCGCCGGCGCGGTTGATCCGCCACGCCTTCCCGGACAGCCGGCGGTCGCGCTTGCCGGGCTTCTCGCGCTTGTCGGGGGTGCACTCGCGCTCGGCGCCGGAAGCTGGAAGCTGGCGGCGCTTTTCGTCGTCGGCGGGGTGCTCGGCGTCAGCCTTTATCACGCCGCCTTCGGCTTCACCTCGGCGTACCGCGCCGCCTTCGTCAGGCGCGACGTCTCGGGCGTGACGGCGCAGCTCGTCATGCTCGCCGCGGCGATGCTGCTGTTCACTCCGGTTCTCGCGCAAGGTTCGGTCTTCGGCCACGGCGTCGTCGGCGCGGTGGCGCCGGTCGGCGTGCAGGTCGCCGTCGGCAGCCTGATGTTCGGGCTGGGGATGCAGCTTGGCGGCGGTTGCGGCTCGGGCACGCTTTATACCGTTGGCGGCGGCAGCACGCGCATGATCGCGACGCTCGCCGCGTTTATCGCCGGTTCGTTCCGGGGCAGCCTCGATCTCGGCTTCTGGGCGCAGGCGCCGCGCTGGGAGAGCATCTCGCTGGCCCGCGAGTTGGGCTGGGCGCCGGCATTGGCGCTGCAGTTCGGCGTCCTCCTCGCGATCTGGCTGGGGCTCAGGCTTTGGGCGCGCGGCGCCCAACAGGGTCGGCTCTGGGACGGGGGCTTCGGCTGGCGCCGGCTGGTCGCCGGTCCCTGGCCGCTGCTGTTTGGCGCCGGGCTGCTCGCGCTCCTGAACTGGCTCACGCTGCTCATTGCCGGGCACCCCTGGACGATCACCTGGGCCTTCACCCTGTGGGGCGCCAAGGCGGCCGCGGCTCTGGGCTGGGACCCGGCGGGAAGCGCCTTCTGGAGCGGCGGGTTTCCGGGCCGGGCGTTGTCGCGCGGCGTGTTCGCCGACGTAACCTCGATCATGGACATCGGCATCGTCGTCGGCGCACTGACCGCCGCCGGCTTCGCCGGTCGCTTCCGGCCGCCGCTAAAGGTCGCGCCGCGCGCGCTCGCCGCCGCCGTGATCGGCGGGCTGCTCATGGGCTATGGCGCGCGCCTCGCCTTCGGCTGCAACATCGGCGCGTTCTTCAGCGGCGTCGCCTCGACCAGCCTGCACGGCTGGCTGTGGATCGTCTGCGCGCTCGCCGGCACCTGGATCGGCGTGCGCCTCAGGCCGCGTTTCGGCTACACCGACTGAGCGCCGCGCGATTACGGGTTTCAACCCGGCAAGACTTTCGACTAGGCTGAATCCCCGTTCTTGCAAACGGCCGGCTACGGCCCCCGCTCGGGGAGGGAGAAATGGGCATCCTGTCACGAACGCAGATCGACCATTTCTGGCGCAAAGGCTATGTCGTTGCCGAAGACGGCGCCACGCCCGTGCAGCTCGCCGCGATGAAGGCGCAGGTCACGGCCTGGGTCGAGCAGAGTCGGACACATGCGGCGAACTGGGGCGAGACCATCGACGGCCGGGCGCGCTTCGACCTCGAGGACGGCCATGGCGCCGAAACCCCGCGGCTGCGCCGGGTGGCGAACCCGCAGGAAGTCTCGGCGGTCTTTCTCGACGCCATCCGCAACCTGCCGCTGGTCGACATGGCGGCCGACCTCATCGGCCCCGACGTCAAGTTCCATCACGCCAAGCTCAACCTCAAGCAGCCGGGGATGGAGACCCGGGCGGGCTATCACCAAGACCACCCTTATGATCCGCATACCAACGACGACGTCGTCGTCACTCTCCTCATGCTCGACGACATGACGCCGGAAAACGGTTGCCTGAGGGTGCTGCCCGGTTCGCACCGCGGCGAGCATTACAGCCACTGGCGAGGCGATCGTTTCACCGGCGAGATCGCGCCCGAGATCGCGGCCGGGTTTGAGCCGCGCATGGTGCCGGTGACGGGCAGGGCGGGAAGCGTCTGCCTGATGCATACCTGGACGGTGCATGGTTCGCCCGGCAATGCGTCCGATGCGCCGCGCACGCTTTTTATCTGCGACTATACCGCCGCCGATGCGCTGCCGCTGATGCGTCCGGCGATGCCCAACGCCCAGCTTGGCGAGGTGGTGCGCGGCGCGGCGAGCCACGGCGTGCGCCTCAAGGAGGGGTTGATCGAGTTGCCCGCCGCTTACATGGAATCGTCGTTCTTCGAGCTCCAGGGCCAGAAGTCGGCAGCCGAATAGCTTGCTTTCCCGACACTTGTCGCGGAGATGCCGCTCGCGCGGCGTGCGAGTGGATCAACTATCGGTGAACAGTTCGGCCCGCGTGACCCAGCCGCCGTTCGATTCGCGGCAGGCAATCGCCCGGTGATGCTCGGTCCGGCCGTCGGGCGTCGTCGTTATCTGCCTGTATTCGCGACACCACTTGCCGCTTTCGCTGCGATAGGTGCGCACCGGCGTAATAGTGACATGATCGCCGTTCACCGGGTTCCGCCAGTTGACCGCAGTTCCGCTGAGCTGTTTTTCGAGTGCCTGATTGACGGTGCGTTCGATGAAGGCGCGCTGCTCCTGCCGGTCGGCTTCGAGGCGGGCGAACTCGCTGTCGAAGCGGTACCCCGCTGAAAAATAGCCACCCGCGACGCCGATAAAAAGCGCGGCGATCGAAGCGGCGATTGGCAGCGCCCAGCGCCGGCGCGCTGCCGTTGCGGCATCGGCGGTGGTACGCCGTTGCTTGCGGGCGGCGAATCCGGCGTCGATGGTTTCGCCCAGCCGCGCCGGAGGCGTCGCCAGCAGAGGCGTGTTGAAGGCGGCGCGGACCAGGGTGCTCGCCGATCGAATCGCCCGAACCTCGCGCTCTACCGCCGGTGAGCGGGACGCTAGAGCTTCGACCTTGCGGGCCTCGCCCTCGTCGAGCTCGCCATCGACATACGCGCCGAGACGTTCGGGTTCGAGTTCGATGCTCATGGGTCGCTCTCCATTGGGACGCGCGTAGCGGTGTCGGGGTCGTCGTCGAGCAGCGATTTCAGCGCGGTCCTCCCGCGGGCGAGACGGCTCATGACCGTGCCGACGGGAATCTCTAGAGTATCCGACGCCTCGCGGTACGAATAACCCTCGACGCAGATCAGCATCATCACCGCCGTCTGTTCTTCGGGCAGGCGGCGCATCAGCCGTCTCACGGCGTCGAGCGTGAGGTTTGCCTCGGCCGCGCGGTGGCCCACGCCGTCGGCGATGTCCGCCGCATCGACCGCAGCCAAGTGGCGTCCGCGCACGCGGTCATTGCGCAGGTCGTTACGGCGGAGATTTTGGGCGATGCGAAACATCCAGCTATCGAGACGGGTTCCGGGCTGCCAGGTGTCGAGCTTGTTGATCGCCCGCTCGCAGGTCGCCTGCACCAGATCGTCGCCGTCGTCGAGCGATCCGGTCAGCGCGTATGCGAAACGCCGCAGTCTGGGCAACAAGGCAACCATCTCTCGCCGGACTGGATCGTCCACCGAACTCTCCTCGCGGTCCCCCTGCGGTCAGCGCCGGCCTCCAATCGACAGGCGAGGACAGGTGTCGTGTCACCCCGGAGCCAGTTGCCGATTCCGACATCTCTCCTAGTCTTCCGTTCTTATACCGTAACAACACCCGGGCAGCGGAATTTATTCCCCGCTGATGAAGCCGGAGCGGTTGCCGGCATGGCGACGGAATAATTCTTTTCTGCACGTGTTGTCTTTCATGAGTAGTATGTGGCGACAACTACCGGCCGGCGGCCGTTGCGGAGTGCTTGGTGCGCGATGTACGGTCGCCGGGTGGTCGCCATTTGTCAGTGAAGAGGCCTGGGAAATGGCCGTTGAGGACGGGACGGATACTTTGGCGCGCGTTGCGACCGGGCTTAGTCGCCGACAGGCGCTCGCGCGACTCGGCCTCGGCGCCTCGATCGCTTACGTGGCCCCCGTGCTGCTGTGCCTCGACGGCGTGGCGCACGCCACTGGCGGCGACGGCGGTCAGGGTGGCGGCGGTCAGGGAGGGGGCGGTCCCGGCGGGGGCGGTCCCGGCGGAGGCTCGGGCGGTTCGGGCGGTTCGGGCGGTTCCGGCAGTTCCGGCGGTTCGGGTTCCGATGCGCCCGGCGAATCAGGCGGTGAATCGGGCGGATTCGCCGGCGGCATTGGCAAGGTCGGCTCCGATCTTTCGAAAGACGAAGAAGCAGCCGCCATTGCCAAAGGCTGGCAGTGAGGCCGGCGCCGCGCTCTCCCGGCGCCATCGCAGCGACCACGATTGCAGTGGCGGCGCTCATCGTACTCGCCGGCTGCGCGAACACAACCGCGCCGGGAGCGGCACGCGTTTCCACTCCACCGATGGATCCCGACCTTTACGACGGGCTTGACGGTCGCGACCTGGATCTCGCGCATAGCGGCGTGCAGCAGGCGCTCGAGATGGGTTCAAGCGGCGTGGCCCTGCGCTGGGTTAACGCGTCGAGCGGAAACGCCGGCGCGATCACACCGTTGTCTACCTTCAGGACCTCCACTGGGTATTACTGCCGCCGCTACCGTGAAACGGTAATCCGAGGCCGGCGGGGTGAGGCGAGGGCGGTGCGCACCGCCTGTCGCGACGATTTCGGGGTCTGGCGACAGGTCGAATTCTGACGTTTCGTCGCCGGACAGCCGGCCGCCGGCCCGCCCCCATGCTCCGGGAACGAGATTCCGCTCCATCGGGAATATGACACCCTCCCGCGTGTTGTCATTGGTAGAACGACCTGCAGCGGCGATGGGCGCCCGGCATCTTCCAGGCCACAATCCGAATGTTGGTAAACGCAAATAAAACAACTGTAAATCGAAGAAAAAATCATCGGATGGTAACGTTTTGGAAGCTTTGGGCGTGTACGCTGACACCTGCAATGGTCAGAGTGTGGCGAAACGAAAGGATCGAGATATGACGAAGGACATCAAGAGCGAGCTGGCGACCCGGTTCGATCCTGAGATGGGCCGCCGGCAGGCTTTGGCGCGTCTCGGCCTGTGCGCTTCGGCGGCGTACATCGTCCCCGTCGTGCTCACGCTCGGCGGCGTCGCGCACGCCTCGGGCGGCGAGGGCGGCGGCGAGGGTGGCGGCGGTTCCGGCGGTGGCTCCGGCGGTGGCTCCGGTCCCGGCGGTTCCGGCGGTTCGGGCCCCGGCGGTTCGGGTCCCGGTAGCAATTCCGGTCACGGCGGTTCGGGTCCGGATGGCGATTCGGGCTCGGATTCCTCCGGCAGCGATTCGTCGAGCGACGGACCGTCCGGCTCGGATGCGTCGTCGTCCGGCACCGGTGCCGGTACGGGCGCTCCGGTGTAATCGCGTTCAACGCCATCGATGGCCACAGCGGTCATCGGCGGCAACCAGTGATTGGAACCCCGGCGGCATTGTGCCGTCGGGGTTCGTGCGTTTGACGGGTTAATATTCCTATCGGGTCGGCCTCAGAAAACCACGGCGGAATCCGGCAGGGACGCGGGAAAATCCATATCGGGCGTCGGGTTCCGGCGCTCGTCCGGTTCCGATCGGACGCCGCCGCGGGTTGACACGCCGGCGCAATCGGGGTCAGCTTCGCCGCGAGCCATAACGCCGTCGCAACCCGGGCGGTTGTCGGACCGAAATGCTGCTCGCCTTCGAAGGTCTCTTGCGGCCTGTCGCGTTGATCGACTGCGACGAGCTTGCCGACGGATTCGCCGCCGTGCTGCGCGGCTGGCCGTTCGCCCTGGTCGATCCCGCGCCGGACTCGCCGCCGGTCATTACGCTTCGCCGGACGGCGCAGGGCTATCGCCACGAATCCGAGTGGCAGGAAACACCGCCCGTCTTTCCCGATCCGGTCGATGCCGTCTGCAACTTCCTGGTCGACCTGCTCAGGGCCTATGTCGCCGACGACCGCACGCTGCTGTGCCTGCACAGCGCTGCCGCCGAATTCGCCGGCCGTCTGGTGGTTTTTCCCAGCGATTACCGAGCCGGCAAGAGTACGCTTTCGGCATACCTCGCGGCGGCGGGCGTGCGGCTTTACGCCGACGACGTACTGCCCATCAAGGAGGACGACAACCGGGGCGTCGCGCCGGGCATCCTGCCGCGCTTGCGCCTGCCGCTGCCCCCGGAGGCCGCCGCGGATTTTCGCGACTACGTTTCGCGGCACAAAGGGATCGCCAACGAGCGTGCGCTTTATCTCGATCTCGACGCCGACGCCCTCGCGCAGCATGGCGAGCAGGCGCCGATCGGCGGCTTCGTTCTGCTCGATCGCGAGGCCGGGGCGCCGGCCGAACTCAAGCCGCTCGGCAAGAGCGAGATGCTGAAGCGCGTGATCCTGCGCAATTTCGCCCGCGAGGTCGAGCCCGTCGATATCCTCGAACGCCTGCATGCGCTGGTCGACGCCGGGCCGTCGTACGTCCTGCGCTACGGCGGCGGCGCCGAGGCGGCGGCGCTCCTCAAGGAGACGTTTCGCGTTTGGCGGTCGCCGCTGCGAGGGGTATCCGTTCCTCGACGGGCGAAAGCCGGAAGCGACGTCTCCGGGGACGCGGCGTCCCCGACGCCGGGCGGGCGGATCAGGCGGCGGCCGGACATCGTCGAACGGCGGGTCGAGGACGAGCTTTTCCTCGTCAACCCCGAAGGGGAAGCGATCTTCCACCTCAATGTTCTGGGTGCGGCGTTGTGGCGTCTGCTTGCCGAGCCGACCTTGCCCGAGGAAGTTGCGGCGCTGGTTCATCAGGCCTTCCCCGAGGTGCCGGCGCCCAGCATCGAGCGCGACGTCGGGGCGGTGCTCGCCGATTTCGCGGCGCGCGGTCTCGTTGTCGGCTCGCCGGCCGAGACGCTTCCCGACGCCGGCAAGCCGCGTCCGACGCGGCGCAAAACATCACGAGGACGGTCCCGACGGTCGCGCGGTTAGTTTTCGGCGGTTGCAGCAGCGGTGTCGGCGTCGTTGAGCGCCCAGTCGTAATCGTCGTCCGCAATCCGCTCGACGCCGTCGAGCGCCGCCTTGAGATCGGGATCGGCGTAGGCGCGCAGATGCGCGATGACGCCCGCGTCGCTGCCGCCGAAATCCTCCCGGTACCACCTGTAGAGGCTCGAAACGGTGAGCCGGCGTCCGCTGACCGCGGCACCGCGCGGATGGTTCACGTAGTCGCGCGCCGCCTGGGTCAGCAGCGCATCGGCGTTGGCCGCAGTGAAGGCCTCGCGCCGCTCGTTGGGGCAGCCGATCGAGGCGCAGTTCACCGCGTAATGGATGCGCGGGTCGCGCCAGATCGGTCTCAGGATGCGGTGCTCGATGTCGTCGAGGCTGAGCTTCTCGCCTTCGACCGTCACCAGCTTCCTGCCCCACGGGCCGTCGGAGAAGAGGCCCGGCGAGATATCGATGTCGCGGATGCTCCTGACCGGGTAATGGTCGAGCACCACCCACACGGTGAGCGCGTTGTAGAGATTGATCCAGTAGGCCAGTTGCTCGGCGCGGTCGTAGACGCTGATCGGGGTCGCGGCGAGGCGCGCGATGTAATCGTCGAGCGCCTTGCGGTCGGCGGCGCTCACCCGGGCGTAGGCCAGCCGGTTGACCCCGTCGCCGCTGGTCACGACGTCGCGCTTGAGGAAGCCGTCCCAGGCGTCGTGGTCGATGCGCGTGGTCGCCGCCGGATCGTGGGCGGTCCAGCGTTCCCAGAGCTCCGCCTTGGGTGCGGCGGAGGCGCCAAGCGCGTAGAGCATGACCAGTCCGAGCGCCAGGGCGACGAGCACGGTGGTGAATTGCCGGCATTGCGGCTGCTTCATGAGCCGGCGTCCTTTTCGGATTGACGGGCGAGCCCGGCGACGCGCCGGGTCGCGCCGCTCGGCCGCCAGAGTGGCCGATCCGCCCCGGCTCTGCAACCGCCGCCGCGCCCCGCTCACGCGCTTTTGTACCGCCGGGAGCCGGCAAAGTCCCTCTCCCCCGGCGGGCTAGCTTCGGCGGCCTTGTCGGCGCCGGCCGTGGCGACGCGGCCGGTCCGCGAACGCGCCTTCAGGAAACCCCGAGCGCCCGGCCGATTTCGTCGAGGATCGCCGGGTCGTCGATGGTCGCCGGGACCTTGTAATCCTCGCCGTCGGCGATCTTCTGCATGGTGCCACGCAGGATCTTGCCCGAACGGGTCTTGGGCAGCCGGTCGACGACCAGCGCCTTCTTGAAGGCGGCGACCGGACCGATCCGCTCGCGCACCATCCGCACTACCTCGGCGACGATTTCGCCGTGATCGCGGGTCACGCCGGCGTTGAGCACGAGAAAGCCGAGCGGAACCTGCCCCTTGAGACCGTCGGCGATGCCGATCACCGCGCATTCGGCGACGTCGGGGTGGGCGGCCAGGACCTCCTCCATGCCGCCGGTCGAGAGCCGGTGCCCCGCCACGTTGATGATGTCGTCGGTGCGCGACATGACGAACACATAGCCGTCCTCGTCGATGAAACCGGCGTCGGCCGTCTTGTAATATCCGGGAAACTCCTCGAGGTAGGACTCGACGTAGCGCCCGTCCGCGTTCCACAGGGTGGGGAAGGTCCCCGGCGGCAGGGGGAGCTTGATGACCAGCGCGCCGATCTCGCCGGGCGCGACTTCGCGATTGGCGTCGTCGACGACGCGGACGTTCATGCCCGGCGCCGGCCGGGTCGGCGAGCCTTCCTTGACCGGCAGATGCTCGATGCCGAGACAGTTGGCGCAGATCGCCCAGCCGGTCTCGGTCTGCCACCAGTGGTCGATCACCGGGATCGAGAGCTTGCTCTCGGCCCATTGCAGGGTGTCGGGATCGAGCCGCTCCCCGGCCAGGAACAGATAGCGGAACGCCGACAGGTCGTAATCGCCGATCAGTCTGCCCTCGGGGTCCTCCTTCTTGATCGCGCGGAACGCGGTCGGCGCGGTGAACATCACGCTCACCCGATGCTCGGAGATCACCCGCCAGAAGGCGCCGGCGTCCGGCGTGCCCACCGGTTTGCCCTCGTAGAGGACGCTGGTGTTGCCGTTGAACAGCGGGCCGTAGACGATGTACGAATGGCCGACCACCCAGCCGACGTCCGACGCCGCCCAGTAGACCTCGCCGGGCGCGACGCCGTAGATGTTTTTCATGGTCCACGCGAGCGCGACGGCGTGGCCGCCGTTGTCGCGGACCACGCCCTTGGGCTCCCCCGTGGTGCCCGAGGTATAGAGGATGTAAAGCGGATCGGTCGCGGCCACGGGCACGCAGTCGTGGGGTTCGGCGTCGGCCACCGCCGCCTTCCAGTCGAGATCCCGGCCTTCGACCAGCGTGGCGGTCGCCATCGGGCGCTGGAGAATGATGCAGGTCTCGGGCTTGTGCCGGGCGATCTCGATGGCCTCGTCGAGCAGCGGCTTGTACGAGACGATCCGGTTGACCTCGACCCCGCAGGAGGCCGAGACCACGACCTTGGGCGCGGCGTCGTCGATGCGCACCGCCAACTCGCGGGCGGCGAAGCCGCCGAACACGACCGAATGCACCGCCCCCAGACGGGCGCAGGCGAGCATGGCGATCACCGCTTCGGGCACCATCGGCATGTAAACGATGACCCGGTCGCCCTTGCCGACGCCGACCGCGGCGAGCGCGCCGGCGAACCTCGCAACCTCGTCGCGCAGCTCGCGGTAGGTGAAGGTCTTGGCGGTGTCGGTGACGGGACTGTCGTAGATCAGCGCCGGCTGCTCGGCGCGGCCGCCTTCGACATGGCGGTCGAGCGCGTTGTAGCAGGTGTTGAGCACGCCGCCGGCGAACCAGCGATAGAACGGCGGGTTCGAATCGTCGAGCACCCGGTCCCATTTCCGGTCCCAGTGGATGTCCTCGGCGGCGCCCGCCCAGAAGCCCTCGGGGTCCTCGACCGACCTCCGGAAGACCTGATCGAAACTGCTGGCCATCGTTCGCGCACTCCCTGCCTGCGGCACCCCCGACCTCTTCCGCCGCGCCCCGGATCGTTCCCGCCCCCGCCGTTCCCGGCGCGGGTCGCGTTGGCGAACCTCGCGCTTGCGGCCCGTTCCGTGCCGCGACGCCCGCGCGCGCCGACGAAGAACGCCGCTTGGACGAGAGAACACTTAATGGTTTGACAGATACCACAGTATGGAAATAACCGTAAACCGATCCCGGAGCGTCGGTCGCGTGGGGCGCGTGGCTGGCCCGGTCCATGGCGTGATAAGGGGAGGAACGATGGAACTCTGTGACCTCGGCGACCGTCCGCCGCTCGGCGAAGTCCCCGAAAAGATGCACGCCTTCGTCGTCCGCCAGGACCGGTTCGGCGAACCGCGCGACGCCTGGAAGCGGGAGATCATTCCGACGCCCGGGATCGGCCCCCTGGACGTGCTCGTCTACGTCATGGCCACGGGGATCAATTACAACAACGTCTGGGCAGCGCTGGGGACCCCGGTCGACGTCATCGCCGATCGCCAACGGAAGGGCGAGCCCGAGGACTTCCATGCCGGCGGCAGCGATTGTTCCGGCATCGTCTGGGCGGTCGGCGACCGGGTCGCCAACGTCAAGCCGGGCGACGAGGTCGTCATTCACAGCGGCTGGTGGGAGCCCGACGATCCCTGGGTGCTGTCGGGTCGCGATCCCATGCTGGCGGAGAGCACGCGCATCTGGGGCTATCAGACCAACTACGGCAGCTATTGCCAGTTCGCCCGCGCCCAGTCGCATCAATGCCAGCCGAAGCCGAAGCACCTGAGCTGGGAAGCCGCCGGCTGTTACCTGCTCTGCGCCTCGACCGCCTATCGGATGCTGATGGGCTGGTCGCCCAACGTGGTCGAGGAGGGCGATTACGTTCTGGTCTGGGGGGCCGCCGGCGGGCTCGGTAGCATGGCGCTACAGATCGTCGCCGTCGAGGGCGGAAAACCCGTCGCGGTGGTGTCGGATGAGGGCAAGCGGCAGTTCTGTCTCGACCAGGGTGCCGTCGGCGTCATCGACCGCAGCGCCTTTTCCCACTGGGGGCCGATGCCGGACACCAACGGCCCGCAATGGCGCGAATGGTTCGGTGGCGCGCGCGCCTTCGGCAAGGCATTCTGGGAGGCCGCCGGCGAGCGGGCGAGCCCGCGCATCGTGTTCGAACACCCCGGCGAGGCGACCCTGCCGACCTCCGGCTTCCTCTGCGCCACGGGCGGCATGATCGTCATCTGCGCCGGCACCACCGGCTACAACGTGACGATGGACCTGCGCTATCACTGGATGCGCCAGAAGCGCTTCCAGGGCAGCCATCTGTCCAACGACGAACAGGCGGCGGCGGTGAACAAGCTGGTTATGGAAGGCAAGGTCGATCCCTGTCTTTCCGCCACTTTCGGCTTCGACGAGATCGGCGAGGCCCATCAGCTCATGCGCGACAACCGTCATCCTCACGGCAACATGGCGGCGCTCGTCAACGCGACCGAACCGGGACAGGGCGCATCGTGAACCGGCGGCGCGGCTAAGCGTCGCGGGGTATGAAAGGGAAATGGGCGAGGGCGCCGGGGCCGAGTTCGACGCCCTGTGCGAGTTTCCCGGTCGGCATCCGTAAGGGGAGGGGGCCCATGGGGGCATACATCGAGAGCTTTCGCGGTCTGGTCTATCCCCGGCATTGCGATCATCAGGACCATCTGACGACGATGCATTACGTCGGTTTCTTCGATCAGGCCTGCTGGCATCTGGTTTCGGCTGTCGGTCTTACCCGGGAAAGGATGCGTCGTCAGGCGACCGGGTTCGTCGACGTCAAGCAGACGCTCGAGTATCTCGCGGAGCAGACCGTCGGGAGCCTGATCGTGATCGAAAGCGGCGTGCTGCGGATCGGCAACGCGTCGTTCACCCATTTCCACCGCATGAGGAACGGCGAAACCGGCGTCCTCGCCGCGACCTCCGAGAACGTCTCGGTTCTGTTCGATCTCGATGCCCGCACCAAGCTGGCGCTGCCTGACGACCTGCGCGCCCGCATGGGCGAGCACATGGTCGAACGCGACGGCTAGCTGACGTAATCCCGGCGTTCACAGAGGGTGCAAAAACGAACCGCCCCGGGGCGGACGACCCCGTCCCGAGGCGGTGGGCCGAAAAGTGGCGCTCCGATCCGGTCAGGCGATCGAGCGTTGACCGAAGCGATCGTACACGACGATCGACGGTTCCATGGGCCGGGCCGGCTTGGCCGCCCCGGCCGCCGGTTTTTTGGACGCCGAAGCCTTTTTCTTCGGTGCGGCCGCCTTCTTTGCCGGTGCTTTCCTGGCCGCGGTCTTGCGCGCCGTCACCTTGCGTTTGGCGGGCGCCTTCCTCGCGGCCGTCTTGCGCGCCGTTACCTTGCGCTTGGCTGTCGTCTTCTTCGCTGTCGTCTTGCGTGTCGCTGCCTTGCGCCTGGCCGGCGCTTTCTTGGCGGCGGTCTTGCGCGCCGTCACCTTGCGCTTGGCCGGCGCTTTTCTCGCGGCCGTTTTGCGCGTCGTTACCTTGCGCTTCGCGGTCGTCTTGCGCGTCGTCGTGCGCTTGGCGGCGGTCTTGCGCCTGGCCGGCGCTTTCTTGGCGGCGGTCTTGCGCGCCGTCACCTTGCGCTTGGCCGGCGCTTTTCTCGCGGCCGTTTTGCGCGTCGTTACCTTGCGCTTCGCGGTCGTCTTGCGCTTGGCGGCGGTCTTGCGCGCCGTCACCTTGCGCTTGGCTGGCGCTTTTCTCGCTGTCGTCTTGCGCGTCGTCACCTTGCGCTTCGCGGTCGTCTTGCGCGTCGTCGTGCGCTTGGCGGCGGACTTGCGCCTGGCCGGCGCTTTCTTGGCGGCGGTCTTGCGCGCCGTCACCTTGCGTTTGGTGGGCGCTTTCCTCGCGGTCGTCTTGCGTGTCGCGGTCTTGCGCTTGGCGGGCGCCTTCCTGGCGGCGGGTTTCCTTGCACTCGCGGTAGTCCCCTTCTTGGGCATGACAAACCTCATCGTCCGTTAACAGGGAGGAATGTTAGGAGATGCTTGCTTCGCCCATCATGACGTTGCTCGGAAGCAGATACCAGAAGTAGGTAGGCAATGGGCTAATTACCGCAACATGTTGTGCGATAGAATCGCTTATACGCCAATCTCGTTCCGGTGCAAGAAAAAACTTGCAACGCTGGACAAGTCGCGCGCCGGGCGATTCGAAAATCTCGTGCGTCCGAGTCTCGATGCTTCAGTCGCGCTCGACGGCGAGCATTGGGCGATACAACGTTCGGCGCCGGCCGAACTGCACAAATTGCAACTTCGTTTCGGGTTAGAGCGAGATGTGACGAGATCGGATCGATTCTGTTTCCCGGGCGGCGCCAAACCCCTTGACCTTGTCGCAAATGCGCTCCGTCAGAATGGTTCTATCTCATCACATCTCGCTCTTGCGGTCGGGCCGCCGTAATCGGCCGTGGCCTCGAAGGTGCAGAAGATCTCACAGCGCGGAATGGACCCGCACCGCCTCGTCGATGTCGGTTACGGTGACGCTCGCATGCAATCGAATCATGTCGCAGTCCTCCTCTCATCCCGGTCGCGGATTCCGCGCGGCTTACGGGCGTGGAAGCTCGCGCTCCAGACCTTGCCTGCGAGCCGTTCGCCGAGCGATGCGCCGCCGGACGGAGGCGCGGCGGGATCGACGAAGGCGTCGATCTCGGCGGCGCCGTACACCATGCGGCCGCGTACCGCGATGTCCTCCAGCCCCGCGCGGCGCAGCCCAGCGAGGAACGCGGCTTCGCTCAGCGCGCCCGAGATGCAGGCGTCGTAAAGTACGGCGTCGGCCAGCGCCCAGTCGGGAAGTTCGGCGGTGACCACGTCGGAGATTAGCATCCGCCCGCCCGGTTTGAGCACCCGCGCGATCTCGCCGAACGCCCTGTCCTTCTCGGACGAGAGGCTGAGCACGCAGTTCGAGATCACCCAGTCGACCGAAGTGCTTGCGACCGGCAGATCCTCGATGATTCCCTCGCGCACTTCGACATGATCCATCCCGGCGACGGCGATGTTGTCGCGCGCGCGGGCGATCATCGCCCCGGTCATGTCGACGCCGATCACTCGCCCCGAAGGCCCGGTCTTGTGGCCGGCGATCAACAGATCGAGCCCGGCGCCCGAGCCGAGGTCGAGCACCGTGTCGCCGCGGCGGACTTCGGCAAAAGCGAGCGGATTGCCGCAGCCGAAGCTGGTCGTATCGACGCCTTCGGGCAGCCCGTCGAGTTCGCCCGCAGCGTATCCCACCTCCGACGCCTGCCACGCCGGCAGCGCATCGCCGGCATCGGCGCGGGCGGGTCTGTCGGCCGCGGCGATGGCGTCGCCGTAAGCCGAGGCGACCCGGCCGCGAACCTCGTGGTGCGTTTTGGCCCGGTCTTTCGAATCCATTGCCATCCTCCCCCAAACGGACAAACCGCAGTGCCGACAGCCGGCGAAGCCCGTTGTGCGGTATTATAGATTGTATGATGATTAAGAAATACAACTTAAAAGTCAACCGTCATGGCGCACGTGCGCGACAAGCCGCCGGCGGCGCGCGGGGTCTGTCCCGTTTTGCGAAGGACGAAAAGAACGGGGCGGCTTTGGAAGCCGCCCCGTCTGATTTCGAACTGCCGGTCGCGATCAGGCGACGACGCGGCGGCGCCGGCGGATGAAGCCGAGGCCGAGGAGCCCGGCGGCGAACAGCGCGAGGGTTCCCGGTTCCGGCGCCTCGCCGGTGATCTCGCGGAAAATCTTGTCCTTCACCGCCGGGGCGAAGGCGGTGAAGCTGGTGGCGTTGACGGCGAAGCCGTCCGGGGTGATGACGTTGTTCTGGTAGTAGGTGAGAAGATCCGCGAAGTCGGTGACGATGGCGAGCCCGTTGACGGTGATTCCGGCGGTCGCGGCGTCGTCGCGCGCGCCGTGGATTGCGCCCAGACATGTTGTGCTTGTGAAGGAGCATGTGGCCGTCCCAGCCCGGTTCGTGTTCTGCTTGCCGTCGCCCGAGACGTCGATGGTCAGCCGGCTGCTGTCGAAGGTGTTGCTTCCGATCGACGACACCCCGAGATCGATGCCGCTGGCGATGTTGGTGAGACCGAAGCCGCCACCGCTAGGACCGCTTCCGGTGAGCCCGTTGAGCATGGTCGCGAAGGCCGCCGAATCCGCCGCGCTCTGCAACTGGGTCCAGCCGATCTGCTGGCCGTTGGGTGCTGCGGTGCTGGTGGCGAAGTAGAACACAGACACCGCGATGCCGCCGGTGCCGGCGTCGCCGAGCGCCTGAATCGCGTTCTTCACCGCCGGGTCGTTGAACGCGGTGACGTAGCCGTTGCGCTGGAGCGCGAACTCGACTTGACTCACGCTTCCCGACAGATCGAGCACCAGCGCGAGTTCGAGATCGACCGGGGTCAAAGGCACCGCCCGAGCCCGATCGGGCGTCAAAATCAAAACCGCGGCGAGCGCCAGGGCGACGCTTGGGGCGGCAAGGGAACGGAACAACAAACCGGTCATCGGTCCATCCTTTCCTGATTGATGGCGGAAGTCGTTGCGACCCCGCTTCCCTTGCCTCGCCTTTCCTCGGGTTGTGGATGAGCGGCCCTTGTGTGAATCGGCCTTTGTCGATCAACACGCAAGAATCGTGCCAAATTTTCGTAAGTTAACCATATCAAAGAGTTACGGGCGGCCGGCCGCGCCGGCTGCCGTTGTGCGGTCGAAACTGTAAAGAATCCTGACACTTTTTTCGGTCCTTTCGGGGGCGGAATCGGGCGAATCCGCCGCAGGAAACGCTGGATACGGAAATTATGTACGTTATTTCAAAGAGTTGGCGAGAATCGCGCCGGAAACGCGAGGTGTAAATAATTCCGACACTCCTGGCTCAGCCGCCAGATTTGCGAGCGTTATTACACCATTCGAACCATCATTAAACGGCCAACCCCGCTTTAAAAAAACCACTTGCGTGTTTTAAAGACATGTTCTACTCGTTATACGAGTACTAATCATCAAATGCGCACCGCCGCGAGGACGCCGGCTCCGTTGTGGACAGGCCGGTGGCGGCGGCATCGAGGCGGATCGAAAAGGAGGAGGGACCGTGGCGGCGAGGGAATCGTTTACGGCGTTTTTTAGGCGCAGGGGCCCGAAACCCGGTCACGACCGCCGGCGCGCGATCCGGACGGCGGCGCGAACGGGGGTGTTCGTTGTTGTCTCGGCTGTTGCGACGCTCGCGGCTTTGTTTATCGAAACGGAATCCCTGACGGCGGAGGATCGTCTCGTGGTCACCGGGTCGAGCACCGTCGCCCCGATTCTCGGCGAGATCGTCAAGCGCTACGAGGCGCTGCACCACGGCGTTCGTATCGACGTTCAGACCGGCGGTTCGGCGCGCGGGCTGCACGACACGCGCGCCGGACTCGCCGATATCGGCATGGTGTCGCGGCGGCTCAAGCCGCGCGAAGCCGACCTCACGTCCTACACCATCGCGCTCGACGGGCTCGCCATGATCGTGCATGCGCAAAACCCCGTCGCCGAACTGTCCGAAAGCCGCATCATTGGCATTTACACGGGAAAGATCGACAACTGGTCGGAACTCGGCGGCGCGGACGCGAAGACCGTGGTGGTCAGCAAGGCCGAAGGACGGTCGACGCTCGAACTGTTTCTCGATCATTTCGGCCTGACCTCGCCCGAAATCGTCGCCGACATCGTCATCGGCGACAACGAGCAGGCGGTCAAGACGGTCGCCGGCAATCCTTACGCCATCGGCTACGTCTCGATCGGCGCCGCGAGCTATCAGGTCGCGCACGGCGTCACGATCCGGCTGTTGCCCCTGAACGGGGTGCCGGCGACGCCTGAGATGGTGGCGGCCAAACGCTTCCCCATCCTGAGGGAGCTCAATCTTGTGGTCTCGGGTGAGCCGCCGCGCCCGGTGGCCGACTTCATCGCTTTCGCGCGCTCGCCGCAGGTTCGCGATATTCTCAAGAGCTTCGATGTCGTCGCGCCCGGACCGTAACGGCGGGAGTGCGACGCGCGACCCGTTGCGCGTCGTGCTCTGGGGCGTGGCGGCGGCGGTCGGCGCCGTCGTCGTGCTGATCGTCGCCGTGGTCGTCGGCGAAGCGCTGCCGGCGCTCCGCGCCGTCGGGTTGGCACGCTTCCTCGGCGATCCGAGCTGGCACCCGGCGAGCGGGCGCTACAACCTCCTGCCGATGATCGCCGGCACCTTTCTGGCGGCCGGCGGGGCGCTCGCGCTCGCTTGTCCGCTGGCGCTGCTTTCCGCCGTCTTCGCCGCGTTCTTCGGGCCGCCGCTGCTGGCGACGGCCTACCTCAGGATGATCGAGCTGCTGGCCGGCGTTCCTTCGGTGGTATTCGGCTTCTGGGGCCTGACCGTTCTGGTTCCGCTGATCGCCAAGCTGGCGCCGCCCGGCGCGAGCCTGCTCGCCGCAGTCCTGGTGCTGGCGCTGATGATCCTGCCGACCATTACCCTGATCGCCGCCATGAGCCTGCGCGCCGTGCCGAAGACGTATATCCGGGCCGCCGGCGCGCTGGGGTTTTCGCGGCTTTCGACAATCGTCAGGATCGTCATTCCGGCGGCGCGGCGGGGACTTGCCGCCGGCATCGTTCTCGGCGCGGCACGGGCGGTGGGCGAGACCATGGCGGTGCTCATGGTCGCCGGCAACGTGGTTCAGCTTCCCGGCAGCCCGTTCGATCCGATCCGGACGCTGTCGGCCAACATCGCACTCGAGATCGCCTATGCGGTCGATCTGCACCGCTCGGCGCTGTTCGTCAGCGGCGCGATCATGATCGCTTTCGTGCTGTCGGCCACGATCGCGCTCGAAGTTCTCGCGCCGCAGCGGGCGGACGCCTCGTGAGCCTTGGCGACTGCGTCGTCGCCGCCGCCGCGCGCAAGGCGGCGCGTGTTTCGGCACCGCTGGCGTTCTGGATCGCGCCGGGGCTGGTCGCCGCGGTCTTTTTCTGGATCGTCGGCGATATCTTCGTGCACGGCGCGGCGCGGGTGTCGTGGTCGTTTCTCACCGAAGCGCCGCGCGACGCCGGGCGGGCAGGGGGAATCGCCCCGATTCTGGTCTCGACCGGCCTTATCCTGCTGGTCTGTCTGGCGGTTGCGCTGCCGCTTGCCGTCGGGACCGCGCTTCTCCTCGCCGAGTTCGTTCCGCAACGCCATCCCGGCGCGCGGCTCGTGCGCCTGAGCCTCGACACCCTGGCGGCGGTGCCCTCGGTCGTCTTCGGCATCTTCGGCAACGCTTTCTTCTGTGTGATGCTCGGGCTCGGCTTCTCGATCGTCTCCGGCGGGCTGACGCTCGCCTGCATGATTCTTCCGGTGCTGATCCGTACTTCCGAGACCGGCATCCGGGCCGTGCCGCAGCACTATCGCCGGCAGGCCGCGGCGCTGGGGATCACCCGGAACGGGACGATCCTGCGGCTCGTGCTGCCGATGGCGCGCCCCGGAATCCTCGTCGGCGCGCTGCTCGGGATCGGCCGGGCGGCAGCGGAAACGGTCGCGCTGGTGTTCACCAGCGGATACGTCGATCGGATGCCGTCGTCGCTCATGGATTCGGGCCGCGCGCTGTCGATCCACATTCTCGATCTGTCGATGAACGTCGCGGGCGGCGACGCGAGCGCCTACGGAACGGCGCTGGTGCTGATGTGTGTTCTCTTTGTCATCAATGGGATAGTGATATGCACGACGAGTCTGTGGAAAAAACGCGCGGGCCTGGGCCGCGCGGTCATAGCCTGAGCGGTCCGGGCGGAAGACCGGAAAACGCGCCGAAATATCCCCTCGGCGATGGCGCCGGTCCGTTCTGGCGCATCTCCGATCTCACGGTCAGCTACGGCGAGGCGATTGCGCTGTCGTCGGTGTCGCTCGACATCCGGAAGGGGTCGATCACCACCGTTATCGGTCCCTCGGGTTGCGGCAAGAGCAGCTTCCTGTGCTGCCTCAACCGACTTACCGAACTGATTCCGGGCTGCTGCGTTTCGGGCCGGATCTTGCTCGGGTCCACCGACATCCTCGGCGGCGACATCGACGACACCGAACTGCGCCGCAAGGTCGGGCTCGTCTTTCAGAACCCCAATCCGTTTCCGCTCTCGATCGGGCGCAACATCGAATTGCCCCTGCGCGAACACGGCATGCGCGACCGCGACGAAATCGACGCCCGAATCGAGGAGAGTCTCGAGGCTACCGGGCTGTGGCGCGAGGTCAAGGACCGCCTCAAGAAACCGGCGCTCGAGCTGTCGGGTGGCCAGCAGCAACGGCTGTGCATCGCCCGCGCGCTCGCCCTCAAGCCCGACGCCCTGCTGATGGACGAACCGTGCAGCGCGCTCGACCCGATCTCCGCAGGCGCCGTCGAGGAACTGGTTACGTCGCTGCGCGAGCACTACACCATCGTCATCGTCACCCACAACCTCCGGCAGGCGCGCCGTCTCGGCACCGACGCCGCTTTTTTCTGGATGCATGAGGGGAGCGGCGCCTTGATCGAGGCGGGTCCGGTCGATCAGATCTTCGAGGCCCCGCGGCGCGAACTGACCAGGATGTACGTCGGCGGCGGTCTCGCCTGAAGCTTGTCCGACGGCGCGCCGTACCCTGGAATGTCAGGGCAGGCGGGTCGCGGTGATGTCGGCGATCCGGGTCTTCCCGCCGGACAGGATCCAGAGCGGCTGCGCGAGATGGCCGATCTCGACGACCGTATCCGCGATCGCGAAGCGCAGGCCGCGGCCGACGCTCATGGCGTAACGACTGCCGGGGATCGGGTTGAGGCCGGGCAAGACCGGACGCATCCCACGCTTGAGGTGATGGGCGATGTCCCAGTCCTCGACCACGCCATCGGCCAACGTGGTGATCCAGCAATGCATGCCGTCGGCGACGGGCGGTCGGTCGGCTTCGAAAAAGTAGCCGGCGCAATAAGCGGCGGGGATTCCGGCGGCATAAAAAGCGCTGAGCAGGAAGGTATTGATGTCGATGCAGTTGCCAGTGGCGACGCCGCAGTACAGCGCGGGTTCGTCGCCGGCCGGATTCCCGGCGCCGTAGCGGTAGCGTTCGACGGTGAAATCGACGATCCGACGGACCTTTTCGCGGTCGTTGCGCGCCGCTTCGACGAGCGCGCCGATCACGGCTCCGAGCGCTGGCGGCGGGCGCGTGAAACGGTTGTCGAGGCGCTCGAACATCGTATCGACAGGTTCTGCCGCACCTGGGGTGAAATGGAAAATCGCGTCGGCCGCGGCGTCCGCGACCGCCGTGATCCACAAAGCGGATTGTGGGGCGTTGGCGGCGGTGATGCGCGTGTATTCGCAGCCGGACGAGAGCGCGATTCGCACGCGTCTCTGATGCGGGGTGTCCGGCGGGATCGGCGCCAGCAGCCCGAGCGCCTCGCCGAAAGGGCCAGGGTCGTTCAAAATTACGCGAATACGCGTCAC
Source organism: Alphaproteobacteria bacterium (assembly GCA_046758065.1). Lineage (GTDB taxonomy): Bacteria > Pseudomonadota > Alphaproteobacteria > JAAXGF01 > JAAXGF01 > JBHHZM01. Next base: position 14,142 of record JBHHZM010000014.1, on the reverse strand, counting down.
GCCGTGCGTTCCAGAAGCGACGGCGCCATCCATTCCGGCGCGGCGATTCCGAGCGCGGCGAGATAGCTTACCGCGACGTTGGCGAGCGTCCCTTCATTCGTCGTCCAGGCGAAGCGCGTCGTGCGCGCGGGCAGCGCGATCAGGGGAACCGGACCTTCGGTATGGGCGCCAAAGCCCCGACCCTCGGCGTCGATCATGCGCTCGGCGTTGCCGTGGTCCGAGGTGACGAGAAGGGACCAGCCGCAGGTCCGCGCGACGGCGTGGATCGACTGGAGGGCGGCGTCGACCTGTCGCGCCGCGGCGGCAGCAAGGTCGTAGCGCGCCAGATGGCCGACCTGATCGAGATTGGCGATGTTGGCGATCACCGCCCGGTTCGCGGGTACGCGCATCGCCGCTACGATGGCCGCGGTCACCGCGGCGAGCGACATTTCGGGATGCGCTGCGACCGCGGTGTCGACGATCGAGTCAATACAGCGCTCCTCGCCTTCGAGGCCGTGGTTGAATCCGTTGAGGAAGTAGGTGACGTGGGGAAACTTGCAGCGCTCGGCGATGCGTAGCGAGCGCAAGTCATGCCTCTTCAATTCGAACCCCAGGCCGGCGTCGAGCGGCCGGGTGGGGAAAAACACGCGGTCTTCGGGAACCGCTTCGCCGAGTGAGACGAGCGCGTATACGGGCCGGTTCTCGGCCAGGATCCGGGCGATCTGGCTTGCGCGGTCGGCGCGGTGGCTGGTGATCAGCACGGGCTCGCCGGCGCCGACCGGGCGTCCGCCCGGGTGGACATGGGCGGGGAAATCGGCCTCGGTCGTGGGCAGGTGCGCGGCTAGCGCGGCGCGCGTGAAGCGGGGGAGATCATGGGTGCCGGCAAGCTCGGTTGCAAAGGCTTTGCTCGGCGCAAGGTCGCCGCTGCGGTCGCAGAACCCGCGCCGTCCGGCGATTACCCCCAGGGCGACGCCAGGGAGCCCGGCGAGCGCTGCTTCGAGTTCGTCGAGCAGACGCGGCGCGGCGCCCGCCGGCGAATCGATCCCGTCGAGGACGGGGTGAACGACGACCTCGCTTGTTCCCCGCCGCACGGCCAAACACGCCGCCTGGACGATCGACCGCCAGTGTCCGTGGACGCCGGCGTCGGACAGCAGCCCGATCAGGTGCAGGCGCCGACGATCGGCGAGGTCGCGCCAGATGGAATGCGCGGCCCAGTCGCCGTTGCGGAACGCGGAGTCGATCACGCCGAGGGTCGAGGGGATCGCCCGGCCGGCACCGATCGTCAGGTGCCCGACTTCCGAGTTGCCGACCATGCCGGCTTCGAGCCCGACCGCGGCGCCCGAGGCGTCGAGCGTCGCGAAACCGCCTTCGTCCATGGCGGCGAAGAAATAGGGCATGGTCTCGGGCGTGACGGCGTTGCCGGGACCGGACGGCGCCAGGCCGGCGCCGTCGAGGATGATCAGCGCCGCCTTCACCCGCGGTCCCCGCCCCGGTCTTCGGTTGCTTTGTAGGCGACGTGGACGAAAAACTCGACGTCGTCGATGTCGAAGTTGCGCCGGAAGTCGCCAAACGTCGTCGTTGCCGCGAAGCCGGCCCGTTCGAGAAGATCGCGCACCTGCGCGCAGCGCAGAGGGAAGGTATCGAGGTGAAAGGCGTGCTCTCCGCCGATCCGGTAGGTGATCGTGACCAGCTCGTCGTCGACGACGTCGAGCGCGACCGCGGTGTCGTTGCCGCAGCAGCAATAGCCTTGTCTGGTCTTGCTGCCGGTCCCGGCCGACAGCAGGGCGTCGTAGTTGCGGTGGTCGACGATCAGGAAGCCGTCCGGGGCGAGCGCCTTGTGGAACTGCGCGAGCGTCGCCTTCCGATCGGCCTCGTCGAACAGATGCGCGATCGAGTTTCCCAGGCAAAGGATGGCGTCGAAGGGTCGAGCGACGATGCGGTCGAGTTCGCGCCAGTCGCAGGTCGTGACCGGCAGGTCGAGGCCGTATCGCGCGAGGTTCTCGCGCGTTCGCGCGACCATGGCGGCGGCGCCGTCGGCGGCGGCGACCTCGAACCCGGCGCGGGCGAGGTTCACCGCGTGGAAGCCCGTCCCGCAGGCGGCGTCGAGCACCCGACGCGCCCCTTGCCGACGCAGCAGATCGACGAAGAAATCGCCTTCGCTCTCGCGCCTCGCTTGCCAGCCGATCAACGCGTCCCAGCGGGCGACGACATCGGCGTCGTATTCGCCTCGATAACGGTCGCTCCCGCTGTCGGGTCGCGAATGGACTTCGGTGGTTCCCGTCATGACGCGATTCCTCCGGCCTGGTGGTGCTGCCTGAAGCGGGCGAGTTCGTCCCAGAAAGCGGGGAAGGACTTGCCCACGCAGCGCGGGTTCTCGATCTCCACTCCATCATGGAGCAGGCGCAGCAGGCCGAACGACATCGCTACCCGGTGGTCGTCGTAGGTCCGGACCAGAGCGGGAGCGAGACGGCCGTTCGGACGAATCATGATCGTGTCAGCGCCGGCCTCGGCGTCGCACCCGAGCCGGCGCAGCTCGCTGACGGCGGCGTGGATGCGGTCGCATTCCTTGACCCGCAGGTTGGCGATGTTGGCGATGCGAGTCGGCCCTTCGGCCCGCGATGCGACGACGGCGAGGGTCAGCACCGTGTCGGGCATGGTCTCCATGTCGACCGCGACGCCGTGGAGCGGCGCGCCTTCAAGTTCGACCGAATCGTCGTTGAACGCGACCCGGCACCCCATCGCCGCGAGGATGCGGGCAAAGCCGAGATCGCCTTGAGCGGAACCCCGGCCGATGCCCCGAACGACGACCCGCGAACGGGTTAGCGCTGCGGCGGCGAGGAAATACGACATGCCCGAGGCGTCGGTCTCGATGCAGATGCGCTGTGCGCGCGGCTCGGTCGGGGTCACGACGAAGGTTCGCGCGTCGGGCCGCGCAACGCGAACGCCGCTCCGTTCGAGGATTTGCGCCGTCATGTCGAGGTAGGGCCGCGACACCAGATGGCCCGCGATTCGCAGGGTGACGCGTTCGCGCGGCTGTTGGGCGGCGAAGATCAGCAGCGAGCTGACGAACTGTGACGAGACGCTGCCGTCGATCGTCCAGTCGTCCGTTTCGACCGTCGAACCGAAAACCCGCACCGGCAGACGACCGGGCGCGGCGAGGCATTCCCAACGCACGCCGATGGCGCGCAAGCCTTCGAGGAGGTGATCCATCGGGCGTTCGCACAGCCGGTCGTTGCCGGTGATCAGCGTCGCGCCCTCGGCCGCCGCGGCGAACGACAGAAGAAACCGCGCCGGCGTCCCCGCGCCGCCAAGGTCAAGCGCCTGCCGCGGCGCCGCGAGCGCCGCGCGGTCTCGCCGGACGACGTAGCCGCCGCCGGTTGCGGTCGTCTCGATCCCGCCGAAGGCGTCGAGCGCCGCGGCGAGCCGCCGCGTGTCGTCGCAGTCGAGTGCATTATCGAGAACGGTTGTCCCGCGCCGCTGCGCGGCGATTACCAGCGCCCGGTTGGTAAACGATTTCGAGCCGGGAACGCGGGCGACGAAGGGCGTATCGCTGACACGCGTCAAGGGGGCAATCGCGGACGACACCTCGCCTTTCCTCCCTGTCATCGCCGGCCCGCAACGGCTTCGCCTTTGCAGACGGCGCCGCAGACAAAAAGACTACTTATAGTAGTATATCATGTTGAATTTTTCCGCAATAGGGGAGCTACGAAAAACAGCCATGCGGCTTGCCGACCGCGACAGGGCGGCGGGACGAACCGCGCGAAAAAGCCGGGATCAGTCCACCGCCGTCGCCATGCGCGCACGCACGAGGCGGGCGAGATCGTGCAGCGGACGGTCGCGGAAACCGAGCGCGTCGAGGTGCGCCACGGTGCTGAACAGGTAATCCGAGCAGCGTCCCAAGCGGCCTTCCGCCCGGGCGATGGTTTCGGCCATGGCGTCGGGCGTGAGCCGCCCCGCATAGCGCTCGTGGTTGCGGTCGATGACGAAGGCCACCGCCGTCACCGGCCCGTCGGCCGTGCGCGCCGTTACGATCCGCGGGTCATAGGCGCCACCCGCCATTTCGCGGTCCCAGACCTTCTCGAGCTCGCGGTCGCTCAGGTCCGCTGCGATGCGCAAGGCGACGCCGCGACACGACCCACCGGCGGCGAGCGCCAGCGTGAGTCCCGGGCGTTCGGGGGTTCCCCGCCCCAGGGTCCAGAGGCAGAAGCGGCGATGATGGCCGTGGATCAGGGCGGACCGGCGTTCCACGCAAGCGATGCCCGGCTTCCACATCAGCGAGCCGTAGGCGAAGAGCCAGACGTCCTCACCGGCGGGAAGCCGGGCCAGCGTCGCGCGCCGGGAGGCGGCGCGCTCGGCGGGCGTCATGCGGCGATAGAGCCCGAGGCGCTCGCCTTCGGCGGCGATCGCCTCGTAGGTTGCGCTTTCCTGTCTGTCGTTTCGCGACGTCATGGGTGGATCGGTTGTGAGGCTATCATATTTGTGACGTACGGTTGCAAGAACAGACCCGATCGCACCCGCCCGCGGTTCAAACCGAAGAAAAGGGTTGAGCATATCGCTTCAACCCCTTGAAAAGAATGGCTCCCCGGGCCGGACTCGAACCAGCGACATGGTGGTTAACAGCCACCCGCTCTACCAACTGAGCTACCGGGGATCGGTGACGCTGCATCCTGCAGGCGCGGCGTGTATAGCAAACCATATTTGGGCTTGCCAGCGTTTCGTCTAGCCCGGTGGCTTTAACAAATAATTTCGCCCCGGGCGAGGGCTTTGACCTCGTCGCCGCAGGGCACCCGTCTCGACATGGAGACGCGCGGCCTTGCGCAGCTGGTGCCGCGTATCGGTGCATTACTACAATACCGCAGAGGAAATCGCCCGCTTCTGCGCGACCGTCGCCGCCTTGCGATGACGGGGTTGACCGGCCGAGCGTGAGTCCGACGCGATCATGCAGTACGAAAACGCGGCAGAAGCGCGTGCCATCCCCGGTCATGGCCGCCGTCTTTTCTTGGCGAAGGCATTTCCATCCTCGTTCTCACGAAGCCGTGACCGCGCGTGAGAGCATGCGGCACTATTTTGTGGCATACAGGGGGGCGCGCAGAACCCGACGGTCAAGAGGTCGAGACATGCGGTGCCCATCACGAATTTGCGTTGTCGCCGGGGCGGCGTTCATGCTGCTCGCCTGCGGCGGCGTTCCGGCGTGGACGCAAACAACCGGCGCGAGCGGTGAGGCTGCGAAGGAACTCGGCATCAATCATCTTGTCGGCGATCCCAACAAACCGCGCCATCATTTCCGGGTGCGCAACCCGAAGTTCCTGTCTCCCGAAGACGCCGAAGTGATCTACCGCCAACTCATCGACGAAATGGGCGCCGCCTACCGACTGTCCGGGCGCAAGGTCTACGACGGCTGGCGCCGCTACAACCGGGTGCCGTATATCTCGGCGGCCCACGGACAGCGTTACGTCAACAACTACGCCAACGCCCGCGGCCACGATTACGGCAAATACGAACGCGCCGGTCGGCTTCCCGTCGGCGCGCTGATCGCCAAGGACAGCTTTTCGGTGACCGAGGACGGCGAGATCCATCCCGGCCCGCTCTTTCTCATGACGAAGATGGACGAAGGCTTCAACTACGTCAGCGGCGACTGGCGCTACACGATGATCATGCCCGACGGCAGCATATTCGGCGAAACCAAGGGCATGAACGAGGAAGGCGTCGAGTACTGCGTCGGCTGTCATCTCGCGGTCGAGAAGCACGACCATCTCTATTTCCCGCCGGAGGAAATGCGGCTCAATTTCTGATCGCCGCGCTCGCTTCATCATCCCTTGCAATTGGCGAAACGGTCCCACAGGTTAGATGGACGGGTCGCGGCAGGCGATCGGGCGGAGGTATCGATTGACGACGAGAAAATGGCCGTAGAGATTGCTGAACGCGTCACCGCCGAGTCGGTGGCGCCGTTGTCGCCGGGCGTGGACCACCTGCCCGCCATTCCGCTGGTCGATATCGGCGACGCGGGGCCGGCGGCGCTGCTCGATGCCGAGCGTGCGCGCATCGAGGCGCTGTTCGATGCCGGGGCGCGCGATTACGGCGCGCTGCTCTTCAACTGGGGCGACCGGCTGTCGCGGCGCTGGCTCGTGCGCACCCGCAATCCCTACCTCGCCGAGCTCGACGTCATTGCCGGAATTGCCGGAAGGCCGGGTGGCTACCTCCTCAACCTGAGCTACGAGTGGTTCTGCACGACGGGCATCGGCCCCGATCCGGCGACGCCCGGCAACCGGATGCTGCGCACCCTCGACTGGGGGCTCGAAGGACTCGGTCGTCACGTCGTCGTCGCCCGCCAGCAGGGGCCGGCGGGAAGCTACTTCAACGTCACCTGGCCGGGGTTCGTCGGCATCGTCACGGCGATGGCGCCGGGCCGTTTCTCGGCGGCGCTCAACCAGGCGCCGATGCGTCGCTCGGGGCTGCCGCTTGCGCTCGACTGGCTGCGCAACCGTTTCGGTGTCTGGCGTCGCGACGGGTTGCCGCCGAGCCATCTGTTGCGCCGGGTGTTCGACCAATGCGGCAGCTTCGCCGAGGCCAAGGCGTGGCTGTGCGAAACGCCGGTCTGCCTGCCGGCGCTCTTCGTGCTCAGCGGTAACGAGGCGGACGAGGGCTGTGTCATCGAGCGGCTCGAGAACCGCGCCGTGGTGCACGAAACGCCGGCATGCGTTACCAACCACTGGCTGACGCCGGGGATCGAGGGGACGCCGCGCGGCGTCGAGAGCTATCAGCGTCGCGATCTGATGGAACGCCTGCGCGACGGCGTGCGCGACGGCTTTTCCTGGGTGACGCCGCCGATCCTCAACGCCTGCACGCGGCTCGCCGTGATCGCTAACGCCCGGTCGGGCCGGCTCGAGGTCCAGGGCTGGGAGGCCAACGCCCCCGCCACCGCCGTCTTCCGTCTCTGACCGTACCCGAGCCCCGCTCTTGACCGTGCCGTATGGCGCCCACTACAAGGGGGCGCATGCTCGGTTTCAGTCTTCAGAAGATCATCGTGCTCGCGGTCGTCATCGCCGCGGTGTGGTACGGCTTCAAGTTCGTCGGTCGGCTCGACGAATCGCGCAAGAAGACGGTGCGCGAGGCGCTCAGGGCGGCGCGCGGACGCGCCTCGGGACGGGCCGCCAAGCCGCGCGCCGAAGCCGCCGAGGACATGGTGCGCTGCGAGGCCTGCGACGCCTTCGTGGCGGCGCGGGGCGCGACCGCCTGCGGACGCGACGACTGCCCCTATCCCGGCTGACCCTCGCCTTGACCCGTTTCGGCGGCGGCCTTACTGTGCGCCGCGACGATTGACCCGACGACCGGGCGCCGGTTCCGCCGCGCGCCGATTCCAGCCAAGGATTGCCCGTTAGATGGCGCCATCGAACGGGGCCCCGCCCTTTCAGAAGCTGATCCTCGATCTACAGGCGTTCTGGGCCGAGCGCGGCTGCGTGATCCTGCAGCCCTACGACATGGAGGTCGGCGCCGGCACCTTCCACCCGGCGACGACGCTGCGCTCGCTCGGCCGCGCGCCGTGGAAGGCGGCCTACGTGCAGCCGTCGCGCCGGCCGGCCGACGGCCGCTACGGCGAGAATCCCAACCGGCTCCAGCACTATTACCAGTTCCAGGTCATCCTCAAGCCGTCGCCCGACGACATCCAGGACCAGTATCTCGACAGCCTCCGCACCCTCGGCATCGACCCCAAGATGCACGACATCCGGTTCGTCGAGGACGACTGGGAAAGCCCGACGCTCGGCGCCTGGGGGCTCGGCTGGGAGGTCTGGTGCGACGGCATGGAGATCAGCCAGTTCACCTACTTCCAGCAGGTCGGCGGGATCGACTGCAACCCGGTCTCGGGCGAGATCACCTACGGGCTCGAACGCCTCGCGATGTACGTCCAGGGGATCGAGAACGTCTTTGATCTCGACTGGAACGGCGCCGGCGTTACTTACGGCGACGTCTATCTCCGGGCCGAGCGCGAGTTCTCGGCCTACAACTTCGAATACGCCGACACCGGGGCGCTGACCCGGCATTTCGCCGACGCCGAGACCGAATGCGCCGCGCTTCTCGACAAGAACCTCGCGCTGCCGGCCTACGACCAGTGCATGAAGGCGAGTCACCTGTTCAACATGCTCGATGCCCGCGGCGTCATCAGCGTGACCGAGCGCGCCGCCTACATCGCCCGCGTGCGGAAACTTGCCGTGGACTGCTGCGAGCAATGGAAACAATGGCTCGATAGCCGCGACGTCGCGGTCGAGGATTAGGTCGTGGCTCCCCATATCGGCTGTTCACCCCCACCCAAACCCTCCCCCATCGAGGGGGAGGGCTTATGTCCTTCGGCGCCGCTTCTTGTATTCCTCCTCCCCTGGCGGGAGGGGGCAGGGGGCGGGGGGCGAGCGATAGCTTGCGTCTTCCGCTCGGTAGGGGCCGGGTGATGGCGGAATTGCTGCTCGAACTGCTTTCCGAGGAAATCCCAGCGCGCATGCAGGACCGCGCGGCGGCGGACCTCAAGCGTCTGGTCTGCGCGGGTCTCGACGAGGCCGGGCTCGCTTACGAACGAGCCGAGGCCTTCGCCACCCCGCGCCGGCTCGCGCTCGTCATTGATGGCTTGCCCAAGAAGCAGCCCGATACCACGGTCGAGCGCAAGGGTCCGCGCGTCGATGCGCCGGAAAAGGCCATCGCGGGTTTTCTCAAGTCGGTCGGGCTTACTCTCGATGAGCTCAAAGTCCGCGAGACGCCCAAGGGCGCGGTGCTACTCGCAGTGATTGAGCGCAAGGGCCAGGCAACGGTGAATGTTCTCAAGAGAATCGTACCCTCCGCAATCGAGTCGATCACATGGCCGAAGTCGATGCGGTGGTCGGATCTCAACTTCCGATTCATTCGACCGCTTCACAACGTCTTGTGCCTGTTCGATGGAGAGGTCGTAAACGCGCCTTTCAAGCTGGATGGGAGTACATTTCTGGTATTCGAGGGACGTACGTTCGGCCACAGATTTCTGGCGCCCCATAAGATCGACGTCACGTGTTTCGCCGACTACCGGGACAAGCTGCGTTCGGCCTATGTCATGCTCGATGCCGCCGAGCGGCGAAAGGTTATAGAGAAGGATGCCGCGCGACTCGCCAAGGCCGAAGGGCTCACCGTCAAGCCCGACCCGGCGCTGGTCGCCGAGAACGCGGGGCTCGTCGAGTGGCCGGTGGTGCTCGTGGGCGCGATCGACCCCGAATTCATGGAGCTGCCGCCCGAGGTGCTGACCACGGCGATGCGCCACCACCAGAAATACTTCGCGCTCGTCGATGCCGAGGGCCGGCTCGCGCCGCGGTTCCTCGTCGTCGCCAATATCGAGACCGCCGACAACGGTAAGCGGATCGTCGCCGGCAACGAGCGCGTGCTGCGCGCCCGCCTCGCCGACGCCAAGTTCTTCTGGGACCGGGACAGGACGCGGCCGCTGATGAGCCGCGTCGCCGACCTCGACGGCGTGGTGTTTCACGCGAAACTGGGGAGCCTGGGCGACAAGGTGAAGCGTATCGAGGCGCTCGCCGTCAAAATCGCCGGGTCGGTGCCCGGCGCCGACGAGAAAGCGGTACACGAGGCGGCGCGGCTCTGCAAGGCCGACCTCACCACCGAGATGGTGGGCGAGTTCCCCGAACTGCAAGGCGTCATCGGCCGCTACTACGCACTGGAGGAGGGCAGGGACACGGCCGTCGCCGAGGCCATCGCCGAGCATTACGCGCCGCAAGGTCCCGACGACGCCTGCCCGAAAGCGCCGGTCAGCGTTTGCGTCGCGCTCACCGACAAGATCGACACGCTGGTCGGGTTCTGGGCGATCGACGAGAAGCCGACCGGCTCCAAGGATCCCTTTGCGCTGCGCCGCGCCGCGCTCGGCGTCATTCGGCTGATCATCGAAAATGATCTCCGGCTGCCGTTGAAAAAAGCCTTCGAGTTCGCATTGATCAAAGGATACGTGACTGAATCTGGTCCCTTAAGCAAGGCACAGGTTAGAAAGAGTTTACTGGACAGTCACAAAGATCTCCTCGACTTCTTCGCCGACCGGCTCAAGGTGCATCTGCGCGAGAAGGGGGTGCGGCACGACCTGATCGCGGCGGTGTTCGCGCTGAGTCACGAGGACGACTTGGTGCGACTGCTCGCGCGCGTCGCGGCGCTTCGGGAATTTCTTGCCGGCGACGACGGCGGGCACCTGCTGACCGCCTATCGCCGCGCCGCCAACATCGTCCGCATCGAGCAGAAGAAGGACAAGTGCGTCTACAACGGCGCGGACGTCAATCCGGAACTGTTGCGCGAGGCCGAAGAAAAGACCGTGGCCGAGACGCTCGCGGAAGTCGCGCGGCGTTCCGACACCGCGCTTGCCGACGAAGACTTCGCGCGGGCGATGGCGGCGCTCGCAACGCTCAGGCAGCCGGTGGACGCCTTGTTCGACAACGTGACCGTCAACTGCGACGACGCGGAACTGCGCGAGAACCGCCTGCGGCTTCTGTCGCAAATCAAGGGAACCATGAATCAGGTCGCCGATTTCTCGCGGATCGAGGGTGGAGAACGATGAGCAAATGGGTATACGCCTTTGGCGACGGCAAGGCCGAAGGCGGCGCCGACATGCGCAATCTTCTCGGCGGCAAGGGCGCCGGCCTTGCGGAAATGTCGAACCTCGGTCTTCCGGTGCCGCCCGGGTTCACCATCACCACCGAGGTCTGCGCCGCCTATTACGCCAACGATCGCGCCTACCCCGAGGGTCTCGAAGCGCAGGTGAACGAGGCGCTCAAGCGCATGGAGCAGAGCGTCGGCATGCGCTTCGGGGACGCCGAAAACCCGCTGCTCGTCTCGGTGCGTTCGGGCGCGCCGACGTCGATGCCGGGCATGATGGACACCGTGCTCAACCTCGGGCTCAACGAGGCGACCGTCGAGGGTCTCGCCCGCCGCAGCGGCGATGCGCGCTTCGCCTACGACAGTTACCGGCGTTTCATCCAGATGTACGGCGACGTCGTGCTCGGCGTCGAACATCACGAGTTCGAGCAGTTGCTCGAAAACCACAAGATCGAGCGCGGCGTGACGCTCGATACCGAGCTCGACGCCGACGATCTCAAGACACTGGCCGAGGAATACAAGGAACTGGTGGCGCGCAAGCGGGACGAACCCTTCCCCGAAGACGTGAACGATCAGCTCTGGGGCGCCATCGGAGCGGTGTTCGGCTCGTGGATGAACCGGCGCGCCGTCACCTACCGGCGGCTGCACGGCATTCCCGAAACCTGGGGCACGGCGGTCAACGTCCAGGCCATGGTGTTCGGCAACATGGGAGACGACTGCGCCACCGGCGTCGCCTTCACCCGCAACCCCGCGACCGGCGCCAAGGAGGTCTACGGCGAATATCTGGTCAACGCGCAAGGCGAGGACGTCGTCGCCGGCATCCGCACGCCCCAGCCGCTGACGCGGCCGGCGTCACCGGGAAACGACGCCCTGCCGTCGCTCGAAGAGGCGATGCCCGAGGTCTTCGCCCGGATCACCGACGTCTTCGAGCGTCTCGAGCGGCATTACCACGACATGCAGGACATCGAGTTCACCGTGCAACGCGGCAAGCTGTGGATGCTCCAGACCCGCAGCGGCAAACGCACGGCGAACGCCGGGGTGCGGATCGCCGTCGAGATGGTGAAGGAGGGGCTGATCGACAAGGACGAGGCGATCCTGCGCGTCGATCCCGCGTCGTTCGATCAACTGCTGCATCCGGCGCTCGATCCCAAGGTGCCGTGCAGGGTGCTGACGCGCGGCCTGCCGGCCTCGCCCGGAGCGGCCTCGGGCGGCGTCGCGTTCAACGCCGACGAAGCCGAGGATCTGACCGCGCAGGGCAAGCCGGTAATCCTGGTGCGCCTCGAGACCAGCCCCGAGGACATTCATGGCATGCATGCCGCGCGTGGCATCCTCACCAGTCGCGGCGGCATGACCAGCCATGCGGCGGTGGTGGCGCGCGGCATGGGGCGGCCCTGCGTCGTCGGCGCGGGCGATTTGCGCATCGACTACGAATCCGAGAGCTTCAGCGCCGGCGGCGCGACCGTGAAACGCGGCGAGACCATTACCATCGACGGCGCTTCCGGCGAGGTCATGCTGGGCGAGGTGCCGATGGTGCAGCCCGAGCTTTCCGGCGACTTCGCGACGCTGATGGACTGGGCCGACACGCGGCGGCGTCTCGGCGTGCGCGCCAACGCGGATACGCCGGACGACGCGCGCACCGCGCGGGGTTTCGGCGCGGAAGGAATCGGCCTGTGCCGCACCGAGCACATGTTCTTCGATGCCGAGCGTGTCGTCGCCGTGCGCGAGATGATCATGGCCGAAAGCGCCGACGAGCGCCGCGCCGCGCTCGCCAAGGTGCTGCCCATGCAGCGCGACGATTTCGCCGAGCTGTTCCGCATCATGGCGGGCCTGCCGGTCACCATCCGCCTGCTCGATCCGCCCTTGAACGAGTTCCTGCCCAACGCCGAGGATGAGCTCGCCGGGGTCGCCGCGGCCGCCGGCCTCGATCTCGATACCGTGCGCTATCGCGCCGCGCGGCTGCACGAGGTCAATCCGATGCTCGGCCACCGGGGCTGTCGGCTCGGCATCACCTTCCCGGAGATCTACGAGATGCAGGCGCGCGCCATCTTCGAGGCGGCGGCAATCGTCGGCAGGGAGCTGGGCACGACGGTGACGCCCGAAGTGATGATCCCGCTGATCGCGACCCGGCGCGAATTCGACATTCTCAAGGCGCTGATCGATTCTGTCGCGGTCGAAGTGGCGCGCGATGCACAAGTCGAGCTGAGTTACCTCGTCGGCACCATGATCGAGCTGCCGCGCGCCGCGCTGCGCGCCCGGGAAATCGCCGAAGGAGACGGCGGCGCCGAATTTTTCAGCTTCGGCACCAACGATCTCACGCAGACGACCTTCGGCATTTCGCGCGACGATTCGGCCGGCTTCCTCGACAGCTACCAGCGCGCCGGAATTCTCGAACGCGACCCCTTCGTATCGATCGACACGGAAGGCGTCGGCGAGCTCGTTTCGCTGGCTGCCGAACGGGGCCGCGCCGCGCGCGGGAATCTCAAGCTCGGCATCTGTGGCGAGCACGGCGGCGATCCCGATTCGATCCGCTTTTGCCAGCGTGTGGGGCTCGACTACGTGTCGTGCTCACCCTATCGCGTGCCGATCGCGCGCCTCGCCGCGGCGCAGGCCGCCATCGAGGCGGACGGCTGAGACCCTCGGAACCGTCACTCAGCCGTCGCGGCCGGCGATTCAGACGAACTGTACGACGAGGCGAATCGGCGTCCCGTTTTCGTACTCGATGTAGGTCGGGAAGGAGCCGCTTCGGCCCAGAGGGATGGTCAGCGCGCCGGGAATTTCCTGGACCTCGCCGTCCTCCGAATCCTCGACCGGAAAGTGGTTCGCGTCGAGGGCGACGATGCGCCCGCTTCCGATGCGCAGGCGACCGATCAATCTGCGATCCTTCATTTTCCGTTCCTCATCGCCGGTTGACCGCTGATGGCGCGGATCGATCCGGACCGGTTGCGGTCTAGGGACGGTGACTCTCGGACACAACCTACACAAGGGCCCATTAAGAAACCGGAAACGATTCTCGCAGAACAAATAATAACCATGTAAAATTTTAGGAATGTTATGTTTTTATAATTAAAAATATAAACCGATATAGAGGATGGGTTTTTTATACGTGTAATGCAATTAAAACAAGGTAACGGAACGGGTTCTTGCAAAATATTCGGGAAAATCGAGTCAGGCAATTCGCGCCGGATGCGACGAACCGCGCGGTGACTGCGTTGGCGCGGCGCCGCTGCCGACGAGGTGGTCGCGGGAGGAACCGCGCGCGTTTGCCCGAACGACGGTGCCGTTCCTCGACGGCGGTTACCGTGTGCGCGCACCCGCCGCAACTCTCGCGGTGACGCTGCGCCGTCCCGCCACCCGGCAGTGCCAAGGGACTTGGCAACGTCAGTAGTATTCCGGGACCTTGCCAAGCGGGGGTGAAGACGAGCAAACTAGGCACTGAAGGGGACGGAGACGAAAGCATCGGTTAGCATATTCGGTTAGCATATAAGGGATGGTCTCGTCGTCCGACTCGGCAAGGTGACTCGCGCCATGATGCTCGTTGAGCGCACGATCGAATTCGCCGAC
>JBHHZM010000013.1:0-37789 GCA_046758065.1 Alphaproteobacteria bacterium | reverse complement strand
GATGATTCGAGACGGTGCCCTTAACCTTGTGCTGCGAACCTCTATTTCGACACCCGCCCTCACCCTGAGCCGCCGCGGCGCGGCGAGTCGAAGGGCGCGCTTGATCGAGCCATGAGGATAATCCATTGACATCTCTCAAACCTCATTCCGAGGAGCGGCCCGGTGGGTCGCGGCTCGAAAAATGGCCGAGGGCTCCGAAACGTCTTTCAGCAACCCGCTAAACCGCACGGGCGCCCCGAACGAGTCCCCCGCGCCGCGGCGGACCACCGCATGATGGATCACCGCAGACCCGTTCTCATCCTCGTGGCGATCATGATCGCAGTCGCCCTGATCATCGGCGGAACGGCGCTGGGGAGCCTGTATCGTACGGCCTTCGAGCAGCAACGCGCCAAACTTGTCCAGACCACCAACAGCCAGGCGCGCCTGATCGAAGCGATTGCGCGTTTTGATCAGGCTTACAATCGCGATTATCCGGAAGGCGCGCTGGCCGCCACCATCGCGCAGATCAGGGACGCCTACGAACGCTACAAGGGGTTCGACGAGACCGGGGAATTCACCCTGGCCCGGCGCGACGGCGACCGGATCGTCTTCATCCTGCACCATAGCCGTGGCGGCCTCGTCAAGCCAGAACCCGTCCCCTGGCGATCGAAGCTCGCCGAGCCGATGCGCCGGGCGCTCTCGGGTCAATCGGGGGCGATGATCGGACTCGACTACCGGGGCGCCGCGGTGCTGGCGGCATACGAACCGGTCGCCGTTCTGAACCTGGGCTTCGTGGCCAAAATCGACGTGGCCGAGATCCGCGCGCCTTTCCTGGTGGCGGGCGGCATCGTGTCGCTGATCGCCGTCGCCCTCATCGCGGTCGGAAGCGCGCTCTTCTTCCGTATCGGCAACCCCATCGTGCGGCGCCTGCAGGAGAGCGAGGCGCAGTTTCGCGATCTCATCGAAGGGTCGATCCAGGGAGTCCTCATCCACCGCGACTGCAAGCCGCTTTTCGTGAACCGCGCCTGGGCGAATATCTTCGGCTACGACGACCCGGCCGAGATTCTCGCCATGGACTCCTTCGTGCCGCTGATCGCACCGGAGGAACGGGACCGGCTCCTGCAGATCAAGGATGCACGGCTTGGCGGGGAAGAGGCGCCCGCGCGTTACGTCTTCCGGGGGTTGCGCAGGGACGGCGTGCCGATCTGGCTCGACAACACCGGACGGGTGGTCTCGTGGAACGGCGAAGAGGCGCTGCAGTCCGTCATGGTCGACATCACCGAGCGCAAGCGCGCCGAGGACCAGTTGCGAAGCTACTTCGAACTCCCGCTTATGGGCATGGCCATCAGCTCCCCGGAGATGAAGTGGCTCTCGGTCAACGACAAGCTTTGTGACATGCTCGGCTACGTGCGGGAAGAGCTTCTGCAGCTCAACTGGGCGGACGTCACCCATCCCGACGATCGCGCCGAGAATCTCGACAGGTTCGAACGGGCGCTTGCGGGCGAGATCGACACCTATTCGCTCGACAAACGTTACGTCCGTCGCGACGGAAGCGTCTTCGACGCCCTCCTCTCGGTGCAATGCGTTCGGACGCCGGAGGGCGCGGCCGATTATTTCGTCGGCATCATCCTCGACATCACCCAACGCAAGCAGGCCGAACAGGCCCTGCGCGAAAACGACGAACGATTGAGACGGGCGCAGCAGATCGCCCGCATCGGCGACTTCGTCTGGGATGAAAAGGCCAACAGAATCGCCGCCCGTTCGCCCGTGGTAAGGAAGATCTACGGCGTCCCGGAGGACGCGGAGCCCGAGACGCACGACGAACTGCTGGCGATCGTCCACCCGGACGATCGCGACCGGGTTCGCCGCGTGTTCAGCGAGACGCCGGGAAGTGGAAAACCCTACGACATCGAGTTTCGAATCGTGCGCACCGACGGCGAGGTGCGCGTCGTGCACGAGTTGAGCGAGCCGGTCTTCGACGAGAACGGCGAACATGTTCGATCCGTCGGCACCGTGCAGGACGTCACCGAGCAAAGAAACCTCGAGGACCAGCTGCGCCATGCCAGGAAAATGGAAGCGGTCGGTCAGCTCACCAGCGGCGTGGCGCACGATTTCACCAACCTGTCGCAAGCCATCCTCTGGAACCTGGAGCATCTCGACCAGACCGTGGGGCCCGATCCCGGTCCGCGCGAAGTCATCGCCAATGTGATTGAAACGACCCGCCGCGCCACCGCCATATCCCAGCGGCTCCTGGCTTTCGCCCGCAAGCAGCCGCTCGATCCCCGGCCGACCAACGTGAACGCGCTCGTCGTCGGGATGCGGCAACTCATGCAACACAGCCTCGGGGAAATCATCGAGCTCAGGACCGAACTGGCGGACGACCTCTGGTGGACGATCGTCGATCCGGCGCAGCTCGAAAGCGCGCTGCTCAATCTCGTGGTCAACGCGCGCCATGCCATGGCCGGCGGCGGCGTGCTGAAGGTCACGACGGCAAACGCGACCTTCGATGAGGACCAAGCCTTGCGTCATGTCGGGCTCGAGGCCGGGGCATATGTCGCGCTCGCGGTTCGCGATGCGGGCACCGGCATGCCGCCGGAAGTCGCCGAGCGGGCGTTCGAGCCCTATTTCACCACCAAGGAAGTGGGAGAAGGCAGCGGCCTCGGTCTCAGTTCGGTCTATGGTTTCGTCAAGCAGTCGGGGGGCCACGTCGAGCTCGACAGCGCGCCCGGCACCGGAACCACGGTGACGATGTATCTTCCCAGAACCGGGAAAGCGGCGGCGGGTGAAGCGGAGGAAGCCGCGCCCGAATGCGCACCGCGCCGCGCCCGGGAGACCACCGTGCTCGTCGTCGAGGACGATCCCGACGTGCGCCGCGCCGCCGTAAAGACGCTCGGAGACATCGGGTTCCGGGTGCTGAGCGCACCCGACGGCCGCGCCGCGCTGGCGCTACTCGACGACGGGATGGCCGTCGATGTGTTGCTGACCGATGTTGTCATGCCCGGGGGCATGTTCGGGCACGAGTTCGCCCGTCAGGCCATACGCCGCCGACCCGGTCTCAAGGCGCTCCTGATATCGGGCCACGATGCGGCGACGCTCAAGTCGGAGAAAGCCGACGGCGAAGACTTCCCGCTGCTGCGCAAACCCGTGCGGAAACGTGATTTGCGGGACGCCATTTATCGCCTCATCGCCGAGGAGGGCGAGACGCGCTGACCGGAAAACGGCCCGGCATGGCGCGCCGCCGCATCCCGATCGCGCTGCCCGGAACTTTGGGGAGCAATCCAGACTAGGCCGATCGCACCTTGGCGAGAAAATTGTCGACTTCCCGGCGAACGTTGTCGGCCTGCTTCGCCAGTTCGCCCGCCGCCGCGCGCACCTGCCGGGATGCCGCACCGGTTTCCTGCGCCGCCTCGTTCATGCCCATGGTGTTGCTGGAAACCTCCTGCGTTCCCGTGGCCGCTTCCTGCACGTTGCGGCTGATCTCTCCGGTGGCGGCGTCCTGTTCCTCGACCGCCGCGGCGATCACCGTTGCAATCTCATCCATCTGGGCGATCTTCTCGCCGATTCCCTTGATCGCTTCGACCGCGTCGTTGGTCGAGGACTGGATCGCCCCGATCTGAGACGATATCTCCTCGGTCGCACTGGCCGTCTGGTTGGCCAAACTCTTGACCTCCGACGCCACCACCGCGAAGCCCTTGCCCGCCTCGCCGGCGCGCGCCGCCTCGATCGTGGCGTTGAGCGCCAGCAAATTGGTCTGGCTGGCGATGTCGCTTATCAGTTCGACAACCTCGCCGATCTTTTGCGAACTCTCGGCGAGGCCCCGGACCGTTTCGTTGGTGAGCTGCGCCTCATCGACCGCGGTTCGCGCCATTTTGGCCGATTCGGAAACCTGACGGGAAATTTCGGCGATCGAACTCGACAGCTCTTCGGCCGCGGCCGAGACCATCTGCACGTTGTTCGTCGCTTGCTCGGACATCGCCGCGACCGCCGTCGCCTGATGACTGGCCTGCTCGGCGGTCGAAGCCATGCTTCCCGCCGTGGCCTGCATCTCGGTCGCCGCGCCGGCGACCGCATCGACGATGCCCTTGACTTTGTCCTCGAAACTGTCGGCGAGGTCCCGCAGGGCGTGTTTTCTCTCTTCCTCGGCCTTTCGCTCCATCTCTTTCTGCTTGGTCTCCATATGCTCCATTTCGATCGCGTTTTCCTTGAATACCTGGACCGCCTTGGCCATGTGGCCGATCTCGTCGGTGCGATTCAGTGCGGGAATTTGGACCGTTTTGTCGCCGTCCGCGAGTTTCCGCATCGTGTCGGTGAGCGCCTTGACCGGGTCCGCGATGCTCCGCGTGGTGAACAGGGTGATGACGATGATGGAGACGATCGCACCGAGTGCCAGGGTGGCGCTGATGAAGGCCATGTCGGACAGGACGTTCTTGAAAATCCGGTCGGCCTGCTCGGACTTCCTGTTTATCGATTCCATGATTCGGGCATAGTTGTGGACGAACGTCGACACATCACGGTTGATATCTTCGTTTAGCCGCCGGATTTCCGCGTCCGCGGGATCGGCGGACCGCAGCAGGGGCAGCATCTCTTGCTCGACCGCCTTCGCGAACCTCCGGTAGGCTTCGACCGCCTGCCGGTTCCACTCCTTCTCCTCGGGAGTATCCACGGCGTTGGTGACGAACTGCATGTTACCTTCCATTTCCGCCGTCATCGCCGGCCAATCCTGCGATACGGCATCGGGATCTTGGTTAAGCGCGGCCGTGGCGACGATCCTGTAAAGCTTGCCGCCCATGCCCTCCATCTCGGTCACCCTGACGGATTCCGCGGCCCGCAGCGCCGCGTCGTGCTGAAGAGCGCCGAGTTTCTCCAGACGCGAGTAGTTGTAGATAACCAGGGCGACGAGCACGACGATCGCAACGCTGAAGCTCACCGACAGTCTCTTTCCGATATTCCAGCTTCGCGTCAGCCGGCTGATGTTTGTTCGAGTCATGAGGCGATTCCTTCACGAATTTGGATGTTGGTTACCTTCCCGGCCACAGGGTCGAACCCGGTTCGGTAAAACATCGTCATGGCCGGGCCGGAGCCACACTCTCGAGGGACGCGCTCCGTTCGCGATGGCCGATAGATCGAGGAAACGCAGACGCCGCGCCGCATGGCTTCGGGTCGTGTAAAACGCCTGTCGATGACGGCCTCCGACGCGGCATCACGAGGCATCGCCGCCCCCTCAGGACTTCCGATAGCACGCTTCAAGCGCCGACACGGCGTCGCCGACCACGCGTTCGAGTTCGGGCACGAGGGCGAGAGCCTCGTCGCCCCGCTCCTGCCGGCAGGCGGTCTCGACGGCCCGCGCTCTCTCGCACACGAGATGCGCGCCAAAGGCGCCGAACGTGCTATTGAGGTCATGTGCTTCCTGGCGTAACGAAGCAACGTCGCCTTTCTCGACCGCGGCGCGAATGCGTTCGAGGCGAGCGCGGGTGTCCTTGATCTGCTGGCTCGCGAGGTCCCGGATGACGGTCTCGCCCAGCGTCGTCTCGAGATCGGACAGCACGGCGGAATCGAGATCGCCGCCGGAGCCTCCCTCGGGCGTCGGCGCGACCTCAGGCTTCGCCGCAACGGCGCATCCCCAACGGTCGAGCACTTCGAACAGCTTCGCCTTGTCGATCGGCTTCGAAACATAGTCGTTCATGCCGGCCGCAATGTATTTCTCGCGATCCCCCCTCATGGCATTCGCGGTCACCCCGATGATCGGAACGCGGCTCGCCTCGCCGGGCAGCGCGCGGATCTTTTTGGTCGCGGTAATGCCGTCCATTTCCGGCATTTGCGAATCCATGAGAACGACGTCGTAGGAGAACTTCTGCACCGCATCCACGGCCTCGATGCCGTTGTTGGCAACGTCGGCGCGATGGCCCTCCTTCAACAGAAGAAGCGTCGCGAGCTTCTGGTTCATCAGGTTGTCTTCGACCACGAGAACGCGCAGCGACCGCTTCTCCTTGATGCCGTGGGCGGTGATGATGGGTTTGGCTTCGACGGGCGGGAGCGATGGCCCGTCGCCGACTTTTCCGCATAATTCTACGAGGCAGTCGAACACGACCGACGGATGCAGCGGTTTGGTGAGATAGGCGGCGAAGCCGGCCTCCCTGCTCCGCGCCGCGTCGCCGCGAACGCCCATCGCGGTGCAAAGGACGAGTTTGGTCGAGGCGAACTCGGGCCGCTCGCGGACCCGGCGGCCGAGGTCCTCACTGTCCATGTCGGGCAGCGTCCGAGCCACGACGGCGACATCGAACGGCGCGCCGCGCCCCGTCGCGTCGGTGAGCGCACGGAGCCCCGCCGCCCCGTCGGCGACGCTCTCCACCGTCATGCCCCACGACCGGAACTGCCGGTGCAGCACCTGCCGGCTGACATCGACGGGGTCGATGACCAGCACGCGCAGATCCCGCAGGTTCTCGAGACTCGGAAACGGCGCCGCCGGGTCGTGCGACACCGCCTCGAGGGACGCCGTAACCCAGAACCGGCTGCCCGCGCCCGGGATGCTCTCGACGCCGATTTGGCCGCCCATGAGCTCGGCAAGCTGGCCGCAAATGGCGAGGCCCAGTCCCGTCCCGCCGAAGCGCCGCGAGGTCGAGGAATCCGCCTGGGTGAAACGGTCGAACAGCTTCGACTGCGCCTCCTCCGGAATGCCGATCCCGGTATCGGCGACCTCGATACGCAGGATGACCCTGCCGTCCGGGCCGTCGACCGTGGTGATCTCGACCGAGATCCCGCCGGTTTCCGTGAACTTGATCGCGTTGCCGATCAGGTTCGCCAGGATCTGGCGCAGGCGTCCCGGATCGCCTCGCAGCCTGGCCGGCACCTCGGGAGCGATAAAGGCGGCGAGTTCGAGGCCTCTCCCGGTCACCTGCGGGCCGAGCAGTTCGATGATGCTCTTGACGACGCCGACGATACTGAATTCGATGATTTCGAGGTCGAGCTTGCCGGCCTCGAGCTTCGAAAAATCGAGAATGTCGTTGATGATAGTCAGCAAAGCCTCGCCCGATTGGCGTATGGCTTCCACGTATTGCCGCTGTTCGTCGTCGAGGTCGGTGTCCAGCGCCAGGCCGGCCATGCCGAGAATGCCGTTCATCGGCGTGCGTATCTCGTGGCTCATGGTCGCCAGGAAGTCGGACTTGACGCGGCTGGCCTCAAGCGCCTGATCACGGGCCAGGCTCAGTTCTTCCGCCTGCGCCGCGAGTTCGCTTGCCTGTTGTTCGATTTGCCGCTGGGATGTGTCGAGATCCTCGGCGTGTCGGCGCAGCGTATTCTCGTCCCGCTTGCGCTCGGTGATGTCGGTTCCGATCGCGCCGATGCCGGTGATTTCGCCGGCCGCTCCCCGAATGGGGAACTTGACGGTGAGGTACGTAAGTACGCTGCCGTCCTGGAACCACTCTTCTTCCTGTTCGATCGCTCGTCCGGTTTCCAAGACCGCCTGATCGTGCTCCTCGAAGGCATCTGCCGCTTTATCGGGGAAAATGTCCTGGGACGTTTTGCCCCGGGCCTCTTCCTCGGTGACGCCGAACAGGATCGCGGACCGGCGATTGACCAGGATGTAGCGCCCCTGCGGATCCTTGACGTGGATCTTGGCGGGCGAGTAGTCCAGGATTGCCCGTATTCGCGCTTCGCTTTCCCGTAGCGCCGCCGTGGCTTCCTCAACCCGCCGTTTGGAATCGATCACTTCGCGCAGCAGTTCGCGGGCACGGGCGCGTATGTTGCGCCAGACGAAGACCCCGCAAACGACCCCGATGACCCCGAGAAGCGCCAGCAGACCCGCCACAAGGAAGCTGCCGGCGCGGTGCAGGGCGATGGCCCGCGGGGTCATGTCGACGTAGACCTCGATCGCGCCCCTGAAACGCCCGCCTTCCATGAACGGGACATAAGCCTCGCCCACGACCGCCCGTCCGCCGGCGACATCCTCGTCGTCCGCAATTTTCACGAAGGTGCGGCCCTGCATGACCTGATCGGTGAAATAAGACTTGGTGTTGGTCTTACCGATATCGACCTCGCGCGAGGCATAAACGATGCGGCCGTCGGCCCCGAAGAACTTGAAGCGCACGATATTGCCGGCCTTGACAGCGGCTTCGAGGACGCGGCGGTCGTTCGCCGAGATCGCCTCGCCGGCGAGAAGCCCGGCGGGATCCGAAAGATTATTCTCGACGAAGATGGCCCATTTGACCGCCTCGTCGAGGGCGTCGTTCTTGAGCAGCCAGGATTGCCCCTGCCGCACCGCCGCCCAGTTGGCGACGCTCGCCACGAGGGCGATGGCCAGAATCGCGAAAAGAAGGTTCCTGTCGCGGGCGGCCACCGGGACGGGGGTTGTGGCCGCGCGGGTTCCTTGCGGCCTCATCGGAAAGTCTCCAGAATTCCTCGCGTTTCCAACGTTTATGCGCCTGCCGGTACCGCTCGGGAGACTTAACGTCACACAGTCAAAAGATTTGGTTAACGCAAACCCGCGGTCCGGCGCGTCGCCGGCCGCATCGCGGTCGCGCCGCCCGCAGGCGACGCCGTTCGTCACTGTGGAGAGAAATCCGGATCAGGCGGCGTTCGTCGTCCCGGCGCCCCCCGGCGCGTCGCCGGAAACCGCCGTCCGAGACCCCGCCGCACCGGCGGAACGATTGGTGGAGGTGAACGGATTCGAACCGTCGACCTCCTGCTTGCAAAGCAGGCGCTCTCCCAGCTGAGCTACACCCCCACACCGGATGCCGACGTCGGCCGCAGGATGCGCAACACCGCCGCCGCACCGCTTCGCCGTCGCCCGACAACCCGCATCCGGATTGGTGGGCCTGGGTAGATTCGAACTACCGACCTCACGCTTATCAGGCGTGCGCTCTTACCAGCTGAGCTACAGGCCCCGATATCCGGGCCGATCCACGCCTGTGGAAACCGGACCGCCCGAAAGACCGCGCCTTATAGGCCCCGGCCTCGGAAACTGTCAACCGATTCCCCGGCGGCGGCGCGTCGTCCGCGCCGCCGGTCGGCCACGGCGCCCCGAAGTGAACAAAAGGTGCTCGCGTTAACCGATAATCAACGCTGGAAGCCTAGGATTCCATTGACAAAACCGGGCGCGCCCCGCAAGTTTCGATAAACGCCGCTGCGGTAAGCGGCGAACTCCTGGGGGCTTGACGTAGGGACTCGATGGTCAGTGTGGGGGGTTGGAGCGTAATGAGCTTTCGCCTACGAGCGCCGCGTGCGCTGATCGTCTTGCTCGCGCTCGTCGGGACGGTCGCGGTGTCGTCCGCGGCGACCGCCGCTCACGTCAAGCGGGCGCCGCTGGCCGCGCCCGAGCGGTTGCTCGTACCCGTCAACTACAGTCCCGAAACCCCGTCCGCAACGCCGACGCCGGACGCCGAACCCGCGCCGACGGTGACCACGATCGCGGTCGCCAGGGGCGACACGCTCATGGACCTGCTGGTCGGCGCGGGCAGCCCACCGCGTGACGCGGCCCGCGCCATCCGCGCGTTCAGCACGCGGTTCAACCCGCGCAAACTGCGCGTCGGCCAGGAGCTCACCGTCGTGCTCGATCCCGCTGCGGCATCCGGGACCGGGCGGCGGCTCGCGGCCGTCAGCCTGTCGCTCGACCGCGGCGCCTACCTGGTCGTACGGCGCCGGGGCAACGGTTTTGTCGTCCTGCGCGCGAGCGCGCCTTTCGCGCCCTCCGCCGGGAAAACGCCGGCCGCCGCGACGTCGCGGGTCATCCTGCGCGTCGCCCGGGGCGATACCCTGATGGAACTGCTGATGCGGGCCGGCGCCGCGCCGCACGAGGCCCACGAAGCCGCCGGCGCGCTGGGCCGGCTTTACGATCCGCGCCGGCTGCGCGTCGGTCAGGAACTCAGCGTAGTGCTCGACCCCGCCGGCCCCGACCGCGCGCCGAAGCTGGCCGCGGCGAGTCTGGCGCTGGGGCGGGACCGCTTCGTCGTCGTCCGGCGCGTCGCAGCCGACCGCTATCGCGCGTACCGCGCGCGCGCGCCGTTTACCCCCGCCGCCGAGACGCCGACGGCAGCGCCTGCGCCGCTTTCCGTTGCGCCCGCGGCGAAGGACCGCGCCGCGATGGAGACAAGCGACTCGGCCGCACCCGAGGCCGACTCGTCCGAGGGCCGGCAAGTGGCGCCGGCCACGGCGGACAACGTCGTTTTCAAGACCCTGCGGCTGCGCAAGGGCGATACGCTGATGAGTGTCCTGCTGCGCGCGGGCTGCGCCCGGCGCGACGCGCGAGCCGCGGTCGCCGCGCTCGGTCGCCGCTTCGACCTGCGCCGGCTGCAGATCGACCAGGAACTCACCATCGTCTTCGACCGGGGCGGCGGGTCGGCGCACCGGCTCGCCGCGGTGAGTCTCGCGCTCGATCGCGATTCCTACCTGGTTGCCGGACGCGACGCCGACGGTCTGTTTACCTCGAAGCCGGCGCATGCGCCCTTGCTCGCCGCTCTTTTCGACGGCGACACGGCGGCCACCCCGCCCGAGCCCGAGATCGCCTTCGCGCCCGAGCCCGAAGCGGCGCTCAGCAAGCGCCTCCGGGTCGAGAAGGGCGACACCCTGATGGACGCGCTGGTGGGCGCGGGCAGCGAGCGGCGCGAGGCGTACGACGCGATCGTCGCGCTCAGCCGACTTTACAACCCGCGGCGGCTCAAGGCGGGACAGCAACTCACGGTCGTCTTCGAGGAAGGTGCGGACGGCGGCGCCGGCGTGCTCTACAGCGTCGCGCTCGCTCTCGAACCCGGCCGCAGCGTCGAGGCGCGCCGTACCGAAACCGGCGACTTCGCCGCGCGCGAGGTCGAGGTGCCGCTCGAACGCGTGCTGGTTCACGCCGGCGGCCGCATCAGATCGAGCCTCTACCAGGCGACGGCGCAGGCCGGGATTCCCCTGCCGGTGATGATGGAGATGATCCGCGCCTTCAGTTTCGACGTCGATTTCCAGCGCGACATCCAGCGCGGCGATACTTTCTCGGTGCTGTTCGAGCGCTACCTCGACGATACCGGCGCCGCGGTGCGCGAGGGCAGGGTGCTGTTCGCCTCGCTCACCCTCAGCAGCAGCCGGCTCGATATCTACCGCTACCGGATGGCCGACGGGCGCAGCGACTATTTCGACGCCTCGGGCCAGAGCGTGCGCAAGGCGTTGCTGCGCACCCCGGTCAACGGCGCCCGGCTGTCCTCGGGCTACGGCAAGCGCAGGCACCCGATCCTCGGTTACACCCGGATGCACCGCGGCATCGACTTCGCCGCGCCGCGCGGCACGCCGATCGTTTCCGCCGGCGACGGGGTGGTGGTACGCGCCGGCTGGTACAGCTCCTACGGCCGCTACGTCCGGATCCGTCACCGGGGAACCTATTCCACCGCCTATGCCCACATGACCCGGATCGCCAAGGGCATCCGCAAGGGAAAACGGGTCAAGCAGGGGCAGGTCATCGGCTATGTCGGTTCGACCGGCCGCTCCACCGGGCCGCACCTCCATTACGAGGTGCTGCGCAACGGCCGTCAGATCAATCCGCTCAAGATCAAGCTGCCCACCGGCGTCAAGCTCAAGGGCGCCGAACTCGCCGCTTTCGAACGGGCGCGGCGCGACATCGAACGTCGGCTCGCCGCCCTGCCGCTGGTCCACAATCTGGCCGACACCGGCGCTCCCGCTTGCGGCGGCGACACGGCACTCAACGCCCGCGACGCCGCCCGCTCGGCGGCGTGCTGACGACCGGGTTTCTGTTCGACGGTCCGCCGCCGTCGCGGACAGCGCCCACCGTCGTTCTCGCCCACGGTGCCGGAGCGCCGATGGACAGCCCTTTCATGGCGACCGTCGCCCGCGGCCTCGCCGCCGCGGGATTACGGGTCGCGCGCTTCGAGTTCCCCTACATGCAGCAACGCCGCAAGGACGGCGTTCGGCGCCCGCCCGACCGCCCACCCGTGCTGCTCGACTGCTGGCGCGGCGCGATCGGCGCGCTCGGCGGAGGCGACCGCCTCGTCATCGGCGGCAAGTCGCTGGGCGGGCGGATCGCCAGCATGATCGCCGATGCGGTCGGCGCGCGCGGGCTGATCTGTCTCGGTTATCCCTTCCACGCGCCGGGCAAGCCGGCGGCGCCCGAGCGCCTGGCGCACATGGCGGCGCTGGCGACGCCGGCGCTGATCGTCCAAGGCGCACGCGATGCGCTGGGCAATCGAGACGAGGTCACGGGTTACGACCTGTCGCCGGCCATCCGCATCGCCTGGATCGAGGACGGCGACCATTCGCTCAAACCCCGCGTCGCCGCGGGCCGGACCGAGGCCGACAATCTGCAGGCGGCGATCGACGCCGCGGCGGTGTTCGTTACCGGGCTGTGAGCCGGCGCCCGCCTCACGCCGCTTCGGCCGCAACCTCCCGGCCGTTGATGATGAGGCCGCTCTCGCCGGCGCTCACGGTGACGGTCGCGCCTTCCTGAACGGCGCCTTTCAGGAGCATCGAAGCCAGCGGGTTCTGCAGCGAGCGCTGGATCGCACGCTTGAGCGGACGCGCGCCGTAGGCCGGATCGAAACCGGCCCGGGCCAACCAGTCGCGGGCGCGGGTATCAAGATCGAGCGCGATCTTGCGGTCCGCGAGCAGCGCTTCGAGACCGGCGATCTGGATATCGACGATGTTCCTCATGTGCTCGCGGCTCAACCGGCCGAACAGGATGATTTCGTCGAGCCGGTTGAGGAACTCGGGCCGGAAGGTGGCGCGCACCGCCGCCATCACCTTGTCGCGCGCCGCTCCCATCAGCTCGCCTTCGGGGAGCTCGGCGAGGAACTCGGACCCGAGGTTCGAAGTCAGCACGATCAGCGTGTTGCGGAAGTCGACCGTACGGCCCTGGCCGTCGGTAAGGCGGCCGTCGTCGAGCACCTGCAAGAGCACATTGAAGACATCGGCATGCGCCTTTTCGACTTCGTCGAACAGGATTACCTGATAGGGCCGGCGCCGTACCGTTTCGGTGAGCGCGCCGCCTTCCTCGTAGCCGACATAGCCGGGCGGTGCGCCGATCAGCCGCGCCACGGCGTGCTTTTCCATGTATTCCGACATGTCGATGCGCGCCATCGCGTGGTCGTCGTCGAACAGGAACTCGGCGAGGGCGCGCGCGAGCTCGGTCTTGCCCACGCCGGTCGGCCCGAGGAACAGGAACGAGCCGAGCGGCCGGTTGGGATCCTGCAGGCCGGCGCGCGCGCGGCGCACGGCGTTGCTGACCGCGGCGATCGCCTCGTCCTGGCCGACGACGCGGCGCGCGAGGCTTTCGTCCATGTGCAGAAGCTTCTCGCGCTCGCCTTCGAGCATGCGATCGACCGGAATGCCGGTCCAGCGTGAAACGATGCCGGCGATGTCGGCGGACGAAACCTCTTCGTGCACCATGCGGTCGTGCTCGGCGTCGTCGGCGCCGGTGAGCTTGCGCTCGAGTTCAGGAATGACGCCGTAGGCGAGTTCGCCGGCGCGCGCGAGGTCGCCGTTGCGCTGGGCGACGTCGAGTTCGCTGCGCGCGGCGTCGAGCTGCTCCTTGAGCTTCTGGGCGCCGGCGACGCGCTCACGCTCGGCCTGCCACTTGGCGCCTTCCTCGGCCGCTTTCTGCTCGAGGTCGCCGAGCTCCTTTTCGAGCTTTTCGAGCCGCTCCTTCGAGGCGGCGTCGTTCTCCTTCTTCAGCGCCTCGCGCTCGATCTTGAGCTGGATGACGCGGCGGTCGAGTTCGTCGAGCTCTTCGGGCTTGGAATCGACCTCCATGCGCTTGCGGCTCGCAGCCTCGTCGACCAGGTCGATCGCCTTGTCGGGCAGGAAGCGGTCGCTGATGTAACGGTTCGCCAGTGCCGCCGCGGCGACGATCGCGGCATCGGTGATGCGCACCCCGTGGTGCATCTCGTATTTTTCCTTGAGCCCGCGCAGGATCGAAACGGTGTCCTCCACCGTGGGCTCGGAAATGACCACGGGCTGGAAGCGCCGGGCAAGCGCCGCATCCTTCTCGACGTGCTTGCGGTACTCGTCGAGCGTGGTGGCGCCGATGCAGTGGAGATCGCCGCGCGCCAGCGCCGGTTTCAGGAGGTTCGAAGCGTCCATCGCACCCTCGGCGGCGCCCGCGCCCACCAGGGTGTGCAGTTCGTCGATGAAAAGCACGATGTCGCCGCCCGCCGCCGTGACCTCGGCGAGCACGGCCTTGAGTCGCTCCTCGAACTCGCCGCGGAACTTGGCGCCGGCGATCAGCGCCCCGAGGTCGAGCGCCATCAGCCGCTTGTTCTTGAGGCTCTCGGGCACGTCGCCGTTGGCGATGCGCATCGCGAGACCCTCGGCGATCGCCGTCTTGCCGACCCCGGGCTCGCCGATCAGCACCGGATTGTTTTTGGTGCGCCGCGACAGCACCTGAACGGTGCGGCGGATTTCCTCGTCGCGGCCGATAACCGGATCGAGCTTGCCTTCGTGCGCGAGCGCGGTGATGTCGCGCGCATATTTCTTGAGCGCCTCGTAAGTGTCATCGGCGGTCGCCGAATCGGCCCTGCGCCCCTTGCGCAGGTCGTTGACCGCGGCGTTCAGTCCCTGCGGCGTGACGCCGGCGTCGCTGAGAATGCGCGCCGCCTGAGTCCCCGTGGCGAGCGCGAGCGCGAGCAGAAGACGCTCGGCGGTGACGAAGCTGTCGCCAGCCTTTTCGGCGAGTCGCTGCGCCGAATCGAAGATGCGCGCCGTCTCGGGCGCGAGGTAGATCTGTCCGGCGCCGGCGCCTTCGACCCTGGGCAGCTTCGCGAGCGCGGCCTCGGCGGCGTCGATCGCCTGATCGGGGCGACCGCCGGCGGCGCGGATCAGGTTGGCCGCGAGCCCTTCGGCGTCGTCGAGCAGCACCTTGAGCAGGTGCTCAGGGCGAAACTGCTGATGGCCGCTGCGCAAGGCGAGCGCCTGCGCGGCCTGTACGAAACCGCGCGCCCTCTCGGTGTACTTGTCGAAATCCATGCTTCGTCTACGTTTACCCTCGATCGAGCGGTCAACGCGATCTCCGGTCCTCCGGATGAGCGGCCGGCGCGCCTCTCGACCCTCCGAAGAGCGGTCAAAGGCTATATAAGTATTGGCTTTTTGCGGCTCAAGACGTCGCCCGGCGAAAATTTCCCCGGGACGCTGATCCCCACCGCCGCACGGACGAATGTCTCACGGTCGGCGCCGCCTCCGGGGCGGGCGGCGACCGCACTGCGGCGAGAACCGTCCTCGGGTCAGGACTGGGTCTCTTCCGCCCTGTCCTGCCCGTTGCCGGACTTGCCTGCATCATGGCCACCGTCGGCCTGGGCTCCGGGTTTCGGAGCCTGTCGGGGCTGCTTGTCGCCTGCGCCATTCGTCGGATTGAGCACCCGGTAGTAGTGCTCGGCGTGCTGCAGGTAGTTCTCCGCCATCACACGATCGCCGAACGAGTTCGCATCCCGCGCGAGCGCCAGATATTTCTCCAGAATCTGGCTGGCGCTTCCTCTGATCTTGATATCGGGGCCGTTGCTGTCGAAAGCACGGTTGCCATGATGGCCCGGCCCTCTGCGCAGGTTGGAACGGTGATTGCGGGGTCGTTTGTTGTTGAGACCCGGTCTCATGATTGCATCATTTCACTTTCTGTGCGCACGATTATCGATTCATGCGCGGCCATGACACTGTTGTCTGGATCGGACGGGATCTCTGCGCGGGTCCTGTTCCCACAAAACCCGGGGCTTTCAATCCCCGAGTATTATCGCTCATGATCCCTTCCAATATATTACTTAGCCAACGCTGGCCCGGTTTCCAAGCAATTTCTTGCCGAAACCGGCGATTATTTCGCGCCGGCGGAAGCACAGGCAGCGTTCTATCCCGGCCAGATCACGCCGCCGGGCGACCTCGTCGAGCCGCCGCGCCGCCATGATCGCCGCGACGCGGCCGGCCTGTCCGTCGCCCACCTCGATCACCGCCAGACCATCGGCGGCGAGCAGGCGGGCAACATCGGGCGCCAGCGCCCGGTAGCCGGCGAGCCCGTCGGCCCCGGGGCTGAGCGCGGTCCGGGGCTCGAAGCGGGCGACTTCGGGCGCCAGACCGTCGAGGTCCGCCGCGGCGATATAGGGGGGATTGGCGACGATCAGGTCGAAGCGGCCGCCAAGGGCGCGCCCCCAGTCGCCACGGACGAACCGGGCGCGTTCGGCGAGACCGAGCCGGGCGGCGTTGTCGCGGGCGGTGGCGAGCGCGCCGGCGCTCAGATCGACGCCGATGCCGCCGGCGTGGGGCAGTTCGCTCAGCAGGGCGAGCAGCAGACAACCCGACCCGGCGCCGAGATCGAGCAGTCTGAGAGGCGCGTCGCGATCGGCGAAGGCAAGCGCCGTCTCGACCACGGTCTCGCTGTCGGGACGCGGGATCAGCGTGTCGCGGCTGACGCCGAAAGGCAGGCTCCAGAATTCGCGCTCGCCCAGAATATACGCCGCGGGTTCCCGCGCCCGGCGGCGCGCGACGAGCGTCGCGAACGCGGCGCGCTCGGCCGCGCTGAGGCGCCGTTCGGGATGGCCGATCACCGTCTCGCGCCCGCCGCCGAGCGCGTGACCGAGCAGGACCTGCGCCTCGCGCCGGGCCTCGGGCAAGCCCGCCGCGCGGAGCGTCCCGGCGGCCGCGTCGAGCGCGCCGCGAACGGTCGCGGAGTCGTTCATTCCTCGGCCGCGAGCCGGCGCGCCTGATCCTCGGCCATGAGCGCCTCGCTGACCTCGCCGAGCGCCTCGCCGTTCAACATCTGTTCGAGCTTGTAAAGCGTCAGGTTGATACGGTGGTCGGTGACCCGGTTCTGCGGAAAGTTATAGGTGCGGATGCGTTCCGAGCGATCGCCCGAGCCGATCTGGCCCTTGCGGGCGGCCGCACGCTCGGCGTCGCGCTCGGCGAGCGCGCGCTCGTAGAGCCGGGCGCGCAGCACGCGCATCGCCTTGGCACGGTTCTTGTGCTGCGACTTCTCGTCCTGTTGCGATACGACGATGCCGCTTGGCAGGTGGGTGATGCGCACGGCGCTGTCGGTGGTGTTGACCGACTGGCCGCCGGGTCCGCTCGACCGGTAGACGTCGATGCGCAGGTCGTTCTCGTCGATCTCGACGTCGATATCCTCGGCCTCGGGCAGGACGGCCACCGTGGCCGCCGAAGTGTGGATGCGCCCGCCGGCCTCGGTTTCGGGCACGCGCTGGACGCGATGGACGCCCGATTCGAACTTGAGACGGGCGAAAACGTCACGTCCGCTGATCGAGGCGATCGCCTCCTTGATGCCGCCGAGGCCGGTTTCGGAGGCGCTCATCACCTCGAACTTCCAGCCCTCGGCCTCGGCGTAGCGCTGGTACATGCGCAACAGGTCGGCGGCGAACAGCGCCGCCTCCTCGCCGCCGGTCCCGGCGCGGACTTCGAGAATGACGTTGCGCGCATCGGCTTCGTCGCGCGGTAAGAGCAGGAGCTTCACCCGCTGTTCGAGTTCGGGCAGGGAACGGACGAGTTCCGCGCGTTCCTCGTCGGCGAGCTTGCGCATCTCGGGATCGTCCTCGCCGGCGATCAGCTCATCGAGCCCGGCGATCTCGGCGCGGGTCTTGCGCACGGCCTCTGCCGCCTCGACCACCGGCGCGAGCTCGGCGTACTCCTTGGCGAGACGCACGTAGTCTTCGGCCGCCATTTCGCCCTGCTCGGCCATGCGCGCGCCGAGCGCGGCATGGTGTTGGATCAGGCTATCAAGCTTGTTATCGAGACTCACTTTTCTTTTTCCTCTTTTCGGGCCGGATCTCCGGCGGTGAGGCCGAACAGGCGGCGCAGCAATCGCTCGGCGACCGCTCGTTCCGCCTCGCCCCCGTCGGCGGCGATCTCGCGCAGCGCCGCGCTCGGAGCGTGCAGCAGGCGGTTGACCAGACGCCGGGTCGCTTCGGCGGCATCGGTCCCGGTTTCTTCGAGCACCCGGGCGCGGGTCGCCTCGAAATGTTCCCGCAGCGCCACGACCGCAGGCGTCGCGGCGCGCATCGCGCGTGCCCGCAGGTATTCGGCAAGGGCGCCGTCGATCAGCGCCCAGGCATCCTCGGCCTCGGCCTCGCGACCGGCGATCCCGGCACGCGTGATTCCTTCGAGGTCGCCGGTATCGTAAAGAAAGACCCCGTCGAGATCGTTGATCGCCGGCTCGGCGTCCGCCGGAACGGCGAGGTCGATGACGAATATCGGGCGATACCGCCGCCGTCTAATGACCTCGCGCACCGTTTCCGCAGTCAACACGTAAGCACCGAGACCGACGCTGGCAACCACCACGTCGGCCGCGACGAGCGCGTCGGCGAGTGCGTCGAAAGGCCGCAGGTTGGCCTCGAGGCGGCGCGCGAGCGTTTCCGCACGCGCCGCCGAACGGTGGGTGACGACAAGGCTTCCGAGCCCCGCCGCCCTGAGCTGCGTCGCGACCAGTTCGCCCATTTCGCCGACCCCGATCAGCAGCCCGGCGCGGTCCCCGAGATCGCCGTGAATCTCCCGCGCCACCTCGACCGCGGCAGCGGCGATCGACACCGGCCGCGCGCCGATCGTGGTCTCGCTACGCACGCGCTTGGCCACGCTGTACGCGACCTGCAGGAGGCCTTCGAGTTCGTTGCCCACCATGTCGGCCGCCTGCGCCACCCGGTGGCTCTCCTTGACCTGGCCGAGCACCTGGGGTTCGCCGATCACCAGGCTGTCGAGCGAGGAGGCGACGGCGAAGAGCTGGCGCACGGCCGCGGCACCGCTGAGCATATAAAGGCCCTGAGCGACCTCGGCCGCATCGAGACCGGCGTGTGCCGCAAGCGCCTGCGCGATCCCCCGCGCCGCCGCGCCGGCGTCGGCGTGAATGGCATGCACCTCGACCCGGTCGCAGGTCGAGAGCAGGAGCGCCTGTGCGATGCCCGCCGCCCTGAGGTCGGCGAAGACCCCGCCGAAGTCGGCGGCCTCGACGAACAGTCGCTCGCGCAGGGCGAGAGAGGCCGAGCGGTGGTTGGCACCGACGACCACCAGATTGGGAGAGGCGGCCCCGCTCATGGCGGCGCTACCGGTAACGGGCGAGCCGGTCCTCGATCTCCGACAGCGGGATCTCGACCTGCTCGCCCGAATCGAGGTCGCGCAGCGTCGCCGCGGCCCGCTTGCGTTCGTCCTCGCCGAGCAGAATGGCGGCACAGGCGTCGAGCTTGTTCGCCCGCTTCATGCGTCGCGAGACGTTGCCGCGGTAACCCAGATCGACGATGAAGCCGGCGCGGCGCAGTCTTTGTGTGAGTTCGAGCGCCGGTCCTTCGTCCGCTGCGGCGACCGGAACGACCGCGATGGGGCGCGGCGGCGGAGGCGGCTCGTCGATCAGCATGGCAAGCCGCTCGATGCCCGCGGCCCAGCCGATGCCGGGCGTCGGCGGACCGCCCATGGCTTCGATCAGACCGTCGTAGCGTCCGCCGGCGATGACCGCGCCCTGGGCGCCAAGCGCTTCGGTGGTGAACTCGAAGGCGGTGTGGGTGTAGTAGTCGAGCCCACGGACGAGCCGCGGGTTGAGCCGGTAGGCGACGCCGATGCGCGCCAGCCCGTCGCAGACACCGGCAAAGAAATCGGCCGAGCGCGCGTTGAGATAGTCGCTCATCAGCGGCGCGTCGGCGATCAGCCGGCGGTCGCCCTGGTCCTTCGAATCGAGGATGCGCAGGGGATTGCGATCGAGACGCCCGCGGCTGTCCTCGGAGAGCGCGTCGCGGTGGCCGCCGAAGTAGTCGACCAGCGCCGCCCGGTAAGCGGCGCGACTCTCGGGATCGCCGAGCGTATTGAGCTCGAGTTCGGTCTTCCCGGCGATGCCCAGTGCCTCGAGAAGGTCGGCGCCGACGGCGATGACCTCGACGTCGGCGAGCGGCTCGGCCGCCCCGAGAATCTCGATGTCGAGCTGATGGAACTGGCGCAGGCGCCCCTTCTGCGGCCGCTCGTAACGGAACATCGGCCCGTGGCAATGGAACTTGAGGGGGAGATGCTGCATGAGCCCGCCCGAGATGAAGGCACGGGCGACGCCGGCGGTGTACTCGGGCCGCAGCGTTATCTCGTCGCCGCCGCGGTCGGTGAAGCTGTACATCTCCTTGGTGACCACGTCCGACGTCTCACCGAGCGTGCGCCTGAACACTTCGCTGAACTCGAAGATCGGCGTGGCGATCTCGCCGAACCCGTAGCGCTCGGCGATGGTGCGGAAGGTCTCGATGACCCGCCGGTGGCGCCGGCACTCATCGGGCAGGAGGTCGTGCGTGCCGCGAACCGGCTGAAGCGTCGCCAAAAACCGTTCCCCCGGAGTCGTCTATGAGGCGCGCGCGGCCTTCGGCGTCGTCTCGTCGGTCGCGGTCCCGGCCTCGATCTCGGCCGCCTTCCGTTCGACCAGATCGACGACATGATCGATCAGCGCCGCGTCGTCGATCTTGTGGTCCGGCAGGCCGCTCAGGTAAACGAGGTGGCTGCCTTTCCCGCCGCCGGTCAGGCCGATGTCGGTCTCGCGCGCTTCGCCGGGGCCGTTTACGACGCAGCCGATGATCGACAGCGTCATCGGCGTCGCGATATGGGCGAGCCGGCGTTCGAGCGTCGCCACGGTTCCGATCACGTCGAAGCGCTGGCGGGCGCAGGACGGACAGGCGATGACGTTGACTCCGCGGTGGCGCAGGTTGAGCGCCTTGAGCAACTCGAAACCGACCTTGACCTCTTCGACCGGATCCGCTGACAGCGAGACGCGGATGGTGTCGCCGATGCCCGACCACAACAGCATGCCGAGGCCCACCGATGACTTGACCGTGCCGCCGGTGAGCCCGCCGGCCTCGGTGATGCCGATGTGCAGCGGATAGTCGCAGGCTTCCGCCAGTCCCTGATACGCAGCGATGGCGAGGAACACGTCGGACGCCTTGACGCTGATCTTGAACTCGAAGAAATCGTTGTCCTCGAGGATGCGGGCGTGGTCGAGCGCGCTTTCGACCATCGCTTCGGGGCAGGGCTCGCCGTACTTTTCGAGCAGGTCGCGCTCGAGCGAACCGGCGTTGACGCCGATGCGCATCGCACAGCCGTGATCCCTGGCGGCGGCGACCACCTCGCGCACACGCGCAGCCGAGCCGATGTTGCCCGGGTTGATTCGCAGACAGGCCGCCCCCGCCTCCGCCGCTTCGATGGCGCGCTTGTAGTGGAAGTGAATGTCGGCGACGATCGGCGCCGTCCCGTCGCGGACAATCTCGCGCAGCGCCGCGGTCGAGTCCTCGTCGGGACATGAGATGCGCACGATATCGGCCCCCGCCGCCTCGAGCGCGCGCACCTGGCGGACGGTCGCCGCGACGTCGGCCGTCGGCGTGTTGGTCATCGACTGGACGCTGATCGGCGCGTCGCCGCCGATCGCCACCCCGCCGACATGAATCTGCCGGCAATCGCGGCGCTGAATGTCGCGGTAGGGTCGCAGGCTCATGATGACGTCCCGAGCGGTTTGGCGATCGCCGCCGGCCCACTGATAGCCCAGTCGGCGTCTCGCTGTAAAGTTCGGTCCGGGTCTTCGGCGGTCAAGCGCGGCCTGCGCGTTCAGGGTTCGCGCGAGGCGCCGCGAAGCAGACTCGCGGGATCGAGGGCAACGTCGCGGCGAACCGCACCGACCGGCCCGAGCGGCGGCGCCGGAACGTCGTCGACGAAAATTTCGAGGCCGCCGGCGTTGCCGGTCATCAGCGTGAGTCCCTGGCGGTCGGGCACGTTGTAAACGTCGCCGGGCCGCAGGATGCGGGTGAGCAGCAGCTCGTTGTCGAGCCCCGTGATCTGCACCCAGGCCTCCTCGGCGGCGCGCACCCGGATGCGCGAGCCGACATG
The DNA here is from genome assembly GCA_046758065.1 of Alphaproteobacteria bacterium. Taxonomy (GTDB): domain Bacteria; phylum Pseudomonadota; class Alphaproteobacteria; order JAAXGF01; family JAAXGF01; genus JBHHZM01. Next base: position 16,021 of record JBHHZM010000013.1, on the reverse strand, counting down.
TGCCTGACCGAAGACGCGAGGCACGTAGTCGGGCGCCTCGGTAACCGGCGGCGGCACCACCGGCGCGTCGGCGTTTGGTTCGGGTTCGGCGGCAGGCGCAGGGGCGCTTTCGGGGGCGAGCGCCGCGGTCCGCGTCTCCGTCACGGGCGCGGGAGCGTTCCCATGAGCGAGCGCCGCGGTTCGTATTTCCGTCACGGACGCAGGGGCGTTCGCCGTCGGCGGCTCTCCCGCGGCAGGTCGGGCCGCGCGCAATGCCGCCGCTCTCGCCGCGGGCGCCGCCACGCCTTGGCGCGCCGACTCGGCCTCCCCAAGAGACGGCGGCGCAATCGCCGGCTCCAACGGGGTCGTCGCCGGCCCGACCGTCTGTAACGGCTCGGTCGAGAACGCCGTCGCGAGCGGTTCGGGCGCCGGCGCGAAGTCCCCTGCTCCCGCCGGTTCACCGGCCGTGCTTTCCGCTTCGGTCGCCGAGTCCCCGGCCGTCGCCACGCTCGGCGCCGCGGTTTCCGCGGCAGGCGGAACCGGCACCGGCGCGTCGGCAACCTCCGCGACAGGCGCCGCAGCCGCATCGTCCGCGCCTTCGTCCACGCCCGCAGAGAGCGGCGGCGCGGCCGGTTCGCCCGGCTCCGTCATCGCGGTATCGGGCGTTGCGACCGGCTCGCTCGGCGTCGCGATCACGGCCGCCGGCGGCGCTTCCGACGGGTTCGCGGTACTTTCGGTGCCCGACACCCGTTCGGCGAGCCGCGCCGGCACTTCGGGCACCCGGTCGACGGCGACCTCATCGAGTGAGTTTACATAGTACCAGCCCGTGTAGGCGGCGCCGGCGATCATCAGCGCGACGAACAGCAGGCCGCTGGTGGGCAGCCGCCCGTCCTCGACGGGAGAGGGAAAGTGCAACTTCTGCCGGGCGCTGAAATCGGCCGCCTCGTCTTTGAAGCGCTCGACCAGATTTTCGGCGTCGAGCCCCAGATAGGTGGCGTAACTCCGCAAGAAACCGACGGCGTACGTCGGTCCGGGCAGGTCGTCGAAGCGGCCCTCTTCGAGCGCCCGCAAATGATCGTAGCGGATACGCAGGTTCTCGGCGACGTCCTGGAGATCGATGCCATAGTGCAGTCGGGCCTGGACGAGATCAGCCGCGACGCCGCTCTCGCCACCGTCCACTTCGCGCAGATGCGTCGCGCGTTCGTCGGTCGTTCGCGCCGAGTGGCGCTCCGAGGACGCCATCACCCAGCCAACGCGCTATCGGGGGCGCGCGCCAAACCGGTCGTCGCGAGACGCGTCACAACAATCGTCCACTTCCTCCAGGCCGGACGCTTCACATCGGCGTCCAGGCAAAATCGCGCCAAGCTGCCTTCTAGATGAGTACGCCGTGATCCTTGGCGTAACCGTGGATTCTATCACGCAAGCTGTGATCAGGCAAATCGCAGAGAGTGTTCAGATAATCATTCAGCGCGCCGACCTCCAGACTTCGCACCAAACATTTTATCGGGCCGATGGCCGACGGCGACATCGACAGACTGCGCAGCCCCAGGCCGACGAGCACCATCGCCTCGAGCGGACGACCGGCCATTTCGCCGCACAGGGCGAGGTCGACCCCGGCTGCGGCGCACTTTGCGATCAGATCGCGCATCAAGGCGAGCATGGCGGGCGACAGCGGATCGTAACGCCCGAGCAGCCTGGGGTTCCCGCGGTCGCTCGCGAACATGAACTGCATCAGGTCGTTGCTGCCGACCGACAGGAAATCGACGCGATCGAGCAGCGCCGGCAACTGCCAGGCGAGCCCGGGCACCTCGAACATGGCGCCGACGCGCAGCGCCGCGGGCAGGGTTTCGCCGCGCGCCGTAGCGCGTTCGCACTCGCGAGCGAGCAGGGCGCGGGCGGCGTCGAACTCGGCGACCTCGGTGACCATCGGGAACATCACCCTGAGTTCGCGGCCCGCGGCGGCGCGCAACAAAGCGCGTAGCTGTCGGCGCAGCAGCGCCGGCCGGTCGAGGACGAGCCGAAGCGAACGCCAGCCGAGCGCCGGGTTGGCCTCGTCGGCGTGGGCGAAATTCGGCATTCGCTTGTCGCCGCCGATATCAAGGGTGCGAAAGACGACGGGCCTTTCCCCCACCTGATCGAGCACCCGCCGGTAGAGCGCGGCCTGTTGCGCCGTATCCGGAATGCCCGAGCCGATCATGAACGGCATTTCGGTGCGGTATAGGCCGACGCCGTCGGCGCCGTTGTCGGCGAGGTCGATGAGCTCGACGGGCAGGCCGGTGTTGACGTTGAGCGCGACCCGCTCGCCGTCGAGGGTGATCGCCGGCAGATCGCGCATCGCCGCATAGGTGGCGCGACGCGCCGCGCTCGCTTCGAGGCTTTCCTCATAGGCTTCGATCACGTCTCCGCTTGGCCGTACGTAGACGCCGGCCGATTCGCCGTCGACGATCACCGTATCCCCGTCGTCGATCTCGTTGAGCGCACCCTTCGCCTGACCGACGAGCGGCACATCGAGGGCGCGCGCGACGATGGCGACATGCGCCGTGGGCGAGCCTTCTTCGAGCACGACCCCGCGCAGACGATCTCGCGGGTATTCGAGGAGCTCCGCCGGTCCCATGGTGTGCGCCACCAGCACGAAGGCTGCGGGGAGCGCATCATCGGCAGCCCGCACGGCCTCGCCCGAGAGGTGCCGGAGCAGCCGGCCGGCGAGGTCGTCGAGGTCGAGCAGGCGCTCCCGCAGATAAGCGTCGGCCGCCGGGTCCAGGCGCGCGCGGGTATCCTCCTGCACCCGTTGCACCGCCGCCTCGGCGGTCAGTCCGGCACCGATCGCTTCGCCGATGCGGGTGAGCCAGCCGCGGTCCTCGGCAAACATGCGGTAGGCCGCAAGTACGTCGAGGTGTTCGCCGCCGCCGCCGGCGTCATGGACTTCGATCATGCGGTCGACCGAACGGCGCAGGGCGGCGACCGCCTCGTCAAGTCGCTCACGCTCGCACGCCGGATCCTCGGCGATCACGCGGCGAACGACGATCTGCGGCTGGTGCAGCACCGCTTGGCCGATGGCGAGTCCGTTGGCGAATCTGATGCCGTCGATCCGCCGCGCCAGCGTCGCATTGCCGCCGGGCTCGTGAAGCTCGTCCGGCGGGATGAGGGCGCCCGCGCGAACGAGTTCGGAGAGCACCATGGCGATGGTCTGTAGCGCTTCGACCTCTTCCTCGTCGTACTGACGGCGGGTGCGGTTCTGCACCACCAGCACACCGATGACGCGCCCGGCGTGCAGCACCGGCACGCCGAGCAGGGAATGATAGATTTCCTCGCCGGTCTCGGGCCGATACGCGAAATCGGGATGGCCCTGGGCATTGGAGAGGTTGAGCGGCTGGGCGTAGGCCGCGATCCGGCCGACCAGACCTTCGCCGACCCGCAAGCGCGTGCGGTGCACCGCTTCCGGGTTGAGACCCTCGGTGGCGAACAGTTCGAGCACCTGCCCGGCGCGCATGAGATACACCGAACACACCTCGGCCACCATGTTGGCGGCGATGACCTTGACGACCCGGTCGAGCCGCGCTTGCGCCGACCGGGGCGCGGCCATGATCTCGTGCAGTCGCCTGAGCAGCGCGCGCGGGCCGCCGCCCGCGACCTGCGCAGTCACCGCGCCGTACCCTCCCGGCCGTCACCGGCAAGACAGGCAACCGCCTGGTCGACCAGCTCTTCGAGGATCTCCGCCGTCGACTGCTCGCCGGTGATCAGGCCGACGCTCTGGCCGGCCATGAGCGAACCGTTTTCCACGTCGCCGTCGATCACCGCACGGCGCAGCGAGCCGGCCCAGAAGTGTTCGATCTTGAGCTGCGCCTCCTTCTGGTCGATTTCGCCCCGGCGAACCCGGTCGATCATCTCGCGCTGGGTATCGAGGAAGCGCTGGGTCGCCTTGTTGGCGAGCGCGCGCACCGGAATCACCGGAAACTGCGGATCGAGCTGGATCGAAGGTTGGGCGTCGCGCGCGTTGGCGCGGATGAACGCCTTCTTGAAGTTGGGATGGGCGATCGACTCGGCGGCGCAGACGAAACGCGTCCCGATCTGACAGCCGGAGGCGCCCATCCGCAGATAGTTGACGATAGCCTCGCCGCGGCCGATTCCGCCGGCCACGAACACCGGCACCTCGCGCACATGGGGCAGGATTTCTTGCGTCAGCACGCCGGTGGAGACCGGACCGATGTGCCCGCCCGCTTCCATGCCCTCGATGACCAGCGCATCGGCCCCGATACGAACCAGCCGGCGGGCGACACCGAGCGTTGAAGCGAAACAGACGACGCGGGCGCCGGTCTCCTTGATGCGGGCGATGACCGGCTTGCCCGGCACGCCGCCGGCGAGCACCACATGCCCGACGCCCTGGTCGATGCACACCTGGATGAGGGAGTCGAGTTCGGGATGCATGACGATGAGATTGACGCCGAACGGGCGGTCGGTGAGTTCGAGGGTGGCGACGATCTCTTCGCGCAGCAATTCGGGCGACATCGCACCGCAGGCGATGACCCCGAACCCGCCGCCGTTCGAGATGGCGGCGACGAGGTGGCGTTCGGAGACCCACGTCATGGCGCCACCCATGATCGCGAACTCGGTCCCGAGGAATGCGCACCCTCGAGCCCAGAGCCGGTCGAGGCGAGCCGGAACCTGTCTCGGCGTCATGATTTTAACGGGCGTCGAGGCCGTAGGCGCTGTGCAGGGCCCTGAGGGCCAACTCGACGTACTCTTCGGCGATCAGCACGCTGATCTTGATCTCCGAAGTCGAGATCACCTGGATGTTGATTCCCTTGTCGGCGAGCGTCCGGAACATCTGGTTGGCGACACCGGCATGACTGCGCATGCCGACGCCGATGACCGAGACCTTGGCCACGTTGCGGTCGGGGACCAGGGCCCGCACCTTGAGTTCCGCGCGCGCCGGGTCGAGAACTTCGACGGCGCGATCGAGATCGGCCTTGGCGACGGTGAAGGTGAGATCGGTGCGGGTGCCGTCTTCCGAGACGTTCTGCACGATCATGTCGACGTTGATGTTGGCTTCCGCCAGCGGACCGAAGATGGCGGCGGCGACGCCGGGCTTGTCGGGTACGCCGACCAGGGTGATCTTGGCGTCGTCGCGGCTGTAGGCGATGCCGCTGATGCGTTCCTTTTCCACGATCTCGTCCTCGTCAACGACCAGTGTTCCGGGGGCGTCATTGAAGCTCGACAGCACCTGCATGCGGACCTGATGGCTCATCGCGAGCGCGACGGCGCGGGTCTGCAGCACCTTGGCGCCCTGCGACGCCAGTTCGAGCATCTCCTCGTAGGTGATCTTATCAAGCTTGTGAGCCTGTGTAACGATGCGCGGATCGGCAGTGTGAACACCGTCGACGTCGGTGAAAATGTCGCATCGTTCGGCGCCCAGCGCGGCGGCGAGCGCGACGGCCGTGGTGTCCGAGCCGCCGCGGCCGAGCGTGGTGACGCGCCCGTCGGGCCCGACGCCCTGGAATCCGGACAGCACGGCGACCTGACCCGAGCCGAGACGGTCGACGAGCTCGCCGCAATCGATCGTACGGATGGTCGCCTTGCCGTGACGGTCGTCGGTGTGCACCGGCACCTGCCAGCCGAGCCACGAGCGCGCCGGCACGCCCATCTCCTGAAGCGCCATCGCAAGCAGGCCGCAGGCCACCTGCTCGCCGGCCGACACCACCACGTCGTACTCGCGGGCGTCGTGCAACGGCGCGATCTCGGCCGCGAGATCGGAGAGCCGGTCGGTCTCGCCGGCCATCGCCGAAACCACCACCGCGACCTCGTCGCCGGCGTCGACCGCCGCCTTGACGCGGCGCGCCACGCTGCGAATGCGATCGAGATCGCCGACCGACGTGCCGCCGAATTTCTGGACGATGCGGGCCATTGGCGGATCCCACCCTCGGTCGCTTGCGGCGCCGCCGCGGACTCACCGGAAAGATCGATGCGGGTTGCCCCGGCGAAGGCGCGTATACATACTCTGCCCCGAGCGTCGAGTTCAAGTCCGCTACCACCGCGAGCCGCGACCATGCCCGAACCCGCCCGCGAGAGTTCACACGCCGACTCCGTCGACGCCGCCGAGGTCGCCCGCTTCGCTGCCCTGGCCGAGCGCTGGTGGGATGCGGAAGGACCGCTCAAAGCGCTGCACGCCCTCAATCCTGCCCGTCTCGCCTTCGTGCGCGACCGCATCGCCGCAGCGCACAATCGCGATCCTCGCGGCGAGCGGCCCCTCGCCGGCCTCGCGCTGCTCGACATCGGCTGCGGCGGCGGCCTGCTGTGCGAACCGCTGGCGCGGCTCGGCGCGACAGTGACGGGCATCGACGCGGCGGGTGAGAACGTCGATGTGGCGCGGCGACACGCGCGCGCCAGCGGGCTCGCCATCGCCTACCGTCAGGCGAGCGCCGAAACGCTGGCGGCGGAGGGCGTGATTTTCGACGCGGTGCTCGCCATGGAGGTGATCGAGCACGTCGCCGACATCGATTCCTTCCTCGCCGCCGCCTGCGCGCTGACGCGCCCCGGCGGTCTCGTGCTGATGGCCACAATCAACCGCACGCCGCAATCGTTTGCGCTCGCCATCGTCGGTGCCGAATACGTGCTGCGCTGGCTCGAACGCGGCACGCACGACTGGCGTCGCTTCGTGCGCCCGGCCGAACTCGCGCGCGGTCTGCGCAAGCGCGGCGTGGCACTCAGGGAAGTGGCGGGACTGCGCTACAATCCGTTGCGCGACGTCTGGTCGCTCTCCGACAACGTCTCGGTCAACTATCTGGCGTTCGGAGTAAGGGAAGAGCGCTGAAATCGCGGCCCGGCGGCGCTCAACTGTCGTGGCGCGGCAGCCGCGGCAGGATGCCGAACTCGATTCCCTCGTCCTCGAGCGCGCGCGCCTCCTCGCCGCTTGCCTCGCCGTAGATGTCGTGTTTTTCCGCTTCGCCGTAGTGGATCTTGCGCGCTTCCTCGGGAAAACACGAACCGACGTTGTCGAAGTTCTTTTCGACGTGGTCGCGCAACGCCCGCATCTGGCACATCACCCGGGTGGCGTGCTCGTGCGCCGGCCCGTCCTTGTCGTCGGGCGCTTTCCCGGTCGTGCGGCGGGCGAGCTGGGGCGCCATCGGAGCCTTGGTCACGCGTGTATCGCCGCAGACCGGACAGACGATCTCGGCCGCCTTGACCTGGGCCTCGTAAGTCTTACTGTCGCGAAACCACGCCTCGAAAACGTGGCCCCGGTCGCATTTGAGGTCGAAAACGATCATCGCTCTGCCCGTGCTGGGAGCCGATATTCTACCACAGGGTTGCACCGGACTATGCCAATTGTTTGGGAATGCGGGAAGACCGAATCAAGGATGCCGTGAGCCACCGCCCCGCGCATCTGCGGCTGACGGCGCCCTCGCCTTGGGTGGTGCGCTTCGCCCCGCTGGTGCCGGCGGCGGCGGCCGTGCTCGATCTCGCCTGCGGCGGCGGGCGGCATACCCGCTTCTTCCTCGCGCGCGGCCATCCGGTCACGGCGATCGACCGCGATCTCGAGTGGCTCGACCCGCCCGACGGCACGCCGGGACTGACGCGGATCGAGGCCGACCTCGAGAGCGACGCGCCCTGGCCCGTGGGCGAGGCGCGCTTCGGCGCCGTGGTGGTGACCAACTATCTGTACCGCCCGCTCTTTCCGCGGCTGATCGGCGCGCTTGCGCCCGAGGGCGTGCTGATCTACGAGACCTTCGCCACAGGCAACGAACGCTTCGGCAGACCGCGCAATCCCGACCACCTGCTACGCCCCGGCGAGCTGATCGAGGCGGTGCGCGAGCGTCTCCGCGTGGTCGCCTATGAAGAGACCGAGGTCAGCGCGCCGAAGCCGGCTAGGATACAGCGGATATGCGCGGTTTCCCCGGATAGGCAACGCTGAACGGCCGGTCGTGTTCGAGGCTCGGAATCATCGCCCGTACTTCAGCGACGCGGGCCGGATCGATTTCGGCGCTGACCACGCCCACTTCGACGCCGCCGTCGGCGAGCACCTCGCCCCAGGGATCGACGATCAGCGAATGCCCGCAGGTATGCCGCCGTCCGTAGTGGTGGCCGGTCTGGCAGGGAGCGAAGACGAAGCACCCGGTCTCGATCGCCCGGGCGCGCACCAGGATGCGCCAGTGGGCGTCTCCGGTGACCTTGGTGAAGGCCGCCGGGATGCTGAGAAACTGCGCCCCGGCCTGAGCGAGACCGCGGTAGAGCGCAGGGAAGCGCAGGTCGTAGCACACGGTCATCCCGAGCGTGCCCCAGGGGGTCTCGACGAGGCGCGCCTCGCTTCCCGACTGGAAGTCGTCGGATTCGCGGAAACGTTCGCCGGTCGGGAGATCGACGTCGAACATGTGGATCTTGTCGTAGCTCGCGATCACGGCGCCGTCCGAATCGAGCAGGATCGAGCAGTTGGCGATCCGCCCGTCGGGCGCGCGCGCGGGCAGCGAGCCGACCAACAGCCAGGCGCCGACCTCGCGCGCGAGTTCCCGGAAGCGGGCGAGCGTCGGATGCTCGGCGAGCGGCACGGCGTGGGCGTGCAGGATTTCGGTGCGCGGCTCCATCAGCGAGCAGTGCTCGGGCAGCGCGATCAGATCGGCGCCGGTCGCGGCGGCCTCGCGCACGAGATCGCTTAGCGCCGCGACGTTGGCCGCGAGGTCGCGGGTCGCGGTGTTCTGGACGCAGGCAACCTTGAAACGTTTGGTCATGGCGCATCCTCCAGGATCGAATCGAGCTCGCCGACGGCGTCGAGCGCGTAAAGCCGGTCGCAGTTGCCGATATGCCGGCCGTTCACGAAGATCTGCGGCACCCGGTGGTCGCCGCCGGCGCGCTCGCTCATCTCGCGGCGCCGCCCGGGGCTGAACATCACGTCGGTCTCGGTAAACGCGATTCCCTTGCATTCGAGGAGTCGTTTGGCGGCGGCGCAGAAGGGACACAACATGGTGGTGAAAATCTCGACTTCGGGCACTTCAGGACCTCACTGGAACAGAATCGTCATTATAGCACGAAAGGCGCGCCGCCGCGGTCGGCGGACGGCACCACCCGGGCGAGCGTGAGCACGTCGACGCGACCGGCGCCGGCGCGCTTGAGCGTGCGGGCGCAGGCCGTGGCCGTCGCGCCGGTGGTCATGACGTCATCGACCAGAACGATATGCCGCCCCGCCACGTCGCGGCCGCCGCGCACGGCGAAGGCGCCGCGGACGTTCTCGTGGCGGGCGCGCCGGCTGCGCCCGGCCTGGCTCGGCGTCGGGCGAATGCGGGCGAGCAGGTCGGGCGCGAAAGGCGCCCCGCTCAGCCGCGCCAGTGCCCGGGCGAGCAGCGCCGCTTGATTGTAGCGCCGGGCGAACAGCCGGCGGCGGTGGAGCGGCACCGGCGCGACCGCTGCGGCGCCGGCGAGCAGCGCCCCGCCGGCCTGCGCCATCCAGACCGCGAAGGCGGGCGCGGCGTGGGTCCGATCGCCGTGCTTGAAGCCGAGCACCAGTTCGCGTGCCACGCCGCCGTAACGCAGCACCGCGCGCGCCCGGTCGAAGGCCGGAGGCGACGCCGCGCAGGCGCCGCAGAGCGCCTCCTCCCCCTCGTCGAAGTCGAAGGGAAAGCCGCAGCGGGCGCAGTAGGGCGGAGCGATGAAATCGACGCCGGACCAGCAGTCCGGGCAAAGCCTGCCGGGCACGTCGACCGACGCCGCGCAGCCGAGACAACGCGGCGGCAGGAGCGCGTCGAGCACCGCTGCGACGAAGCCGCCGCGCCCCGCGTCTGCATGTCGGAGCGAAGACATGCCGTCGGTATGATCGCGCCCGGCGCGGGCGTCAAGTCACGACGGCGTGCGGGCCGACGCCGATCCCGGGCCCGCGGGACGTCCCGCAAGTCCCACCGCGCCAAGCGCCCCTTTCTCCTCGTGGCGCGACGCGCCATAGTGGCGGCATGAGCGACGCCGTCACCGTGTTCGACCGCGCCGCGGTGCGCCACCACCGCGACCGCGCGGCGGCGTGTTTCGGCGCCCACGACTTCCTGTTTCGCGAGGTGGCGAAACGTCTTGCCGAGCGGCTCGACGACATCCGCCGCGACTTTCCCGCCGCCCTCGACCTCGGTTGCCACGCCGGCGCATTCGCCGGCGCGCTCGCCGGGCGCGGCGGCGTCGCGCGGCTGGTGCAGGCCGATCTCTCGCCGGCGATGCTCGCCCGCGCCCGGGGCCTGCGCGTCGCCGCCGACGAGGAGCTGCTGCCCTTCGCCGGGGCGAGTTTCGACCTCGTCGCCAGCGTGCTCTCGCTGCACTGGGTCAACGACCTGCCCGGCGCGCTGGCGCAACTCTGCCGCGCGCTCCGCCCCGACGGCCTCCTGCTCGCGGCGCTGTTCGGGGTCGGGACGCTGGGCGAGCTGCGCGAGGCCTTCGCCGCGGCCGAGATCGCCGCCGAAGCGGGGCTGAGCCCGCGGCTTTCGCCGTTCGTCGAAGTGCGCGACGCGGGCGCGCTGCTGTTGCGCGCGGGCTTCGCCCTGCCGGTGGTCGACGTCGACACCATCGCCGTCAGCTACCCGGACGCGCTCGCGCTGATGCGCGACCTGCGCGGCATGGGCGAGACCAACGCGCTGGTCGAACGGTCGCGACGTCCCACCCCGCGTGCGACGATCGCGGCCGTGGCCGCGGCCTACGCCAAACGCTTCGCCGGCGCCGACGGCCGCATCCCCGCCACCTTCGAGGTGGTCTACCTCACCGCCTGGGCGCCCCATGCGAGTCAGCAGAGGCCGCTCCGTCCCGGCAGCGCGCAGGCCCGCCTCGCCGACGCCCTGGACACGACCGAGGTTCCGGCCGGCGACAAGACCCGGCCGCGGTAGGCTTGGCGACGGTAGGCACGGCGGCGGCCGGATTTATCGGGCTTTGTAACGAATTGGCAATTCCGATCGGGCTATAGCGGAGGCTTGGGTTCAACCGGTCTCCGCAATCATGAGCTCGATACACGACAGCCTGACCCTCCCCGCGCGCGCCGCCGACCGTGGTTTCCGCGCCCTGTTGGCCGAGACGGCGCGCGAGCACCGCTGGTTCGCCGCGATCGTGCTGGCGTACGTCGGCGCCGGGCTGGCGGCGGCCCGTGCTTTCGGGCGGCCCGAGATGCTGAAGCTCTCGCTCTATTCCGGCGAGATCAATCTGTTCGTCGGCCTGTTTCTCTTCGGCGCGCTCGTCTGCCGCATGCTCTACGTCATGGTCGCGGTCCGTCCGCGGCGTCTCTCGCGCTACCTGATCGACGACCTCAAGGCCAACCTGCTCGCCCCCCGGCGGCTCGCCTATGCGCTTCCGGTGTGGATCCTGATTCCGGTGTTCATCTCGGTCTTCACTTCGTTGAAGACCATGATCCCGTTCGTGAACCCCGAGCTGTGGGATGTTCCCTTCGCCGCCTGGGACCGGACGCTGCACGGCGGTATCGACCCCTGGCGGCTGCTCCAGCCGATGCTGGGAACCCCGCTGGTCACGAGTGCGCTCAACTTCGTCTATCATCTCTGGTTCTTCGTACTGCACGCGGTCCTTCTGTGGCAGACGTTCAGTCTCGCGGACCCCCGGCTGCGCATGCAGTTTCTGTTGACCTTCCTGCTGTCGTGGGCGCTGCTCGGCTCGCTGGCGGCGACCGTCTTCGCCTCGGTGGGTCCGGTCTATTTCGGCGCGGCGACCGGCCTCGAGGACCCGTTCGCCGGGTTGATGGCTTACCTCAACGAAGCGAACCAGAGTTATCCGGTCTGGGCGCTCGAGGTCCAGCAGGGGCTGTGGGAGAACTACCGGGCGGGCGACATCGAGATCGCCAGCGGCGTCTCGGCGATGCCGAGCATGCACATCGCTTCGTCCTTCCTGTTCGCGCTCCTGGGCTGGCGCGTCAACCGGCTGCTCGGGATCGCGTTTTCGGTGTTCTGCCTGCTCATCCTGGTGGGATCGGTCCACCTCGGCTGGCACTACGCAATCGACGGCTACGCCGCCGTCGCCGGCGTCTGGCTGATCTGGCGCATGGTCGGCGCGCTGCTTGCCCGCCGCCGCGACGCGCCCGCGACTCCGGCGACGCCTGTCATTGGGCGACCGCCTCCAGCGCCGCGACAAGCTGCTTCACTTTGGGATCGATGAGTTCGGGAGCGACGGCAGTGAAGCCGAGCAGCAGACCGCCGCGGGGATGGTCTTGTACGGCATAGATCGAAAGCGGGATGGCCTCGATGCCGGCTTGCCAGAGCGTGCGTGCGGCCTGCAGATCATCCCGACCGTTGCGCAACCAGGCGACCAGGTGCATGCCGGCGGCGGTCGGCTGAACCTCGATCAGGTCTCGGGCCCGCCTTTGTAGAGCGGCGACCAAGAGCCGTTGACGCTCGCCATAGGCCATGCGCATGCGCCGGATATGGGCGGCATAGCGGCCCTCGCGCATAAAATCCGCCAGAACCAGTTGCGGCAGGAGAGGAATCCCCTGGCTGAGCACCCTCTGGGCCGCGCCGTAGGCCTCGACCAGATCATGGGGCACGACCAGGTAGCCCATGCGCAGCGACGGATAAAGCACCTTGGAGAAGGAGCCCGCATAGATCACGCAACCGCCGCTGTCGAGACCCTGAAGGGCCTGCAGCGGTCGTCCGGAGTACCGGAACTCGCTGTCATAGTCGTCCTCGAGAATCCACGCACCGATGCGCTGAGCGAACTGCAGCAACTCCAGACGCCGGCGCAGGCTCATGGTCACTCCCAGCGGGTGTTGATGCGACGGCGTGACGCATATCAGTCGGGGAGCGGGAAACCGGGTGCGCGCCGTGGCCACCTCCAGCCCCTCATCATCGATCGATACCGGGGCCACGCGGACGCCCAGAGCATTCAGAACATCGCGACCGGCTGCGTGACCGGGGTCTTCGCCCCAGGCCAGATCGCCGGCGTCTAGAAGGGCGAGTGCGGAGAGCGCGAAGGACTGCTGGGAACCGGCGGTAACGATGACCTGTTCCGGATCGCAGCGCACACCCCGCGCATTGCCCAGGTGCTCGGAAATAGCCGTGCGCAGCGCCGGACAGCCCCCCTCCGGCCCATAACCGAAAAGATCCCGACCGGCACGCTTGAAGGCTCGGGCCCAAAGCCTCGACCAAACCGCCATGGGAAAAAGGTCGGGATCCGGAACGCCGGGCCGAAAGGGGCGGGTCTCGGCGACCCGCGTGGCGGCCCGGGTCGTTGCGATGGCTTCACCGCGTCGGGAAAGCCCGGACCGCCGCCGCCTCATTTGACGCACCGGCGCCGGCATCGTCGGGGGCAGGTCCTCGGGCGGGATCTCCGCCACAAACGTCCCGGCGCCGGCGACGGCTTTGAGGAAACCCTCGGCGACCAACTGCTCGTACGTATTTTGCACCGTAAGCCGCGAAATGCCGAGCTCCAGGGCGAGCTGCCGTGTCGCCGGAAGGCGCGTCTCCGGCGGCAGGCGGCCGGACAGCACGGCCCTGCGCAGCTGGCTGTCAAGCTGCCGGTAGAGGGGGAGGCCCCCATCGCGATCAAGCGTGATCATATCGAGCAGCAGACCTTCCACCTGTTTCGTCATGATATCGGTACGTCCTTTCCTAAAATTGGACTTATCAAAAATAGGATAATGGCTATACCACGTATACCCAAAATGTAGTCACACTCGCGTGGTCGACACTGGAGGACGGGACCATGCCTGAGTTCGATTTCGAAGCCGGCTACCGGCGGCTCGAAGCCGCAATGAACGGCGGCGCACGGGAGGTGCCGTTCATCGTGCAGATGCATGAATTCGCCATGACCAACATGGGCCAACCGGGTCGCGAGTTCTACACCGACCCCGAAGCTTTCGTTCGCGGCATCTGCCGGACGGCGATTGACTATCGCTTCGATACGCCGAGCTTCATTTGGGACGTGTACAACGTCGAAGCCGAAGCTCTCGGTTTGCCTCTGGTCCTGTTCGAGGACATGGCGCCCGCGCTTGACAACGTTAATCCCTTGATCAAGACGGAGGCCGACCTGGCGGCCCTCAAGACACCCGACCCGGCGACGGCCGGTCGGATGCCCATGGTGGCCGAGATCATCCATCTGGTGAAAGAGCTGACCGGTCGCCGTCCGCCGCTTTGCTTCTGCGGCCCCTTCACCATGGCCGCGCACCTCATGACCTTCGAGAACCTGATCGTGCAGATCAACCGGAATCCGGGTTTCGTGCACAAGGTGATGGCCTTCATCGTGGACGAGGTGCTGGTCCCCTATGGCGCATACATGCTCAAGCAGTTTCCCGACCTGCCCTTCTACGACGGCTCCGACGCCACCGCTTCCTTGCCTTTCATCACCCTGGAGATGCAGGAAGAGTTCGCCATGGAACCGATCCTGCGCATGCAGCGCCAACTCACCTTGCCCGTACTGGTCGACAACTGGTGGGGCGATTCCTACCCCGATGACAAGGAGCGTTTCTGGGAGAACAAGCTGAAAGTCACGCCCGGGTACTTCAAGATCCAGGATCCCGACCTTTGGAAAGTGGGTCTGAAGGAGCCGATGGACTTCGCCCGGCGCAAGAATAAATCGGTGGTCCTGGGAATCGACAACAACCTGTTCCAGAACGGCCCCGCCGAGGAGATCGAAAAGCGTGTCCACGAGTACATGGAGGCGATCGAGGAAGCCGGGGGCAAAGGTTGCGCCTATTTCTGCAACCTGTCGGCCGTGACCCCACCGGAGAACGTCCGGATCGCCGTCGATGCCGCCCTGGCCTTCCGCCGCGGCGAGCGCCCGTGGCGGGGACTGCGGCGCGCCGGAACGCCGGAGGCCCGCGGCGATACCGGCAAGGTCCAAACCAACGAAGCGGCGATCATCAAAGCCGCCGCTCCGGAGCGAGAGGACACGGAGGAAGACCGGCTCTTCGACGCTATTTTCGATGCGGTGCTGGATCACGAGGATAAGCTGACCGCCGAGCTGGTGTCTCAGGGCCTGGAGACGGGCGTGCCCGTTCACTCGCTTCTGGACGACGCCCTGATCGCGGCCATGGACGATGTCGGAGAAGAGTTTTCAAACGGCACGATATTCGTCCCGGAAATGCTGATGGCGGCGCGCGCCATGAAGGCCGGCCTGGAGGTGCTTCGTCCTATCCTGACTCAAACCGGCGAGCCGCCCAAGGGGCTGGTCATGCTGGCGACGGTGCAGGGCGACGTGCACGACATCGGCAAGAATCTGGTCGGCATGATGCTGGAAGGCGCCGGTTATCGAGTGATCAATCTCGGCGTCAACGTGACGCCGGAAGAAGTGCTGGACCGCGCCAACGAACTCAAACCCGACGTCGTCGGGCTTTCCGCGCTGCTGACGACCTCGATGCCCGCGATGCAGAAAACCGTCGCCCTGTTCAAGCGGGTCCGATCGACCTACCCGGTGATCGTCGGCGGCGCGCCGGTGACCGAGGAGTTTGCGTCACGCATCGACGCCGACGGCTATGGCGAGAACGCCCCGATGGCGGTCGAGACGGTTCATCGACTCGTGGCCGCGGGGCCCCGCGCGCAGTCGGCTGCCTAGATGTGCATTCTATGAGGGTTGTTCATCCGGACTGAACCTTGAAATCTGATTGGTGAGGACCACTCAGCGATCGAGGGAGCACCGGATGAACAGTCACAAGAACGCGCGAACGACGCCGCACAGTCGAGCCTTGATGATTCGCCGTGTTTTGGCGGAAGGCCGGGCGCCGCCGTCAAACGCGGAAAACGTACTCTTTGCCCGCTTCACGTTCGATGTCGGGCGGGAAGCTCCTGTGCTTGTCGGCATAGTAGCGCGCCATCTGGTCGCCTTCCGACAGGCGGTTGTACGTGACGAAGTAGAGACGCCTGATCGTGTCGCTCATGTTCGGTTCGGATGCGTGCGGCGCGTACGAGTCGAAGAACGCCAGATCCCCGGGCTTGGTCGGGCACGCGATGAACTCCATGCCTGCCATGTCCTCCTCGGTCAGCGGCTCCCACTCGCGGAACAGCCCACGCTTGTGATGGCCGGCGACCATATTGAGACAGCCGTTCTCGAGCGTCGCCTCGTCGATACAGACCATTGCGGTGATGTAGTAACTGCCGTA